>MNEA01000018.1 GCA_001917435.1 Acidobacteria bacterium 13_2_20CM_2_57_6
ATCACTTTGGAACCGTGGCCGCCGAAGAGCACGATGGCCGTCGGCAAATCTTCCCGCAATCCCATTTCCCGGCGCAGCGCAACCGAATCTGAATTGTCTTCGAGGTAAAAATCCGAGCGCAAAATCATTCCCGAAGTCAGAAAAATATGAGCGTCATCATGGCCCATCGCTCGCGCCTGGTCGGCGGCTTTTTCCGTGCCAGCGATCACATACTGCTCCGCGATCGGCTCGATCCAGAAGCGCGGCGGAAAATCGGCCAGGTCCGTGATGATGGTGACAAACGGACGGCCGGGATAAACCTTGTTCCAGCTCTCGCAAATTTGCCGGTTGAAATGAGGGATTACGGAGATGAGCAAGTCCGCAGGTTTTTCGCGCCAAAATCGTTCGAGCAGATTTACCAACGGCCGGTGAAATATGCGGATGGTGGCCTGGAGAATGCGCAGGAGATACGTGCTGCCAAGGGTCCAGCCGTTTTGCAGCAGGATATTGTACTGCTGCTGTATACGAATCCCGGTGAGTTTGCGCAAAACGTCCAGCCGGTCCGTCAGGTCCTGGAACTGGACGAGTTCGATCTGCCAGTCACGTTGCTGCTGGGAAATTACCGTCTGTAAAGCTACTGCGGCGTTGCGATGCCCTCCTCCGCCATCATGGAAGACGACGTGAATTTTTTTCATTGGCAGGATTGTGCCACAAACCGAAGCTAATTGGGGAGAGCACGCTCCATGCCATGTGGATAACCGAATAACTGATTTGTGCTCAATAGGTTCCGTAGACACATTCACGCAGATTTCGCAACCTCTTTACAGGCTGTTCATATCGAGGGAAGAAAATTACACCATGCGCTGCGACCTTCATGTTCACTCGATCGCATCCGGAATGTTCAACGCTCCCGGGCTAAATCGCATTTGCCGGGAGTGCTACACCGAGCCCGCGGAAGTCTATGAACGGCTGAAGCGAATGGGCATGTCCATCGTCACCCTAACCGACCATGACTCCATCGACGGCGCGGAGCCCCTGCGGCAGTATGCCGACTTTTTCCTAAGCGAAGAAGTGACCGTCCGAATGCCCAGCGGAACCGAGATGCATATGGGCGTCTATGGCATAACCGAACGCGACCATGCTGAAATTCACCGGCGTAGAAATGATTTCATAGCGCTGTTGATGTACCTCACCGAACGTAAACTTTTCTTCAGCGCCAATCATGTTTTCTCCGGGTTGACTGGGCGCCGCGAAGCGGAAGATTTTCATTGGTTTGAATCGTATGTGCCGGCGTTTGAGACGCGCAACGGGCAGATGTGGCCCCGGTCCAATGAGAGTGCTGCGCGGCTGGCGACACGACTGGGAAAAATCGCGATTGCGGGCAGCGACTCGCACACCATCGCGGGCGTCGGACATACGTTTACGGAAGTGCGGGGCGCGCGAACGATAGATGAATTTTTCGCGGGACTGCGGACTGGGCATGGACGAATCCACGGCGTGCACGGGAGCTGGGGCAAGCTTACGGCAGACGTTTTCAGCATCGTGCGGTCACTCTTCTGGGACGAACCGTGGACGCTGGCGATGTCACCGCTGGCGTTACTGGTGCCGGCTTTCACAGCGGGACACTGGCTGAACGAAATTCGTTATTGCCGGAAGTGGTCCTCCGCGATTGAGCGCGGCGAGAAGCGCAAGCGGATGCTGTGGGATTTGGATTCCAACTTCGAGGCCAACTGGGCAAGTTGAGGTGCGTGGTGCGCAAGCCCTCCAATTCGTCGCCGCATCCGAAAAGAAAAACAATTCACGCACGGGCGGTTTGCTGGCTGGAAATCTTTCTCGCCTATGCATGCATCTTTCTGATTGAAAGCGCATGTCTGTTTCCAGCGGTGTGGGTGAGGTAAGGCGATGGCAGTCGCACGCAACCTCTGGGGATACATCGACCGGCGCGATCATCGGCTGATGCGGCGGATGAATCGCTGGCGCGCCCCGCGCTGGATCCGCATCTGGATGATCGCGGCCACGCGCATGGGCGACGGCTGGATCTGGTACGGCCTGGGGCTGATGCTGCTCGCGTATGGAGGCCCCCAGCGTTTTGCGGCCATCGGGGCTGCAGGCTCCGCGGCGGTTCTGGGCATTTTTGTCTTCAAAGCGCTGAAGAGACTGAGCCAGCGGCCGAGGCCTTGCCAGATCGAGCCGCACTGCTGGTCGAAGGTGCTGCCTCCGGACAAGTTTTCGTTTCCTTCGGGCCACACGATGACGGCGTTTTCGATCGCGCTGGTGGTCAGCTACTTTTATCCTTCGCTCGAAGGCATGCTTTTTTTCCTGGCGCTGAGCATTGCTGTGTCTCGCATCGTGCTGGGGATGCACTTCCTAAGCGATGTCTTGGCAGGCGTGGTCATGGGCGTTGCCCTCGGCTGCGCTTCGATCACCGCGTTCGCCTCGCTCGGCCTCATCTAGCGGCCACGCAGATTGCTCTGGCAGCGGATCTTCTTGGCCTGCAATTTCCGTGAAGCTTTCAAAACCAGCGAAACAATTCAGCACATCGCGATGGTATGAAAACCCGGGCCCGGACTTAATCGCGGTATATTGAAGCGGATGTCCGAAGCCGCCCAAGCCCCTCCCAGTGTTGCTAGCCGACAACAATCTCATTCCTATCTGGTTTTCTTGCTGCAGGTTTCGCGGCCCGGGCTGTGGAGCACGACCTCCCTCTTTTACCTCATGCCGCTCGGACATGCGGACATTTTGCATTCCGGAAAACTCTGGCTGGGATTGGTTTTCGTACTGTTTCCGCTTGGCTTTCTGCTTTACGGCGTCAATGACATTGTCGATGCCGAGAGCGATTCGCTGAACCCACGCAAAGGCACGTTCATGTTCGGTTCACGCGGCGCGCGCGAACAACTGGCTGCGTTGAAATGGCAGATTGCCGCGGTGCAAGTTCCATTCGTGGCGGCATTCTATTTTTTCGTCGGGCCGCGCATTTTGTGGTGGTACGCCGTGCTTCTGCTCGCCGTGGGACTCTACAACGCGCCGAAGATCGCCTGGAAAGGCCGGCCGCCGTTCGACGTGCTGATTCAGGCGAGCTACCTGCTCGTGTTTGTGCTGAGCAGCTGGCTAAACAACGCGCGGCAACTTCCCTGGCAGACTTTTTTGTTTGGCGCGATGTTTGCCATGCACTCGCATATTTTTGGTGAGGTGATGGACATTGAGCCGGACCGCTTGAGCGGGTGGCGAACGACGGCGACGGTGATTGGAAGAGTGCGCGCCAAATTCTTGATTGCTGCTTTTTTGTGCGTTGAAACCGCTTTGGTGCAGTTTTATTTTCGAGACTGGACCATTACGGGTTTCCTCGCCATCGGAGCGCTGTGGTTCCTGGTCGATGCGACCTTGCTATGGAAAGAGCGTGCTTATAGTCCAAGAGAAATGCGCCTCTTCTTGTGGGGCTGGAACGCCGCAGCGCTGCTGGGAATGATCTGGGACTGGACCAGCGGCACGCTGACGCATGTCGTCTCTTCGGCAGGAATTCTGCCGTGAGCGCAAAATACCTGCTCGAAATCAGTGTGCAAACTCTGGAAGGCGCAATGGCGGCGGAGCGCGGCGGCGCGGACCGCATTGAGCTCTGCGAGAATTTGTCGATTGGCGGAGTGACGCCAAGCACTGAACTCCTTCGCGCGACGCGAGCGAGGCTTCACATTCCGATTTTTTCCATGGTGCGGCCGCGCGGAGGAGACTTCATGTATTCGGCTGCCGAGTTCGCGGAGATGCAGCGCACGATCGTGGCGGCGAAGGAATGCGGCGCGGATGGCGTCGTACTAGGCATCCTCACGAAGGACCAAAAAGTGGATCTCGAGCAAACGCGCGGACTGGTCGAGATCGCGAAGCCGTTGCCGGTTACGTTTCATCGCGGGTTCGATGAAGCCGCAGATTTGCGCCAAGCGCTCGAAGATGTAATTCGGTCTGGCGCACAAAGAATTCTGACGTCGGGCGGCGCGAAGAGCGCGCTCGAGGGATCCGTCGTTCTCGCCGAACTCATCGAAGCCGCGAGGGAACAGATCGTCATTGTCCCGGGCGCAGGAATCAAAGTCGAAAATATTGGTCTGATTGCGCAGCGAACGAAGGCGCACGAATTTCACTCCGGGCTGAGCAGCTCGCTTCCTTATGGGAGCCGCGAGCACAAAAAGTTTGAAGAAGAAGTGCGCAAGCTGGCAGAGCAACTTGCACGAATCAGCCCTGCCCGGAGCATCTCGGATTGAACAGGATCGAGCAGGATCCTTCGTCGCCACGCTCCTCAGGACAGGAACCCTTTATCGCATTCCTAGCTGACAATAACTGGCCACCCTCCCCTTTTTTTTGTAAATGTTGCATCTAAAGGACTTATAGTTCGTGTAAGTGGTTTAGAATCAACACTTGCGGGCACGCTTCTATAAGTCGATTCTAAATGGCTTAGAGTAGCCGCAAAATGAGAGAGTTCACCGCGCGCAAACCGCGCGGTGAGGCGGAGGTTCTCCACTCCGGAGCGGCAAAGAGCGCCGCCCCTCCGGTCGAAAAGATAGCGGTGGAAATAAAAACTGCGGCAGACGAGTCTGCCGCAGTTCGCGCAGGCCACAATTTGGCCTGAAAAACATTATACCACATCTGGCTGGGGCAAGTCCGGGGAAACTTCTTGGGACCGGTGACGCAGTTTCCGATTACGAAACTTGCCGTGCACTCTCAGAAGAAGCAAGGCTAAGCTGAGAAATCTTTTCGCGGTGTGATGGTGTCTAAGTAGTTCTATAGAAGGGGAAGTCAAGAGAAAGCACTCCTTCCACAGGTGGAGTTTCTCTTGCTTCCAGCCCCACCTACTTGAAGAGGGTCGGTTCTGACTGGCCGCGCCCTCTGCGCGAGTGCCGAACATGGCGCCCCAGCGGTTTTCTCTCTCAGCAGTTTTCATCGCTTGTTCGCGACAAAAGCAGTTGACGACCACGTGAGAGCACTTCGCATTCGCCGATGGCTTCTGATTGCTGGCTACATTGCGATTGCGGCAGGTGCGTATTGCACTATTCATCTCAGGTCACGAGCGCAAGCCAACCCTCGCGCCGTTGCTTCTGCTCAGGATGAAGTTTACGAAGCCGTGGTCCGTGATGTGGGGCCTTTGCGGGTCTGGCAGCCGTTACACTCTTAGAAAGAAATGGGGACGCTGGCAAATCGTGAACAAGTGGATGGTCTGGGTATCATAGAGAGTCCCTGATCATGTTCTCATTTCTGGGTAGCCTGCCTAATAACCGGTACGAAATAAACTAGGCTTTTTGTGCGTGGCGGCGGAAATGTTGGTACATCCAACTCGTCGGTGGGAACGTCCTGTCAAGGAGTTCTAGGAGAACTAGGTCTGTTTGTAAATCACATCTCTCTTGACTTGACTGGAAGTAAATATCAGCTTAACTTCCGGCCAGCTACTCTACATGCTGATGTAGATTCCTGTCCCAGCTCGAAGGAGAGCAATCGACATGGTTCCAAGAAAAAAGAAAGAAATGTTGCGCGCAGGACTGGGAGCGCTGGCGATGATCGCTATTGCGTCGTTAGCCTCCTCCTCGAATTCGGCTTCTCCGCAATCCTCAAACGGCCCGAACGGCAACGCCTATGGTTACTACGTCACGAACAACACGCCAGGTTTCATCAGCCGGGCAGTGGACCAGGGCCCGGCCGATCCCAACACGGTGATCAGCGTAACGGCGTGGCTGAAGCTGCAGAATGAGAATCAACTCGGTCAACTCGTTCAGCAGCTTTATAACAAGAACTCTCCCAACTTCCACAAGTGGCTCAACCAAAGCCAGTTCAACGCGAGTTTTTCTCCGACGGCCCAGCAGGTGAACGCGGTACAGAATTTTCTTACCGCGCACGGCTTTTCGGTAACCGGCGTGGCAGAGAATAACTTTTACGTCAAAGTGCAAGGCAGCATCGGACAAGTCGAGCAGGCTTTCCACACGTCCATTCACAATTTTTCCTTCAATGGGGCGACGCACCGATCGAACACATCTGATCCCGCGGGAAACGATCCCAGCATGGGGCTGATCGCCGCGGTCACGGGAATGGACGACCTGGGATATGAACCGGCGTACTCCTTCCCGGTAGAAGCGGATCCGACGAACGGGCAGTTTTATCCCCTCGGGACGGGGCCCGCCGGAGCGTTCTTCGAATCGCAGTGTTTCACGGGCGTGCAGACGCTGACGTTCCCGAACAACGCGACAGCTTCGACGGTCCCGCAAGCCACCTACACGGGGAGTGTTTATGGGGCGCCGATCACGAACAAACAGCTTGGGCATCTGCCTTCCTGCGGCTACCAGCCCAGCGAAGTGCAAACGGCGTACAACCTGAACGCGCTCTATGCGCAGGGATTTGACGGCTCCGGCCAGACGATCGTGATCGTGGATGCATACGGGTCGGATACCATCCAGCAAGACGCGGAGATTTTTTCGCAGGTCTACGGATTGCCCGACATCACGCCGGCGAACTTCCAAATCGCCAAGGCTCCAGGCTTAGTCAACAATCCCAAAGGCCCTGCAAGAAACTGGACCATTGAAACGACGCTGGACGTGGAGTGGGCGCATGCGTTGGCACCAAAAGCAAACATCGCGCTGGTCACGGCGACGGACCGTTCGTCGCTGGATGAAGCCGTCAACCTCGCGGTGGTCCGCCACCTGGGCAACGTGATCTCGAATAGCTGGTCGAGCATCGAAATTTTCGGCAACCCGGCGACACACGACCGCATGAATCGTATTTTGCAAATGGCGGCGGCAGAAGGCGTGGATGTGAATTTCGCGACGGGTGATTTTGGCGATGAGACGATACGCATTGGAATTAAGGCTGTGGACTTTCCAGCAAGCTCCCCCTTCGCTACAGGGATTGGAGGCACAAGCCTGGCATTGAATCCGGACAATACAATGGCATTCCAGACTGGATGGGGCACCAACCTAACACGGCTGGCAAATCCTATTTCGACCCACTCGTCGCCGGTGATCCCGCCGCTGATTTTCGGTTTCCAGGATGGAGCGGGAGGCGGGACGAGCGCGGAGTTTGCGAAACCGGCGTTCCAATCGGGACTTCCGGGCAACGCGCGGCTGGTCCCGGATATCTCCATGCTGGCGGACCCTCAGACCGGCGCGGAATTGATCGAGACGTTTAACGGGGTCACCGAGGTTGGCGTGATTGGCGGAACGAGCCTGGCTACGCCGCTGTTCTCCGCAGTGATGGCCATCGCTTCGCAGAAAGCGGGGCATGGGCTCGGTCAGGCGGCCGCCTTGGTTTACAATCTGCCTGCGGGCGCGGTCACCGATGTAGTGCCCATCAGCGCGCCCACCAACGCGCATGGGACGATCACCACGGCCAGCGGAACGATCACGCTAGCGCCTGAACAACTTGCCGGCCCGCTCGGCAATACCACGGTGTTTTATGCGCCGCTATTCAACAGCCCTGCCTCCACACGATGGGACGTGCTGACGTTCGGGACGGACTCTTCACTGACCACGGCTGTGGGATGGGATAACGTGACCGGTGTGGGGACACCGAATGGGCAGGCGTTTGTAAACGCCATCGCGCCTTAAGAATTAGTCATTCACTCAGGCTTTCTGGGCTTGGCGGCGGAGGGTCAAGCCTTCTGGGCTTGCCTACGCAGAAAAGTTGGGACGTCCAGATCGTCAGAGGGAACGTCCTGGCTGACTTCGCGGACGTTATTCGACTCGGGGTTTGTAAGTACAAACCCCGAACCCCGTTGCTGGACCTGATGGACGACGTTCGGCAAAGCCTGCTGCACCGGCTCATCTGGTATTTCGCGGCCGGCCTTCCAAGTCTTCGGCAAGAACGATTGCTTCTGGTGGATGTTTTTCTTGTTGGCGTCCTTGAAGCCGGCGGCGATAACGGTGATCTTCACGGAGTCCTTCATGTTGTCATCCTGCACGGCGCCGAAAATAATGTTGGCATTTTCGTGCGCGGCTTTTTGAATGACGCTCGAAGCTTCGTGAACTTCATGCAGCGTAAGACTGGAGCTGCCAGAAATGTTGATGAGGATGCCCTGCGCGCCCTGGATGGTATTGTCCTCCAGCAGCGGGCTGGCGATGGCGCGGTTGGCGGCATCCACGGCGCGATTTGTGCCGGTGGCGACGGCAGTGCCCATCACGGCGTAGCCCTGGCCGTGCATGATGGCTTTCACATCGGCAAAGTCGCGGTTGATGATTCCGGGCACGGTAATGATGTCCGAGATGCCTTGTACGGCTTGTCGAAGAATGTCATCGGCAATGCGGAAAGCGTCAAAGAAGCTGGTGCCGCGCTCGACGGTGTCCATCAAACGCTCGTTGGGAATGACGATGACGGTGTCGACGGCGCCGATGAGTTCCTGGAGGGCTTGCTCGGCCTGCATCATGCGGCGCTTGCCTTCAAAGGCGAATGGTTTGGTGACGACGGCGACGCTCAAGGCGCCCAATTCGCTAGCGAGCGAAGCGACGACGGGCGCCGCGCCACTGCCCGTGCCTCCGCCGAGGCCAGAGGTGATAAAAATCATGTCTGAGCCTTCGAGCGCTTCGATAATTTTCTCGGTGTCTTCGAGCGCGGCTTTGCGGCCAACTTCAGGATTGGCGCCTGCGCCGAGTCCCTTGGTGAGCTTCGCGCCGAGCTGCAGTTTGACGGGCGCCTGAGACAGCTTGAGCGCCTGCAGGTCGGTGTTGGCGGTGATGAACTCGACGCCTTCGAGCTTGGCGCGAATCATGCGATTGACCGCGTTGCACCCGCCCCCGCCCACGCCGATGACCTTGATCTTCGCCGGCTGCAGCTCCTCGCTGAAGCTCATGCGAATTCCTGCTTCTCTTGTCGTCATATTTCCCCAACCTTCTCCACGTTGGCTGGTAGCTCTCGGGCAGGGTCACGAGGCGCCGGCGAACATGGCTTTCAATTTGGATACCAGATTTCCCCCGCGCTGCGGCGCAGAGCGCCGCGCCTTCGCGCCATACAAAACCAGGCCCACTACGGTTGCATATTCCGGCTGCGCCACCTGTTCCGGCAGATCAGCCAAGCCTTTGGGTTCCGCGACGCGCACGGGCAGATGGAAGGACTGCTCGATCAGTTCAGCGAGCCCGTGCAAGCGCGCGCCGCCGCCCGCCAGGACAAATCCTGCGGGGAGCTGGCCGTCCAGCCCGGCGCGCTGCAAGTCGTCGCGAATCAGCGAAAGCAATTCCATGGCGCGTGGCTCGATGATGTCCGTCAACATGTGCGCGAAGATGGTCCGCGGCGGACGATCACCGACGCTGGCAATCTCGATTGCGCCATTTCCCTTCATATAGGCGGAAGCGGCGCAGCCGTGGCGGCGCTTGAGCCTTTCCGCCTCCGGAATGGGCGTGCGCAAGCCAACGGCGAGATCATTGGAGAAGTGATCGCCTCCGATCGGAACGGCGCTACTGTGACGCACCACGCCAGCGCCGAAGACAAGCAATTCGGTGGTGCCGCCGCCGATGTCCAGGAGGCAACAGCCGAGGTCGCGCTCGTCCTGCGTGAGGCAGGATTCCGCGGAAGCGAGCGGTTCGAGAACTGTATCGGTGACGAGGATGCCAGCCTTGTTCGCGGCGGTGACGAGATTCTGGGTGGCGGCGACGGAGGAAGTGACGAGATGAACGTTCACTTCCAGCCGCTGGCCAACCATGCCGATGGCGTCGCGAATGCCGTTCTGCGCATCCACCATGAATTCGTGCGGAAGGACATGAAGGACTTCGCGGTCTTCGGGCAGGGTGATGTTGCGAGCGGCGTCGACGGCGCGGCGCACGTCTTCGCGCTCGATGTCTCGCGGACGCTGACCCAGAGTGATGCCGCCGCGGCTGTTTACCCCGCGCACGTGGCCGCCGGCGACGCCGATGAGCGCCTCTTCCACTGGCACGTTTGCAACACTTTCGGCTTCTTCGACCGCGCGCCGTATGGAACTCACCGTGGAATCGAGATTGACGATGAGGCCCTTGCGCAACCCTTTGGACTCCGCAGCGCCGAGGGCCAGGAACTTCACAAGTTCGCCATCGATTTCAGCGATCAAAACGCAAGTTTTTGTACTGCCGATGTCCAGCCCAATCAGGTATTTGTCTCTCTTCGCCAAGCCGCCGCTCCTGCGATGAAGCTATTTTGTTCTTGCCGCCGTGGCGCCCGGACTGGTGTCGGGATTCACGACCACTTGCCGCGAATACTGCAAATCGATGGATTGCACGCGGCCGGCATTCGCCTGCCACTGCGAAAAATTGTCGATCAGCATTTTGTACTTGCCGCTGAACTCGCCCGAGCCGAAGTGAATCGTGACAGCCTGCGAATCGCTGGGGTTCGCAAGACCGGTCATCACCACTCGCAAATCCTTCAGATTGGAGAGATCGACCTCGCTGACGCGATCGGACGAGCCGGCTCGCACGAGGTCGATATCCTTGATGAATTCCTCATAAGTCTGCATGCGCTTTTCGCGCTGGTCTCGCGGCACTTCTTCCGAGACGCCGGTGACAATGGGAAAGTGCAATTCTTCGCCGCGCGGACGGTCGAGGATGACACCATGCGCGTCAATCAGCCCCAGTTCGTTGCCATTGCGGGCGAAGGCGATGGGAATGCGCTCGGTCAGCTCGATGCGCAGACGATTCGGCAGGATGCGCTGCACGCTGGCGGATTCGACCCAGGGAATCTGTTCTAACTGGCCCCGGCGAGACTCCAGTGGGATGCGCAAAACGCTTCGATTCCGGTCGTGGACAAACTGCTGGAGAACCGCTTCACGGCTGACGATGTGATTGCCCGTCACTTCGATCTGGTCTGGCTTCAGGAGCAGCATGCTGGGTGAATAAAGCAGAAATTGCGCGCCGTAATAGGCTGCAGTCGCACCCACAATGCCGGATAAACTCAGGACGAGTAGGTGACGGTAGAACGGCCAGCCCCGCCCGCTGAATTTCTTGCGGCGGATTTCGACTGGCTTCTGACCGCGCAAATAGCGCGGCTCCTCGTCGGCAATCAGTTCGGGCCGGTAAGCGTCGGCGTCCCTTGCCGCAGTCGCATTGCGCTGCATGGCCTTCACGCGTTCCAAACGACCACCTCGTTTTCGAGATTCACGCCGAAACTTTTCTGCACGCGTTCGCGGACGTCAGCAATCAGAGCGAGCATGTCTTTGGATGAGGCGTGGCCGGCGTTCACAAAGAAATTGGCATGACGACCACTGACCTGAGCATCGCCCACGGACAGTCCTTTGAGTCCCAATTGATCGATCATGCGGCCCGCGGAAGCACCCGGAGGGTTCTTGAAGATGCATCCGGCACTCTTCTGGCCGAGCGGCTGGCTGGAGCGCCGCTTTTCGTTGCAGATGCGAATTCCTTTTAGTATTTCTTGATACGACTTGGAGGGTAGTTCCAATATCACTGCGAGCATCATATCATCAGGCGCAAAAGAAGTGTGACGGTATTCGAAAGAAATTTGATCGCCCCGGAGGACTTCGATCTTCCGGCTAGCCGCCCGATAGAGCTTCACTTCCCGAACGTAGCTGCCGATCTGCATGCCATAGGCTCCAGCATTCATGCGGAGAGCGCCTCCGACGGTACCGGGAACCCCAATGAGACCCTCCATGCCGCCGAGGTCGTTCTTGGCGCAGAAGGTGATCATGCGGCCAAGGTCGGCAGCGGCGTCCACGTGAGCGAGGTTGCGGTCGAGGACGACGTCTGGCTCCGGGCGGACGAGTTGCAGGACTACCCAAGGCAGCTCATCGTCACCTACGAGCAAGTTCGAGCCTCCGCCGAGAAACTTGTGGGGAATGCCGTTGGCGTCGAGCAGACTCAGAAGATCAGGAAGGCTCTCGTGCTTCTTGATGCGCAGCAAGTCGGTGGTCCCGCCAATGCCCAGCGAAGTCAATTCGGCAAGCGCGGCGCCATGCTGCAGCTCCACGTGGAGCTCCGCGAGTTTGCCGACGATCTTGGGATCATGAATGCGCATGAGGCGTCGGATGCTCCGTTCCCAGCAAAACCATGAATTCGTTGCTCGCCCGGCTGATATTGCCCGCGCCGATGGTGAGGATGGCGTCCCCTGGGCGAGCTTGCTTGAGCAGGAACTCGATGCCTTCTTGCATCGAACGAAAATAATGGACGTTCTTGTGCCCGGCGTCGCGAATGGCGCGCGCAAGCGCTTCGCTGGTTACGCCCGGGATGGGCGCTTCGCTAGCCGCATAAATGTCGAGCAACACGAGGATGTCCGCCTGATTGAACGCACGGCAGAATTCATCCCAAAGGTGCTGAGTGCGCGTATAACGATGAGGCTGGAAGAGCACAAGCAGGCGATTGAACTTGCATCCGCGGGCCGCTTCGAGCGTGGCGCGAATTTCGGCGGGGTGATGGCCATAGTCGTCAACGACGGTAATGTCGTTGACCACGCCCTTGATATCAAAGCGGCGGCCCACGCCGGCAAACTTAGCGAGACCTTCGCGGATCAGGTCAGCGGGAACGTTCAAATAGAGGGCAACGGCGGCGGCCGCCGCAGCGTTGCAAACGTTGTGCATGCCGGGAGGATGCGCCAGACGGAACAAGCCGAGGTCTTCACCTCTGTAGGTGAGCTGGAACTCGCTGCCTAGACCCTCCAGCTTCACGTCACTGATGACCAGATCGGCCTGGCTCGACGTTCCATAAGTAATGATGGGTCGTTTCACGCTGGGAATGATGGCTTGCACATTGGGTTCATCGATGCAGAGGATGGCCGCCCCGTAAAATGGCACGCGATTCACAAACTGGATAAAGGCGTCCTGAATGTCTTCGAGAGAGGTGTACTGGTCGAGATGTTCGCGATCAATGGTGGTGACGACCGCGACCACGGGCGCGAGCATCAGGAAGCTGCGGTCGCTTTCGTCCGCTTCGACCACAAAGTATTCGCCTTTGCCAAGCCGAGCGGTGGTGCCGGCCTGATTGACTCTCCCGCCGATGACAAAGGTGGGGTCGAGATGCGCGGCCGCGAGTACGGAGGCAACGATCGAGGTCGTGGTCGTCTTGCCGTGCGCCCCGGCAACGGCAATTCCGTATTTCAGGCGCATCAGCTCCGCAAGCATTTCCGCGCGTGGAATCACAGGAATCTTGTTCTTGTGGGCTTCGATAACCTCGGGATTGTCCGGCTTCACGGCAGAGGAAGTGACTACGACGTGAGCGCCATCCGCGCTCGACGCTTTGTGGCCTTCATAAATCGTCGCGCCCAGATTTTGCAGCCGCTCGGTGATGGTGGACAGCTTGACGTCCGAGCCGGATACCGAATAGCCGAGTGTCAAGAGAACTTCGGCAATACCGCTCATGCCGATGCCGCCAATGCCGACCAGGTGGATTCGTTGAAAATTGCGAAAAGAAACCATCATGCGTTTGCCCTCTGCCGATTTTCTTGCACGTTCGCGGCCTCTGCGATGAGATTCACGATATCGCGCGCGGCATGAGGGCGGGCAAGGCCGCGCGCGGCGGTTGACAATTCTTCGATCTCCTGGGGCTGGTCAAGGAGAGCGAAAATTTCGCCGGTTAGTTTTTCGGGCGTAAGCTCTGCTTCCGATATTAGGCGGCCGGCGCCCGCGCGGGACATTTCCTGCGCGTTGCGCAATTGGTGGCTGTCCGTCGCTCTTCCGAAGGGAATGAAAATGGCGGCCCTGCCCGCAGCGGCGATTTCCGCTGCGGTGATGGCTCCCGCGCGGCAAACAATAATATCCGCCCAGGCAAAGCGTTCCGGCATGTCTGTGAGGAACGGGACAACCTCCGCATGGATTTCGCGCCGCGCGTAAGCAGTACGCACTGCATTGTAATCGCGCTCACCAGTCTGATGCACGATGGCCAATTCATTCTTGCGCACCGCGAGGCGGTCCATGGCGTCGACAAATGTGCGGTTGATTGGCAACGCCCCCTGGCTGCCACCGGTGATGAGCAGCCGAAAAGGCTTTTCCAGTCGCCGCGGCGTTATGGCGAAAAACTCCGGCCGCACCGGGCAACCCGTGACAATCGCCTTCTTTCCCCAATCGCGTGCAGAAACTTCATAGCCGGTCGCAATTCGTGTAGAAATTCTAGCCAGCACCTTGTTCGTGAAACCCGGCTCGGCGTTGGGTTCGAAGATGACATTGGGTACACGTCCCAGCCAGGTTGCAAACATCATGGGGCCGGCGGCATATCCGCCGACGCCAAACGCCGCGACAGGTTTGTGCTTGCGCAGTACGCGGCGCGCATCGAGCATTGCGGGCACGAGCATCGCCATATTCTTTACCAGCGTCGCGCCACCTTTGCCCTTCAATCCGGCAACGCGCAGCGTCTCGAGCGGCAGCCCGGCCTGCGGCACCAGCTTCATTTCAATTCCGCGTTCTGTTCCCACCAGCACGACTTCCCTTTCGTTTCCTCTCGCAAGCCATTCCCGCGCAATCGCCAGAGCAGGAAAAACGTGTCCACCCGTGCCGCCACCTGCAATCAGCAATTTCACTGGACTGGTCGGCTCCTCACGCTTCCGCCACACGCTGCGAAATATTCAGTAGAACGCCGGTGGCCAGCAGCATGACCAGCAAACTCGATCCGCCATAGCTGATGAACGGCAGCGGAATTCCTTTCGTCGGCACCATTCCCAGCACCACAGCAAAATTAATCAGCGCCTGGCACAGCACCATCGCGGTGATGCCCAGCGCCAGCAGCCGTCCGAATCCGTCCGGCGCGCCCAGGGCGGCGCGCAGCCCACGCCAGCCGTAGACCACAAAAAGGGCGATGACGGCGATGGCCCCGAGAAAGCCCAGTTCCTCGCAAATGACCGCATAAATAAAATCCGTGTGCGCTTCGGGCAGATAGAAGAGCTTTTGTTTGCTCTCCATCAGGCCCACGCCCGTGAATCCGCCGGAGCCGACGGCGATGAGTGACTGTAATAGCTGGAATCCAGCGCCTTGTGGATCGGAATCTGGATGCAGAAAAGCCATCAATCGAGCTTGCCGGTAGGCTACCTGGGTGATGAGCAGATACACCAAGGGGATTGCGCCCGCGAGCCCCACGGCGAGCCACTTCCAGGAAAGACCCGCAACGAACAGAATCGCGGCCGCCACAACGAGAATATCAATGGAGGTCCCGAGGTCAGGCTGCAGCAGGATCAACGCGACATAAACGAGAATGGGGCCGGCTGCTGGAAAAATCGTTTCCCAGAAATCTTCCTTGCAAAATTCCATGCTGGCCTTGTTGCGGCGTCGCTGATCCATGAACCACGCGAGGTAAAGAATGGTGGCTAGCTTCGCCGGTTCTGACGGCTGGATGCCCACCGGGCCGAACTTGATCCAGCGATGCGTGGCATGGGACTTGTCGAGGAAAAACGTGCCGACGAGCATCAACAAGACGATGCAAACTACAGGATAAATTACCGCCGGCTCGCGCAGACGCCGGTAGTCCGTCCTCATCAGAGCAAACATTCCCAGGAGCCCGATAAAGAGCCACGCAGCCTGGCGAACGACAAAGATGTAGGAGTGGCCGTACTGTTGTTGCGCGGTGACTGCGGAGGCGCTGAAAATCATCACGGCGCCAAGCAGGCACAACGCCAGCGTCACTCCAAAGAGAACGCGGTCATTTTCCAGTCGTCTCGGCACGTTCACTCACCCTCTTGCAGAAGTACTCGCCGCTTGGCGCTCGAGTTGGTGCACCAGGTCTTTGAACACGCCGCCGCGGTGCTCGTAATTCTGAAATTGATCGAAACTGGCGCAGGCGGGAGCGAGAAGCACCACGTCGCCGGGCCGTGCCGCGTGCGAAGCAATTTCCACTGCCCGCTCGATGGTTCCGGCGCGCTCGATGGCCACGCTGCCGGTAATTTGGCTTTCGATTTTTTCGGCTGCGGCACCAATCAGGAGCGCCAGAATGGCTTTATCTCGCAACGGTTTTTGCAGGACGGTGTAATCGCTGCCTTTATCTTTACCGCCCAGCAGGATCAGGATTCGTCCGGGAAAAGCATCCAGCGCTTTCAACGTGGCATCCACGTTAGTCGCCTTCGAATCGTTGTAATAGCGCACGCCGCCGATTTCGGCAACGAACTCGAGGCGATGCTCCACGCCTGCAAACGAGCGCACTCCGTTCGCGATAGCTGCTGGTTCAGCCCCAGCCAGCCGCGTCGCCGCTACAGCCGCGAGCACATTTTCCAGGTTGTGCGCGCCCGCCAGCGGAATCGCTTTGAGATGCAATACTGTTTCTTCCTGGCCTTCATGGCGAAACAAAATTTCGCTTCCCCGTAGGAACGCTCCCTGGGCCACGCGTTGCTTGCGGCTGAACCAGAAGACATGCGGCTTCGCCGGCGCAAGCGGCGTGGTCGCCGGATCATCTGCATTCAGGACCGCGCTGTCGGCTTCCGTCTGATTCTCGAAAATGCGCGCTTTGGCGCGGCCATACGCTTCGAGCGTGTGGTGCCGGTCCAGATGGTCGGGGGTGAGATTCAAGAACACACTGATGTTGGGTCGAAAGGTTTCTATCAGCTCCAGTTGAAAACTGCTTAATTCCACCACCGTGATCGAATCGTTGCTGGTCTGCTCCACTCGTGCGATCAAAGGAGTGCCAATGTTTCCGGCGAGAATCGTGGAAAAGCCGGCGTTCTTCAAAATGTGATCGATCAAGGAAGTCGTCGTCGTCTTCCCGTTGGACCCGGTAATTCCGATCAGCCTTCCGCGTAGAAAACGGGCCGCAAGCTCGACTTCGCTCCAGATAGTGACGCCCTTGGCGCACGCGGTTTGCAGCAGGGGAGCATCGGCCGGTACGCCGGGACTCGGAACGATCAGATCCTGCTCGAGGAATGAATTTTCCCGGTGGCCGCCCAGCTCCAGCCTTACACCGGCAGTACGAAGCGGCGCAATCGCATCGGTGATTTCGTTTTCGGTACGCGCATCCGTCGCAGTCACGACGGCACCGCGTGAGACGCAAAAGAGCGCGGTGGCCACACCTGTTCTTGCCAGTCCAACGACCAGCACGCGCTTGCCCCGCAACTCAAACGGATTCGGCATAACTCCCGCAAACCAGAATGCTTCGTTACCTCAATTTCAACGTCGTAAGTGCGAACAGCGCAAAAACGAGAGCTGCGATCCAAAACCGTACGATTACTTTCGATTCGCTCCAGCCAAGCAATTCGAAATGGTGATGGATGGGCGCCATGCGAAAGATGCGCTTGCCGCGGAGCTTGAACGAGCCCACCTGCAGAATTACCGAAACGGCTTCCAGCACAAAAACGCCGCCGACAAAGAACAGCAGAATCTCCTGCTTGATAATGACGGCGATCACACCGAGCGTTCCTCCCAGCGAAAGTGAGCCGACATCTCCCATGAAGATTTCCGCGGGATGTGCGTTGTACCAAAGGAAGCCGAGCGATGCGCCGACGAGTGCGCCGCAGAAGACTGTTAGCTCGCCCACCTTCGGGATGTATTGAATGTCGAGGTACGTGGCCCAGCGGAAGTTGCTGCTGACGTAGGTCAACACTGTCAGGGCTCCCGCCGCGATGACTGTGCAGCCAATAGCGAGACCGTCCAGCCCGTCCGTCAAGTTGACGGCATTCGAAGAGCCGACGATCACAACGCCCACAAAAAGGAGAAATGGAATGAAAGCCAGCGGCCACAAATGCGGTGAATGCATGAACGAGTGGAAAACAAGATCGGGGCGGAAGCGCTTCAGGAACGGAATCATCAACTGCGTGGAGTAAGCGCTGTGAGTGGTCAGAACGAGGAGCGAAACGCCCACCACCAGGCTGACGAACACCTGGAAATAGATTTTCTTTTTCGCGGTGAGACCTAGATTGCGCTGCTTGGAGACCTTTGCGTAATCGTCGATGAAACCGATGACCGCGAAACCGATCAGTGCGAATAGCGACAGCAGGATGAAAGGGTTTGTCAGATCAGCCCAGAGCAGTGTCGGTACGGCGGTAGAAAGAACAATCAGTACGCCACCCATCGTTGGAAAACCAGCGCCAGAAACATTGCTGTGAGACTCGCATACACGGTTCGAACAGTGATGTAACGAAATACATTCAGCGGGCTGATGTACTTGCGCAAAACTTCGTAGAGGAGGTAGTAAAGCATTTCAGTGCTGTACCTCCTGACCCGTGATTTCCCCGGCCGCCGCGTGCCGCGCGATCAGCGCTTCCACAATTTGCTCCATCTTCACACCGCGCGAACCTTTCACCAGCAGCAAATCGCCAGACGCAATAAAGTCCGCCAGAAATCCGGCGGCCTCCTGCGGCCTGGCGAAAAACTTCGCTCGCTCGCGCGGGAGTCCCGCCCCCACGGCGCCTTCTACGACCTGCGCTGCGTCGCCGGATACGCCGATAACCCAATCAATCTTCGCGGTCTTCGCGGCAAATTGGCCTGCGGCGCGATGCAATTCCGGCGAAGCTGTGCCCAACTCGCGCATCTCGCCGGCAGCGAGGATACGCCGCCGAAAATTCGGTGTGGCCGCAAGCAGTTCCGTCATGGCTTGCAGCGCCGCGGGACTCGAGTTGTAGCTGTCGTTGATAAGCGCCGCCCCGTTTGAAAACCGCAATAGCTCCCCGCGCATCGCCGGCGCACGCAGCGAACGAAACACGTCCTGCGCTTCCGCTGCGCCGATGTCCCATACGCTCGCCGCTGCCAGAGCCGCCAGCGCGTTGGCGATTGCGTGACGCCCCGGAACATTCAGCTCTAACCGCACGCGTCCTTCGGGACTTACATAGTCAAAAGCCGTTCCCAGCGCTCCGCGATCCTCGATGTCACGGGCCATGAAAAAAGCCGTGTTCTCGATGCCATAAGTCAATACGCGCCCGGGCGCGAATGCTCCAAACGCAGCGACGCGCGGGTCGTCCGCGTTGAGCACCGCAGTGGACTCGCGGCCGTTCAGCCCTTCAATTAACTCGCGCTTCGCGAGCGCAATCTCGTCCACCGACGCAAAAAATTCCAGGTGCGCCGGCGAAACGCGCGTCACCAGTCCGACATCCGGCCGGGCGATTTCCGCTAGCCGTGCAAGCTCACCGCGGCGCGACATTCCCATTTCCAGCACAACCGCCTGATGCGTTTCCTCCAATCGAAACAGCGTCAGCGGCAGCCCGTACTCGTTATTTAAGTTTCCTTCCGATTTCAGGACCCGCAGCTTCGCGCCCAGCAGTGCCGCGAGGATCTCCTTCGTGGTGGTCTTGCCAACAGAACCCGTGACTCCGGCAATTTTCCCGCCCCAAGACTCGCGCACCGCGCGCGCCAGTTGCTTGAGCGCGAGGAAGGTATCCTCCACGGCGATGCATCGGCCGCGGACCGGGTCTGCATATCGCGGAAGCTGCGCCTCTGCCACCACCGCCGCAATGGCTCCGCCTTCCAGCGCACCGGCCACATGGGCGTGTCCATCGTGACGCGGTCCGTGGATGGCGATGAACAGTTCTCCGGCACGAATCGCGCGAGAATCAATCGACACACCGGCCAGCCGGGCCAAGGGGTTGAGTCCCGTCCCCGGCCGAGTACCCAGAGCGTCAGCCACCTGTGTAATCGTCCACCGCATAAGTTCCTCAAAGGATTCGTCTTACCCCAGTACCGAACGCCTCGCTGTGTTCTCAACGTTTTGAGGGCTCCTCCTTTCGAGAGGTCCGCAATTGGCTCACCCCGACGGTGTCGGGACCCGAGCGCCCTCGTCTCTACTATGAACTAAGCGCGCTAGGTGCCAAACCCTGAGCCACCTCGCGGCTCGCCTTTCGACGGACCGCCGTTACTGCTTTCGTCTCGCGGTCCTTCAAAACCACGTTCGCGCAAGGCGCGCCGCGCCATTTCGCGATCGTCAAACTCAAACGTTCTGTCGGCGAGAATCTGATAATTCTCGTGGCCTTTTCCCGCCAACAATACGATGTCGCCACTGCGGGCTTCGTCCATGGCCATGCCGATGGCCTTCTCTCTGTCCGGTTCGATCAGATATTTTCCGGCGGTTTTCTGCAGCCCCACGATGATGTCGCTGATGATCTTCAGCGGGTCTTCGCTGCGCGGATTGTCGCTGGAAAGAATTGTCAGATCGCTGAGCCTGCCGGTGACTTCTCCCATCACCGGCCGCTTGGTCCGGTCCTTTTCTCCGCCACAGCCGAACAGCGTGATGATCCGGCCCTTGGGATTCAGCTCGCGCGCGGTTCGAATCAGGTTTTCCAAGGCATCGTCGGTGTGCGCATAATCGACGATTACCAGGAAGGGTTGCCCAAGATCGATCCGCTGGAAACGCCCGGAAACACTTTCAAGATTGCGGATGCCACTTTCAATGACTTCGTTTGAAAGACCCAACGCCTGCGCCGCTCCGATTGCGGCCAGGAGATTGTAAACGTTGATCCTGCCGACCAGCCGCGATTCCACGTGCACCTTTCCATTTGGCGTCTGTGCCGTGAACGTCAAACCGTCGAAAGTGAGTTGAAATTTCTTTGTGGTGATGTCGGCGTCCAATTCCAGTCCATATGTGACGGTTTTCTTAGCGAGCCCGACCAGCCGCTTGCCGAATTGGTCGTCCCCATTCAACACTGCAACTTCCGGTGCACCGGCCCCTGTGCCCGCAAACAAGCGCTTCTTTGCCGCGAAATAATCCTCGAACGTCTTGTGAAAATCCATGTGCTCGCGCGTGAGGTTGGTAAACACAGCGGCTTGAAAATGGCACCCCCATAGCCGGTCCATCGCCAGCGAATGCGAGCTGGCTTCGAGCACCGCGTACTTTCCGCCCGCATCGCGAATCTCCGCGAAAAAACCCTGCAAGTCCACCGATTCAGGGGTCGTATTGGGCGCGGGGTAGTCGCCGAGAGGCGTGTGATACGCAATCGTTCCAAACAATCCAGTTTTGGTGCCGGAAGCCTTCACGATGGCATCCACGACGGAGGTCGTAGTCGTTTTCCCGTTCGTGCCCGTCACCCCAACGAGCTGCAGCGCGTTCGCAGGATGCCTCAGGAAATTCGCGGCCGTGATCGCCAGCGCTTTGCGCGCTTCTCGAACCTGAATCCACGTCACGCCCGTGATCCTGCCGGGAGCCTTGTCTTCACTCGCTATGGCAACTGCGCCCCGCTTGATGGCGTCCCGAATAAAAGCGTTTCCGTCTGCCTTCGCTCCATGCAAGGCAAAAAAGAGCGAGCCCGGCTGCACTTTTCGCGAATCGCAAGCCACCTTATGAATGATCAGTTTGTTTGCGCTGGCAGGCAGAGTTGTCTCCACGCCTTGGAACACTTCGCTCAGCGTTCTTCCGCTGTCCGTTGTGCTCGTGGGGGCAGAATGCTTTCGTTGGCGGTCAACCTGGTTCGTGGCGGCGTCCTGTACTTGTTCGTCTTGGCTAAATCCAGTTTTCATCCTAATGCCTGACTCTCCGGAACGGCTTCGCAATTTTTGCCGCTGGTGTTCCGAACTGCACGGTTATCTTCGCGCCCTGCCGGACCTTGGCTCCAGCGGCCGGCGTTTGGCTTGTTGCAAGACTGCTGCCAACCAGGACCGGCTCCAGCCCCAGCTTCAAACACATTTCCGTCACTTCGCGCATGGTCTTTCCGGAAAAGTCCGGCACCTGAATGTCGCCGCCCTCGTCCACAGCCACCGTCACCGGAGGCGCAGGGCTATTGCCCTCTCTAGTGTTGGTTGCCGCGGACTTCGCAGGAGGTTGGTCGGGCTGTTCCGAGAAGTCCGCTGGCGTGAAATCCTCGAGGACCGAACTGTCCGAGGCGTCGCGATTCCTGTACGCTGCCTGGACGAGCCTCGGACCAATAGGCACATCGCGCGGCACATCCAGATACGGCAATACTTGCTCCGCGACGCGCTTGAAAACTGGCGCGGCAACCTGGCCTCCCTCGTGCTGCCCCACCGGCGAATCGAGTGACACCAGAATTGTGACGGCGGGGTTGCTGATCGGCGCAAAACCCGTAAACGAAGCGATCAACTGCGTCCTCGAATATCGTCCCGTCGCGGGATCGATTTTCTGCGCGGAGCCGGTTTTCCCCGCGGCGGTCCAGCCATCGAGATGCGCGAGTTTTCCCGTGCCGTTCAGTACCACGCCTTCCATAAGCCTCCGTAGAGTCGCGGCCGTCTCCGGCCGGATTACTCTTCGCGGCTCGGAGTGTGCCAGCGCGCCTTCCGCAGTCAGTACGCGATCGCCGCGCTTCAATTCCGCAACGACGTGTGGTTTGTATAGCATTCCTCCGTTAGCAATCGCGGAAACAGCGCTGATGAGCTGAATCGGCGTGACCCCGACTTCCTGCCCCATGGAGATCGATCCAATCGAGACCGCCGACCAGTTGTCCAATCGCCGCAAGAGTCCTTTGCTTTCCCCGGGCATGTCCACGCCGGTCGGCTGGCCAAAGCCAAATGCCCGGATGTAGTCGTAAAATTTCGGCGCTCCCAGCCGCAGCGCTATTTTGATCGCACCCACATCGCTCGACTGCGCCAGAATGTCGGCGACAGTCAGCATGCCAAACGGCTTATGGTCGCGGATGCGATGCCCGGCAACGTAAACCGCCCCATTCTCGCAATCGAAAACTTCCGTAGGCCGCGTAATTCCTTGGTCGAACGCCGCTGCTAGAGTGATGAGCTTAAAAGTTGATCCCGGCTCGTACAGTGCCATGACCGCGCGGTTCATTCGTGCTTCCGCCGGCGCCTCGTTCGCCACATTAGGGTTGAACTTCGGCCAGTTCGCCAGCCCGAGAATTTCCCCGGTATTCGGATTCATCACCATCACGGTGCCGGCCATCGCGTGTGTCTTGGCAATCGCTGCGGCCAGCTCTCGCTCCGCGATGTACTGGATTTTTTCGTCCAGCGTCAGAACCACGTTCGCACCCGGCTCGCGTCGGGCTTCTCCACCATCGAACCAGCGTTGTCGCGCGTCCGCCATCACGATGATTTTTTCGCTCTTGCCCCGGATCTGGTTATCTAATTCGTATTCGATCCCGCCCAAACCCTTTTCATCGAGATCGACGAAGCCCAGCACATGCGACGCCAGGTCGCGCTTCGGATAAATGCGCTGATTTTCTTTTTGGAAGTAGACGCCCTTCAGATTGAGCGCTTCGACCGCTTCCTTCTTGTCGGGTGGCAGCTTGCGCGCGATCCACACGAACGAATGCGAAGATTCAAATCGCGCTTCCAGCACTTCACGCGGAATCCCCAGCACGCCGGAAATCAGCCGCGCCGCCAGTTGCTGGTCGCCAAGCTCGGACGGCACCGCGAACGCCGAATCCACGGGGATGCTCATCGCCAGCGGGTGCATGTTGCGGTCGTAGATCGCGCCGCGCTTCGGCGTTATTTCAATTACGCGCTGCTGCTGCCGCTGCGCTCTAGCCATGTATTCGGTGTGAAGGAAGAGTTGCAGGTATCCCAGCCGCCCAAAAACGACGGTCATCCATAGAAGTGATAGGCAGGCAACAATCAGCAGACGGTTGACCGTACTGCGCTCAGTAAACGAGTTGACCGTCTTACGGTTTCGATTCCATTCGACCGCCCGGCGGTTGCGCTCGGAACCTGCCGCTATGCGGCCACCTGTGTCGGCGTGAGCACGGTTTTCTGGCATGACGAAATCAAATGGACAAGCGCTCCGCCTGGAGATTCAAATGCCTGATAGCAATGGACTGCCGACCCGTACCCTCCGAGTGGAGAGAACTACGGCGCGCGATTCCGCCTAACGTAACGGGCGGCCGCCACTTCTGCGCCGTACGGAGCCTCATATTCCTGCACCTGCGTCGGCAGCGGCTCTGTCAAGCCCAGTTGGCGGCGCGCAATCACGTCGATGCGCATCGGACTGCGCAGTCCGGCGATCTCCAATTTCAAGGACGAATTCAGCGAGGCCGCCTCGGATTGCCGGGCTTTGACGTCCTCGAGCTGAAAACTCAAATCAATGCAGCGGAAATGCTGATAAATGTACAGCATAAAAAACGTGGCAATCACGGTGCCCAGCGCAGCCGTGCGGTACAGCCTGCGCATCTTCGCGGGCTCGACGTGGCGCACGATGCGCGAATTATCGATCCTCTTGACGGTATGAAACTCGGTCATTGCCGATGATTTTTTCCTGCGTGCCATAACATTACCTTGCCGACTGCCAAGGGGTCGGCGTTCTTTCCGCACACCGCAGCTTCGCGCTTCGCGAACGCGGGTTGCCCATCGTTTCTTGTTCACCGGGCAGGATCACATGTTTGGTCAGCACGCGGAGCGTTCCAGTGCGCTCTCCCTCTTGAAACGCGCGCTTCACCAGGCGGTCTTCCCGCGAGTGGTAGCTCAACACCACCCAGCGTCCTCCTGAATTCATTGTGGCCGGGGTCCGAGAAAGAAACTGCCCGAGTTCCTCCATCTCTCGATTCACCGCTATCCGCAGCGCCAGAAACGTTTTTG
>MNEA01000133.1 GCA_001917435.1 Acidobacteria bacterium 13_2_20CM_2_57_6
CTTCCGACGTTGATGCCCGTCGCATATTTCTCTGGGACAGGAACAACGAGGCGGAGCCTAGCGGTCTTTTCGACCCGTAGCATCGGCATGGCCGCTCCCGAGCCACTTGTTGGAGGCCCCACAAGAGATCCCGGATGTACGTTCCGTTCCGTCACAATGCCGTCGAAAGGAGCCCGCACTTGGAGGTACCCTTCGATCTCTGTGACCGACTTTAGTGCCGATTTCGCCGCTTCCGCGCTCTCGCGGAGCGCTTGGAGTCGCGCACGGTCTCCTTCGGCGCTCTTCTGGGCGATCTCCAAGTCATTTCCAGCAACTACTCCGGGCGTCGCAGATGCACTCTTCAAGCGTTCGTAGGTGCTCTGATCGGAGGCGAGCTTGGCTTCCGCCTCAGCCCGCTGCGCCTCGGCGGCCTGGAGTTTGGACTGTGCCTCAGCTCGCTGTGCCGCGACTTCTGGCGCAACTAGCCGGGCCATCAGCTGTCCAGCCTTCACGCGCGACCCGCGATCCACGCTGATCGAATCGACATAGGCAGTGACTTTCGGAAAGACAGCGACCACTTCATAGGCTTGCAGTTCTCCGGGCAACCGGGTTGTGATGGACAGCTTCTTCGACGTAACCTTAGCCACTGCGACGGTTGGTGTAGGCGACGCCATTCCCTGAGCGCTGGTGCTGGAGCCCGAATTGGTGCCGCAAGAAGCGCAAAAGCTGGGTGTCGTGCAAAGGATTAGAATCAACGGAATCCGGGCTTGGGTCATGCCGCTCCTCCGGGCACTGGGTTTGAACTCCTCGCGAAGGCACTCGCAGGGTCATCAGGATCAAGCGATGGCGACTTGACGCCGGCGCGTTCTTGCACTAAGGAAAACACGAGCGGAAGAATTAGGAGTGTTGCCGCCGTGGCGAACAACAATCCTCCGATGACGGCGCGCCCGAGCGGAGCTGTCTGCTGGCTTCCTTCGCCGATTCCGAGAGCCATAGGAACCATTCCAGCAATCATCGCCATGCTGGTCATCAAAATCGGCCTCATACGGGTTCTCGCCCCATGAATCGCAGCAGCAGTGGAGGTATTTCCTTGCCGACGATATTCCTCCGCGAATGTGACCAACAAAATCGCGTTCGCCACGGCAACCCCGATGGCCATAATTGCTCCCATGAACGACTGAATGTTTAGACTCGTGCGAGTAACTAGTAGAACGAAGAGCACGCCGCAGATAACCGCTGGCACCGTCGAGAGCACCACGAACGCGAGCCTCAAGGATTGAAGGTTCGCGGCCAGCAGTAGGTAAATTACCAAAACCGCAAGCAGGAGTCCGATGCCCAGGTTCGTCAGCGTCTGCTTCATCGGGCCGATTTGCCCGCGGATGGTCACCTTTACCCCGCGAGGGATTTCGCCCACGCGCTTGATCGCACTGTCCAGCTCACCCGAAATTCGACCCAAATCTTCCCCCGCGACGTTCGCAGTGAGCGTCACCATACGCTGTCCGTTCAGCCTGTGGTATTCCCCGACGACACTTCCATAGCCGACCTGCGCCACATCGCCCATCAGCGGATGCGCGGCCGCGCCTTGCGTCACGGGAATGTGCTCAACATCCTGGATCGAAGATACGTTCGACTGCGGGACCTGTACCTGGACTTGATATCCGACTCCCGATTTCGGATCAGCCCAATAGTTCGGTGTTACGAAGCGGCTCGAAGATGTTGCCGCGAGGAACGAACGACCCACGCCCGCTGTTGTCACTCCCAACTGACCGGCACGTTCGCGGTCTACGTCGATGTTGATGCTCGGGTAGTCGAGCGGTTCATCGTATTGCAGATCGCGGAGCGCAGGAATCTTGCTGACTTCCGAACGGAGCTTCGCGGCAAGCGCACGATCCGCTGCGAGATCGGGTCCCCCCACATTGATTTCGACGGGAGTCGGAGCGCCGAAATTCATGATCTGTGTAACGATGTCTCCGGCTTCGAAGGAAAACTGACAGCCCGGAAATTTATCAGGCAAGAGCTTTCGCAGACGCTCTTCGAACTCATTCACCCGGATATTAGCGTCCGGGTTCAGCGCCACGCGCAATACAGCTTCATGCTGACCGCTGGTCCAGAGATAAATCGTGTTGATCGGATAGTTGGGAGGAGGCGCGCCAATATAGCTCAGCGTAACGCTGACGTTTCCCGCGCCGGCCGCCTCTTGAATTGCATGCAGAACGCCGAGAGTGAGTCTTTCCGTTGTTTCCACTCGCGTGCCGACGGGCGCGCGGAACCTCAGGAGAAGTTGACCCGAGGAAACCCGCGGAAAGATTTCTCGTCCGAGATACGGCGCGAGCAGAGCAATCACCAAAAGTGAACCGAGAACATATGCCGAGATCGTGAGGCCGCGGTTTGCGGTCAGGCGGGCGAGGATGCGGCCGAGTCTGTCGCGCACCCGATGCAACAGCGAAGGAGCGTCCTCCGCTTCCGGCGTATGCTCGCGCAGAATCCACGTAGATAACACCGGCACAAGAGTGCTCGACAACAAGTACGAGGCGGCCATCGCGAAGCCCACAGCCAGTGAAAGCGGCACGAAGAGCGAGTGCGAGACTCCGGTCATGAAAAAAGAAGGAACAAACACGGCGAGAATGCACAGCATCGCCAGCAGCCGCGGAATCTGTACTTCCTTGCTCGCTTCGAGAACCGCGACCGCACGCCCTCGTCCTTGTCCCAGGTGACTGTGAATGTTCTCCATAACCACGGTCGATTCGTCGACCAGAATTCCGACCGCCAGCGCCAGGCCTCCGAGCGTCATGATGTTGACCGTCTGACCCGCGCCCCACAAGGCGACGACCGCGGTCAGCAAGGCAAACGGAATCGTCGCGACCACGATGAGAGAACTCCGCCAGTCGCGCAAAAAGAGGAACACCATCACGCCCGTCAAGACCGCGCCTAAGAGTCCCTCCTTCACGACGGATAGCAGCGAGTTCCGAACGTAGGACGACTGGTCGAATTCGTAGTCAATCTTAATGTCCGGCGGAACAACCGACTGGAATTGCGCGAGGCTGGCCTTCACTTCGCTGACGACGCTCAGCGTCGAGGCGTCGGCGCGCTTCGTCACGGGAATATAGACCGTGCGGCGTCCATTCACTTCGGCATAGCCGGTGATGATGTCGCTCGAATCCTCTATCGTCCCGACGTCTCTCAAGAAGACCGTGGGTCCCGCTCCCGTGCGAATCGGAAGGTTTAGCAGGTCTTTGATATTCGTGACCACCGAATTGATCGGCGCGAGACGCAACAAGTCGCCGGTCCGCACATTCCCCGCTGGCACAATCGTGTTTCCCGCGTTGAGCGCCTGCACCACTTCTTCCGGGGCCATGCGGTAGGCGCGGAGACGGCTGGGATCGACGCTCACCACAATCGTTCGGGCCGCCCCTCCGAATGGAGGGGGAGCGGAGACTCCGGGCAGGGTGGCGAAAAGCGGGCGCACGCGGTTTAAAGCAAGGTCTTGGATCTCGGCCACACTCTTTGTCGCGCTCGAAAAAACCAGGTAGCCGACCGGGACGCTTCCGGCGTCGAAGCGCATGATAAACGGAGCAACTGTTCCGGGAGGCATGAACGCGCGCGCGCGGTCCACGTACCCCACGGTCTGCGCCATCGCCTGGCTCATGTCTGTGCCCGGATGAAACGTGAGTTTCAGCAATCCTACGTTTTGGATGGACTTCGATTCCACCGACTCAATCCCGGTGATGTAAAGGAAGTGATACTCGTAGTAGTAGACGAGATAACCTTCCATCTGCGCCGGAGACATTCCCCCGTACGGTTGCGCGACATAGATCACCGGCAGATTCAGGTTCGGGAAAATATCGATGGGCATGCGCAGAAGGGCGAGAATCGAGCACAAAGCCACAGCGATCACGAGAACGATGACGGAGATCGGATTGCGAAGCGCGCTGCGCAGGAGCCACATGACTAAAGCCCTTCCTTAGTCTTGCCCGGCAGCAGTTGCAGGAAAGGTGCAAGGTCCCCTTGCGCCGCCGCAACGGAGGCCAGGTTCTGCCAGACGGCCAAACGCGCCAATGCATCGTCAATTTCCGCTTGCACCAGCAGGCTCTCCGCATCGGAGACATCTACAAGTGTCGCGAGGCCGGCTTGGTAACGAGCACGTACTTGGGTTTCGGTGCTGTGGGCGGCTTCGAGTTCGACAGGCGTGTTCTCCGCAACTTTTCTTGCGCCTTCGAGCGAAGCCTGCGCCTTGCCGAGTTGTCCCGTCAAATCTTGGACTGTCTGGTCATAACGAGCCTTTTCCGCGCGCTCATTCGCGGCCTCGACCGCCTTCTTCGAACGTATCGAGAAAATGTCGAACACGGGAAACGTTACCGTCAGACCGGCGGCCCAGTTGGACCGGTCCGGAGCCAGGCCCTCAGTGCCTCCAAGAAATTTTCCGGTTGGGTCCAAGCCGCTGCCACGTCCGTACACGGAGGATTGGAAATAGAGCTTCGGATAGTAGGAGCGGTCGAGAATATGCACCTGAGACAGCGACTCTTCGACGCGCGCTTGCTGTGCTTTCGCTGCCGGGTTCGCGGATACGGGAGCCGCCTCAGGCGACGAACCGGGCATACCTCCGACCAAACCGCTTTCCTGAATTTCAACCCGGGAATCGGCGATCCCTAGGATATCGGCCAAAAAGGTGCGGCTTATCGCGTCCTGCTGTTGCGCCCTTGCCAGGCTGACTCTTGCACGAGCGAGGTCGGCATCAGCTCGCGAAGCATCCGCGCCCGGACGAAGCTGATTGTCCACAAGAACGTGAACTGATTTCGCAAACTCCTCGCGCCGTTGCACATCTGACTCCGCAGCGCGTACCGTCTGTTCAGCGGCGAGCAGTGTCATGTAGGCATTGATCGTGGCGATGCCCACATCCAAACGGGTTAACGAAGCCTCCGCAGCCGCACGATTCTGAGCGGCTCGCGCCGCATCCACCCTGGCTCCGCGGTAGCCAAAGTCGAGTGGCTCCCAGGAAAACAACAGTCCCGCCGCGCTTCCCCAGGCGCTCTGATTCGATGTCGCAATCGGAACCGGGCCTGAGATGGGAGCGATGATAGATTGCGGCAGCAGCAATCCCGTGATGTTGTTGTCGGTTGCCCGATTGGCCTGCCAGAGAACGTCCGCTCGCGGCAGGTAGTTCGTCCGGGCCAGGCCTACGCCTGCTTCCGCGGCCCGGACTCGTTCAAGCGAAGCGCGCACTGCCGGGTAGTTCTTGAGAGCAAAGTTCACCGCTTCTTCGAGCGTGAATACTCTCGTCTTTTGCTGACCGGACTGCCCCAGCACCGGCCGTCCCAACGCCAACAGCAAAACCACGCTGGTCGCCGCTTTCCAATAGCTCCGATGTTTTGCGAACACGTCCGTCTGCTCCTCAATTCACTTCCGCGGCGCGTGGTAGAGTCCTTCGATGAGTTCCATCCCGCGCTCCAGAAGTTTGTCATCCGAAATTCCTTGCTGTGCCCACCCTTTCAAGATTTCGTCCACTCCATAGCCCTCCTTGCGGCCGAAGCGGTCGTCGAGGAGATCCGCGTCGTGAATGATTTGTCCGATCAGGCCAACCTTCGGGTCGCGGACGTGAAACTGTTTGGTGAGCGTTTCAAACGTGCAATCGTCGCCGCGATGTCCGAACCCTTCTTCGTGGAACATGTCGTAGGGCACCGCACCCGCCGACACGCGGTCTTCGGGCGCGAAGGCAAACCGCGCCTTCCGGTCGATAAAACGGCGAATCAGCCAGGCGGACGCGCAGCGATCAACACCCGGCCTCGGCCTCGTCACCCACACTCTGCCCCTGTAGTCTTTCGGATTGATCTTGCTGTTAGCGGCGGCCCCTGATTTGGCCGCGTGCGATCGGGCCGCCTGCTCCAGCAATTCCTGAACGCGCTTCTGCAACGGGCTGTCGAAGAAATCGACGTCGACGATCTCTTGGAATCGATTCCGCAGCCGACTGAGACGGCCCGCGCCTTTTCCTTCCACGCGCGTCGAGGAAAACCTCTGCAGCTCGCGGATCAGCTCCTGATACTCGCGCGCGCGCGCTTCGGCGAAACGGCCAATCAGCTGAGGCCTGGAAAGATTGTCGATGGATTCCACATGGACCACCGATGCGTCCCCTCCGTATTTCCGAATCGCTGTCGCGAGCCACTCGAAGCGCTCTTCGTTGCTTGGGCTGCTGGGGAGCAAGTAGCCGGAGTTGCCGAGCGGCACGGTTCCGAACCGCTGCAGCTTTCGCCAAATCTCTACTCTTTGGCTGGCCCGCTTTGTAGGCAGGGTGAACGTCAGCAGCAGCCATCCAGCCATCCGTCCATTGCGTACGGTCATTTCTTCTTGATGTTATGTCCATAACAAGAGCTTCGTCAAGCCGGCCGCGTGCGTTGGAAGACGTGCAAGGCAAAAATTTTAGGTCAACATACGTGGCCGATGAGACAAATGGCCAGCTCTGGAGGAATACTATTGGGGCCAGCACATGCTCATCTGTACTGATCAGGTCTAACTCCACGGGCTTCTTCAAATAATAATCGCATTCGCCGCGGACATGGCAGCTCGGAGCGACAAAAGCCGTAACTAAATATGCCTTGACACGCATATGCCCTGTAGCGTATATTAAGAGCATGGAATCTGTGTTCGACATCATTGCGGAGCCGAACCGCCGCGCGATATTGGGCCTGCTGGTCTCGTCACAACAATCGGTGGGAGAGATCGAGCGTCAGCTTCGAATGCCGCAGCCGACCGTGTCAAAGCACTTGCGAGTGCTGCGCGAGGCCGGTTTCGTGGAGTCCACGGTGGACGCACAGCGCCGCCTCTATCGACTGAAACCTGAACCATTTCAGGAGGTGGATGCCTGGCTGGCTCAGTTTCGCCGGTTCTGGTCCGCGCACTTGGATGCTCTCGAACGCCACCTCGACCGCATAGATCAATCAGCACCGGCGAAAAGGAAGACAAAGAAAAGAGCACGCGGCCCAAACCGCGAACGTGACAAAGGAGAGAAGAAATGAGAATCAAACTGACCAGCATATATGTGGACGACCAGGCCAAGGCCCTGAGTTTCTATACCGACGTACTGGGCTTTGCCAAGAAGTCCGATTTCGGCAACGGCCCTTACCGCTGGCTGACCGTGGCCTCCCCCGAAGAGCCGAACGGCACTGAGCTGCAGCTGGCGCTGAACAACAATCCCGCGGCCAAGGCATATCAGCAGGCGATGTTTCAACAGAATCAGCCGGCGGCGATGTTCTTCACCGACGACGTCAAGGGCGACTACGAGCGGATCAAGGCGCGCGGTGCCGAGTTCACGATGCCGCCCAAGGACGTGACCGGCTCGACCATCGCGATGCTGAACGACACCTGTGGCAACCTGATTCAGCTGACCCAGCTGGCACGCTATTGAGGCCAAGGAGAAGATAGATGCTAGAGCGCAAGCAGTACACACCGGGTCCGGCCTGCGGGGCGCAGGTGCGAAAAGACGGAGAGAAGTGGACGCTCATTCTCGTCAGACAACTGCGCCACTCGCCGGAAAAAGTCTGGCAAGCGCTTACCGACCCAGCGCATCTGCGTGAGTGGGCGCCTTTCGACGCCGATGGGAGCCTGGGCACGGTTGGAGCCACGGTGAAGCTCACCACGGTGGGAGCGCCTGCGCTGCACGTTACCGAGACAAAAGTGACGCGAGCCGACGCTCCTGAGGTGCTTGAGTACAAGTGGGGTGGCTTCGATATGCGGTGGGAACTCGAAGACTTGGTTGGCGGCACGCGCCTGACGCTGTGGACCAACATCGGTCACCGCTTCATCTCCATGGGTGCCGCCGGGTGGCACATTTGCTTCGATGTGCTAGAGCGGCTTCTCGCTGGTCAGCCCATTGGACGCATCGTCGGCCCCGAGGCCATGAAGTTCGGCGGCTGGCAGCGGCTGAACGCGGAGTACGCCAAGCAGTTCGGTATCGAAACGCCCAACTTGCCGCCATGGCTAGGCCAGAGTGGATGACCCGGTATCACGGATAAAAGGAGGACAAACTCATCATGACAGAAGCCACCAAACGTTCGATTTTTCGCTGGATTCACATCGTTTGTGGCATTCCGATACTCGGTTACATTTATGATTCACCCTCGGACACTCCAAATTACGCCCCCACTGTTCGGTATATCTTTCTTCCTGTATTGCTCCTTTCGGGATTGTGGATGTGGAAAGGCCATGTCCTTCGACGACTTATTTCGAAAAGAGCGATCTAACAAGATGCTGTAGCGAACCGCTGCCGGCATGGCCGTCCCTTGCCAATGTCGGCGCGCTGATAGAAAGACTCAAATTTACCCTTTCCCCCTAAAGGCTACCCAATAAAACTACTCGGATGAAAACGGGACAAGAATGAGAGGCATAAAAATCAAATGAATCCATCGGAACGTATTGACCAGCTGATCGCAGGACTCACAGACTGGCGTGGCAAAACGTTCGCCGGCATCCGCAAGAGCATCCTTGACGCCGACCGGGAGATCATCGAGGAATGGAAGTGGATGGGAAGCCCGGTGTGGTCTCGCGACGGAATCATCGCGGTCGGCAACGCCCACAAAGATAAGGTGAAGCTTACTTTTTCCCACGGGGCGAGCCTTCCGGACCCTGACAAGCTCTTCAACGCGGGCCTCGGAGGCAACGCGTGGCGAGCGATCGATTTATTCGAGGGCGATACGATTAATGAGCGTGCTCTAAAAAATCTCGTCCGTGCCGCTGTTGATTACAATCGGATCAAATTGAAGAGGAAAGCGCCTGCGGGTACTCGAGCGAAAGTGCATAAAAGTAAAAAGTAATGAAACTACGGCGAACAACCCCTGAGGAAATATCCGTCGGAGCCACGGGACACGAGTGACGGAACACGGGCCCGCCTCGACTTTGTCGGGGACACTGCTTACTTCAGTCCAGCGCCGGAATCGCGTTGCGCTCCTGCCGGCGCCGATGCAAGTAATGCATCGCGATATTCAAATAAATTCCGCCGCACGGCGTTTCAATGCAAATGACTAGCGCTTCCGTGTCGGCGTTTCCGGCCAATCCCGTTTCATTCATGTGAACTTCCGGCGGAAAGACTTTGAAATGAAATCCCTGGTCGTTCAGCAACGTCACCGAATTTCCGATGACCATATTCGCCAGCTCGCAAACCGTTTCTTTCACGACTTGTTCGCTGGCTTCCACTTCCGTCCCCGCGAGCTGGCTCGCCACCCTGATCGCCACTTCCGGCGACAAGTCGAGGATCACGCGGCCTTCAATGTCGCCCTTGATGGCGATCAGCGCGGCAACGCCTTTGCGGCGATACGCGTCTCCATCCATTTCCAGGTCCACGATTTTCGTCGGCCCCTGCAGCGACTCCGCGAAAACCGCATCCGCGGCATTGATGAACGGCTGAATCAATTCCATTCTCATGAGCGGTGTTCTCCTGCCAGCGCCACCGGCGCGCCAACGGCGTTGGGATCGTCGCTGAGCACGTACCGAAGAATTTCGTACAGCACTTCCGGTTTCACCGGCTTCTGGACAAAATGCTTCGCGCCTTTCTGGAGCGCCGCCAGGATATTTTCCTGGTATCCGACGGACGAGACCATTACGATGCGGGCGTTGGCGTGCTGCCGCACAATGCGCTCCACCGCCTCGATCCCTTCCATCTGCGGCATGGTGATGTCCATGAGCACGATGTCCGGACTAATCCGGTTGAATTCCGCGATGGCCGTCAAGCCATCTCCGGCTTCGCCGGCCACTTCACCGCCGAACATCTCGATCATTTTGATGAGATTCTTGCGCGCGAAGACGGAATCGTCCACCACCAGGTAGCGAACCGGCTGATTGTCTTTCCGAAGCAGAGCGGCAAATTGTTTCATGGCCTTCTCCTTATCCCGGCTCTCGCTTTCACGAGCGCTGGGATGGCACAGGTGTCCTTTCGATCTTTTCGTTCTTATCGTTCTTTTCAAGCTTTTCGTGCTTCTCGACTTTTTCGGTGGCGCCGCGTTCCGCGCCATAATTGTTCACCAGGTACGCACCAAGTCCATCGAGAGGAATAATCTTGTTTGCATAACCTTTCAAAATTGCCGCACGCGGCATGCCGCTGACGACGCAAGTGTCTTCGCTTTGTGCGACAGTCATTCCTCCGGCCGCCTTGATTGCGCCAAGCCCTTCCGCTCCGTCGTCGCCCATGCCAGTCATCAAAACTCCAACGGCAGTGAGTCCAAATTCCTGCGAGACGGAATGAAATAAAACGTCGGCGGACGGACGATGCCCGTTCACGGGCGCGCCATCGGAGAGAATCACCATGTCACCGCGCGGCATCCTTCGAACCATCATGTGGCGATTCCCCGGGCAAATTAAAACGCGGCCGGCCAGCAGGAGATCGCCAGAACGCGCTTCGTGAACTTCGAGAGAGCAGCATTCATCGAGGCGCTTGGCGAACATTTCGGTGAAACCTTCGGGCATGTGCTGGACGACCACAATTGTGGAAAGAAAATCCGCAGGGATTTGCGACAAGACAAATTGCAACGCGTTCGGACCACCGGTTGAAATTCCAATGGCAATCACACGGCGCGGAGGCAGCGTCGCGCGGTTTCCCTTTTTTGGCGCATGCGGTTCCTCGCCAACAACGGCGGGCGGAAGTTTGCGGCCGGCAGCGCGCTTGGCAACCTTTATTTTTGCAATTAACTGGTCAGCGATGTCGTCGAGGTGGCCTGCGGCGGCATCTTTCGGTTTGGCGAGAAAATCCACAGCACCCATCGCGAGCGCTTTCAGCGTGGCGTAGCCGCCCTCTTTTGAATGCGTGCTAAAGAGAATGACCGGCAAAGGAGCGCGCCGCATGATGAGGCGCAGCGTTTCCATACCGTCCATGCGGGGCATTTCCAGATCGAGCGTGACCACATCCGGCTGGAGCTCTTCAATCTTTTTCAGTGCGAAGGCGCCGTCCATGGCCGTGCCAACCACTTCGATGGAAGAATCGCGTGCAAGAATTGCGGGGATCAGTTTCCGCATGAGAGCGGAATCATCGACAACGAGAACTCGGATACGATCGCTCATGCGATTGCTCCAAGTGGCGTAGCGCGAGACAGCCGCGAAAGGACCGCAGGAACATTGAGGATGAGGACAACCGTTCCATCACCGAGAATGGAGGCACCACTGACCAAATCGCTGGAAACAATTTCGCCGGGAAGCGCTTTGATCACCAGTTCCTCTTCGCCGACCAAACTATCCACGACCAGGCCAAAACGCTTTTCGGCCGCGCCGATGACGATGACAAAATGTTTCTTTCGAACCGGCTGGGTGTCGATACTACGCAAACGACTAAGATGATCCAGACGCACGAGGGTAAGAATCTGTTCGCGAAGGCGCAGCACTTCACGCTGGTCCACACGATGAATCTCGGGGTCGGTGATGCGCGTGATTTCCACAACGGAAGAGAGCGGCACAGCAAAAAGACGGCCGCCAACGCGGAAGAGCAACGTTTGAATGCTCGCAAGCGTGAGCGGCGCGCGAAGTTGAATGATGGTGCCGCGGCCCAATTGGGACGAAATATGGACAGTCCCCTTGAGGCGATCGAGGACAGTTCGAACGACATCCATCCCGATGCCACGACCGGACACTTCCGTTACTTCGGAAGCGGTGCTAAATCCGGATTCGAAAATAAGATTGAGTGTTTCCTGATCGGTCAGGCGCTTGGCCTCATCGAGTTTCAAGATGCCCTTTTCAACCGCGCGAGCGCGCAATTGGGCGGGGTCCATGCCGCGGCCGTCGTCACGAACCTCGATCACGACCTGGGTGCCCTGGTGATAGGCGTTGAGATAGACCGTGCCACGAGCGGGCTTCCCAGCGCTGACGCGCTCCTCGGCTGGCTCAATACCGTGATCCACAGAGTTGCGGACAAGATGCATGAGCGGTTCCGCAAGTGCGTCAAGAATACCTTTGTCGAGATCGGTGTTCTGGCCAGAGAGTTCAAGAGCCACGTCCTTGCCGCACTGCTTGGCGACGTCGCGGACGAGCCGGGGGAAGCGTCGGAATAGCTGCTCAACCGGTACCATGCGGATTTTCAAGACACACTTGTGCAGCTCATCTAAGATGCGCGCCTGAAACGCCATGGCGTCGGCAAGCTTGGCACGCAAGGGATCTCGGGCGTGCTTCTGGTCAAACTCAGTGAGCGTGCGATTGAGCATGGATTTTCCGATGATCAATTCGCCCACGAGATTCATGACGGCATCGACGCGGGCGGCATCAACGCGCAGCGTGCTTTCCGCAACGGCAGTTGCAGCAGAACCCGAAGAACTGGAACTGCTTGCCAGCGCGCTTTCGTGCGTATCGGCAACCCCGGCGGCCAATTTTGCCGCCTGCGCCTCCAATAAGTCACCGAGCAATTCATGTTCGGGGGTTTCCGCGTTTGCAGCGCGTTCGAGACGCACATCGGCAACGATCGAAGGAATGCGGCAGCGCTGAAGAAGCCGTTCTTCCGACTGAAAGCTGGCCAAGGCGGCTTCGACGATTTCCACGGTGGCGGCAGCCACATTGTCTTCCGGTCGCAAAGCGATGACGGTACCGCTACCATGAAGAACATTGCGAATGAGCTGGAAAGCGGCGGCGCGCATCAAGCTGTTGGGGTCAATGCGGAGAGCGACGTTGTAAACAATCTCGCCGCGATGCACGGCTTCCGAAATCATAAGCTGTTCGTATTCGGTCCAGGCAAATTGCCCCGGCAATTGAGGCTCGGCAGAAACAGCAGCCTTCCGAGATGCGGGGGCTTCCAATAATTTACGAATCATGGCGTGGAGGGCATCCACGGCAGGCGGTTCCTTGCGGCGCTGGTAGCAGGTGAGCATGGCGCCAAAACTGTCGGCGGCGGTAAGAACGAGTTCCGCCAAATCGGCGCCGCGAGCCTGTGCGACTTGTGGCGTCAGCACGTCTTCCAATTCGTGGGCGAGCTCACTGAGTCTGTGAAAACCGCAGGCGGCGGAATCACCTTTCAAGGTATGGATGGCGCGGCGAATCCGGCGAATGACTTCCTCGTCCGAGGGACGAGCTTCGAGCTCCAGTCCCGCTTCATTGAGGGACTGAAGGATCTCGTTGGCGCTCTCAAAGAAAAGAGCCCGCAGCTCGCCGCCGCGATCGTCGGGGGGACGACTCACGTAGTGACCTCGTTGCGCTGGTAAGCGGTGCCGTTGTTTTCGTGGACCATGCGGAACTTCTGGGACAACCCGAACAGGCTTTCCGCATGCCCAACAAAAAGATATCCAGCCGGATTCAAGCAGTGCCAAAACTTTTCGATCAAACGCTTTTGTTCGGCTTCGTCGAAATAAATCATGACATTGCGGCACAGGATGATGTCGTTACGGCGAGGCAGGAACTCGGTTTTCAGATTGTGAAAATCGAACTGCACGAGTTCTTTGAGCTGCGCCTTGACCTTGTACTTATCGCCGGCTTTTTCAAAATAGCGGAGCCGGCAGGTGTAATCCACGGGCTCCATCTGCTGCTCGGTGTAGAGACCTTCCTGCCCAACGCGAAGACTGGCATAGCTGATGTCCGAAGCGACGATTTCCACCTTCCATGGCGGAGGAATGAGCGGCTTCGGCGATGGCATATCGAAGGGAAGCGGATTCCGCAGGTAGTAGTAGGCGAGCGCATCGCAGATCAAAATGGCGACGGTGTAAGGCTCCTGGCCGGCGGAGCAACCAGCGCTCCAGACGCGGAGGGTGTAATCGCGGCGCTCCTGCTTACGGCGCAGAATATCCTCAAGAACGGATTTTTGAAGGAGATCGAGCTGCGGTCGATTACGGAAGAAACTAGTTTCGTTGACGGTTAGATTTTCGAGAAGGAGAGCAAGCTCAGCGCGTCCTTCCCTGCTCGTAAGAAGGCGGTAATACGCATAGAAAGAATCGAGCTGGCAGGCTTTCAGACGGCGTTGTAGGCGATCTTTGAGGAAGTGAGAGCGACGCTCATCAAAGAACATACCGCATTCCTGGTAGACCAGCGTCTGGAGAAGCTTCAGCTCGGCTTCGGTGAGTTGGACCTGGGCAGTAATCGTTCCCATTGTGTTTTCGTGGAGCGGGCCCGCAGTCCGGCTGTTTTACCAGCAAGCCGGAAAAACACTTTACCTTGCGGTAGCGACGGGTTCCGCGGCCTCCTCGAGTCGTTTGAACTCCGGGCGATGCAACAGTTTGGAAATGTCCAGCAGAATAATGAGGCGTCCCTTCAATTTGCCGACGCCTGTGACGTATCCGGATTCGCCTTCCGCAAAGACGCTGCCCGGGGCTTCGATCTCGGAGGGCGGAATCTTCAGGACCTCCGAAGCCGCGTTGACGATGAGTCCGACCAGCTTGTTGTTCAGCTCGACGACGAGGATACGATTCCTCTTGTCGTTCTGAATCTCGGTCTGGCCGAACCGCTTGCGAAGGTCCATGACGGGAATGATTTTCCCGCGGAGGTTGATGACACCTTCGATCAGATCGGGAGCGCTGGGGACCGAAGTAATCTCCGGTACACGCACAATCTCTCGCACAGCAGCAATGCGAACACCGTACGTTTCATTGCCAATGCGAAAACCGACGACTTGAAGATCTTTTTCCATCGAGAGGTCTCCGGCCCTCTAGGAACGAACCAGTTCGGCGTACTCCGATTCTTGCGAACGGTCCGATTCCGCACCACGACGCTTGCCGCCGTACGATTCGCCGCGGCGCGGGCGCTGCTGGTTGGCCCGGTCGAGGACAAAACGGTCCATGCTGTCGAGTAAATTGCGCGAGAGCTTGAGCATCTGTTCGGCGGCCGCAGAAAGTTCCGTTGAACTGGAAGCCGATTGCTGCACGAGTTCGCGCATTTTGTCCATGGCGCGAACAACAGCCTGCGCCCCGGAAGCCTGTTCTTCCACGGCGGAATTGATTTCCTGAGTAATTTCTGTGAGGCGGCTGGTGGCTTTGGCGATCTGTGAAGAGCCAACCGATTGCTCGTTAGTGGCAGCGCCGATTTCCTGAGAGAACTTGTAGACTTCGGTGACCACGTTGGAAATCTTGTGCAGCGCGGAGCCCAGGTCGTTGCCGAGAGTGAGACCTTCCTCGACGATGCGCGTGCTGCGCTCCATGTTTTCGACGGCCTGCCGAGCTTCGCGCTGGATGCTTTGAATCAGGTCGGCAATTTCCTTGGTGGACTGCGTGGACTTTTCAGCAAGTTTGCGAACCTCGTCGGCGACGACGGCAAAGCCAAGGCCGTGTTCACCGGCGCGGGCCGCCTCGATGGCCGCGTTGAGTGCGAGCAGGTTCGTCTGCTCAGCCAAGTCATCGATGACTTCAATGATCTTTCCGATGTCATCGGCGCGATGACCGAGGATGTTGATGATTTCCGCAGAGGACTGAATGGCCTGGTTGGTGCGGTTTAGGCCATCGGTGGCCTTTTCCATGGTCTGAATGCCAGTGACCACTTCCTCACGCGAGCGGTTGGCGATATCGAGCAAAACCTTTGCGGTATCGGCGACGCGCTGAATGGAAGTGACCATCTGGTCGATAGAAGCGGAGGTCTCCGCTACGCTGGAAGCCTGAACTTGCGTGTTCTTCACGACGTTTTGCACGTTGATGCTCATCTCGTGCATCGTGCTGGTGACTTCTTCAATCGCGGACGAGGCCTGAACACTGACCTTGGCGGATTCGTCGGCTGCGCCAGCAACTTGATTGGAACCGGCGGAAACCTGGCCGGCGGAATCGCGAGTGGTGCGAACAAGTTCCTGCAACCCGTGGGACATGCGCAGAAAAGCGTTGCCCAGGGTGTCGCGTTTCGAACGCGGAACGACTTCCACGGTCAAGTCGCCTTCGGCAACGGCCATGGAAACACTGGCCATTTCTTTCAAATAGGCCACCATATTGTTGAAAGTAGTAGCCAAAGCGCCGATTTCGTCGTTGCGGTGAATATCGATGTTCTGATCGAGGTCGCCCGAATCGCCGATTTCGCGAGCGACGGTGATGAGATGCGTCAAAGGTTCGGTGATGGACTTGGCGGTCCAGACGGCGACAAATCCTCCGGCGACAAGGGCGAGCAAGGTTCCACCGATGGTCACGAAAGCGCTGACAGCACTCGCGGTGTTCGCCGACTTGGTGGTTTGATCGAGAAACTTGGTGATATCGGCATTGCTTTGATCCAGAACGACAGAAGACTTCGTCAGCCAGGACGAAGGATCTTTCTGGAGATAAAAAATCTGGAGGTCGGAGACGGTAGCGTCGCCGGAATCGACCTGATGGCGCTTGGCAATGAGCGGCTTGGCAAAATTGTCCGCCCAACTGGCTTCGGTGCTTTCCACCTGGATGAGCGCGGTGCGGACCACTTCATTGCCTGCTTGCGACTCGCCGCGCTTGACGAGGTCGGAAATGTCCGTAAGCCCTTTGTTCACTTTCTCTTCATCGCGAGGATCGCCGCTGAGCAGGAAGTTGTTCATGTTGAGGCGATTCAGCATGATTTGATAGCGCACGGACTCGACAGTGCGCACGCTCTCAAGGGCCATACTTGCGTCCGTCCGCGCGGATTTCTCCTTGAAACCCGCGAAGATGTTCACGAGGAACAGCAGGACCAGGACGCCAAGAATCAGGCCGAAACCGGCGTAAAGCTTTTTTCCGATCGTCATTGCAAAATGCCTCCGCTCACCTCGGCAGGACAGCATGAAGATGGCCGCTTCTGCCTGAACAACCGTTCTGCAACTGATGCCTTAGTTGGCATGAAATTCGAATTCAACAACCTGCGTGGTCTCTTCCGGCGCAGCCACAAACTTCCATTCCTTCACCGCGTCTTGGCAAGCCTGGACCAGCAACGGATGTCCGCCGACGACGCGCGTGCTCTTAACACGTCCGTCCGGTGTGATGACCACTTCAATCTTGACCTTGCCCGCCACGTTCATTCGCCTGGCAAGTTCCGGATAAACGGGCAAGGTCTTGATCTTGACCTTGCGTTTGGACTCATCCGTCGAACCCGACTGAGCAAATCCGGAAGCGCCCGACAAAATGAGCGCTGCGGCTCCAGCAACGGCCCACTTCCTCCACCCGCTGATTCGCATCGACACTACTCCTAAAAGGATGTGAAGATTCCCCGCTTAGGAGAAGGCACGTGGGATGCCAAGGCAAAGAGGCGCACGTATAATTGTATGAGGTCCTCTCGAACATGGGTAAGTAGTGGAAGAAGAACAAGTTATGCGGAATTCGGAGGGTTAGCGGCAGTCGGGTCGTGGAGTACTATTTGTCTCAGGTAGGCTTGGTGCTGCCGACTATGGTCTCAGCCTGAGACGGGAAGAGATTGGGAAGCACAACAGCTGTAGGCGATTTCGCCACACGACGTGGCCCGGCAATTGACTCACATTGAGACTCCCCGGTAGGGTTGGGGAGGAGCAACGCCTCCCAATTTGAGACGCGCGGCGCTTCCCCTTTGTCAATGCGCAGAATAAAGACAAGAGAATCGCGACATTCCATGCCCCGGCGTGGAGGCGTGGATCCATCACCGACAACATCGAAGCACGCAGTAGAATTGATGGAACTGGCCGTTGAGGCCGCGCAGTCGCGGCATCTGCCTGATTTTCTGGAACAGTTTGCCCTCCGCGCGACGCGAATGCTGGACGCGATGTGGGGCGGCGTGGCAGTTTACCGTGGACGCGAAACGGAACTTCACGCGATGCGTGGCGGAGCTTCAACAGCGGAAGCGGCCGCAAACTGGATCATTTCGCGCGCGCAGGACAGCCAGAACGATGTGGAAACGCGCGCGATCCCCAAGGAAACTTCAGAAGAGTTGGCACTTCCGGAAAAGCCCGGAGCGGTCGTGTTTGTCAGGATCGCGGCGAGCGACAACGAGAGGCTGGGAACGCTGTGCTTGCTCCGGAAACGAAAGACCCTAGGCGAAGGGGAGAAACGCTTGCTGCATGCGCTGGCGAGCCATGCGGCGCTGTCCCTGGAGAATTTCCGGCGATTCTCGCAACTGGAGCGTTCGAAACGGCAATGGGTCGAAGACATCGATGCGATCAGCGACTACATTGTGGTGCACGATCGGGCGTGGAATATCGTTCGAACGAACCGATCGCTTGCCTCGCACCTTGGCGTGCCGCCCGTAGCCTTAGTCGGCGAAGCCATGAGCAGCTTGAGGCAAATTGCGGAAACGGGGAGCGATCTGCCATGCCCGTTCTGCCGGGATACCGATCGCGCGAAGGAAGAGTACGTGGCGGCATCGGCGGAGCGTATTTTTCTTGTTTCGACGTCCCGAACGCCAGGCGCGGCTGACGACGATACACGCACGATCCACGTATTGAAGGACATTACCGACCGGCGAGAAGCGGAACGGCGGTATCGCGAGCTTTTTGACAGCATACAGGAAGGGTTGTTTTTCGCGACGCCGGACGGCAGATTCCTGGACGTGAATGATGCGATGGTGCGCATGTTGGGGTACGCCTCGCGTGAGGAATTGCTGCGCGCGGACGTGAGCCCGCATCTGTATCCTGTGCCGGAGGCGCGTGAAAAATTCCTGCGCGCGCTTTCAGAACGGGGCGTGTTGCGCAATTACGAAGAAACGCTGCGGCGCAAAGACGGAACGCTTCTGCACACGCTGCAAAACATTACGGCAGTGCGCGACGCCCGCGGGCGGATCGCTCAGATTCGCGGACTGATGCTGGACGTTACGGAGCAGAAGACGTTTCAATCGCAATTGCAACGGGAACGCGACTTCAATCAGAAGATTCTGAATACAACGCAGAGCATGATTCTGGTGCTCGATACGGCGGGGCTGATCAGTTACGCGAACCGGCGCTGCTATGAAGCAGGCTATCAGGAAGGCGAGTTGATTGGGCACCGGCTGGTGGACTGGGTGGAGGCTTCACATCGGGAAGATTTCGACGCGGCGCTGGAAACGACGGCGCACGGGCATCAGGTGGAGAACCTGGAGCTGCGTGTTCGGCGAAGCGACGGATCGATGGGACATTTTTCGATCAGCTTGAGCCCGATGCGAGATGAGCAGAACGCAGTGAACAGCGTCGTGGTGGTGATGACGGACATTACCGACGCGGCGCTGCTCCAAGCAAAACTGGCTCACAGCGAAAAAATGGCTACCATTGGGCGACTAGTATCCGGCGTGGCGCATGAAGTGAATAACCCGCTGGCGGCGATTCTCGGTTTCACGGATCTGCTACTGGAGAATCCTGAAGTACCTGGATCGGCGCGGGAAGATTTGCAGATTATTTTGCAGGAGACGCAAAGAACGAAAGACATCGTACAGGACTTGCTGAGCTTCGCGCGGCAGAGGCCGGTGCAGCGGGAACTCGTGCAGGTGAACAGCGTTTTGCGCCAAACGATCAAACTGCGGAGTTATGATTTCGCGAGCCATGGCGTTGAAGTGGTGGAGGATTTTGAAGAAGCCCTAGCGGCGGCGTTGGGCGACTCACAGCAACTGCAGCAGGTTTTTCTGAATATCCTCAATAATGCGTACGATGCGGTGCAGGAAGCGGGACAGCGCGGGCGCATCAGGATTCACACCAGGCGGCAAGCGGAGATGATCGAAGTGGCGATCAGCGACAACGGAACCGGCATTACGGATCCCCATCGCATATTTGACCCCTTTTATACGACCAAGCAAGTGGGCAAAGGGACGGGGCTGGGGCTGAGTATTTGCTACGGGATCGTGCGAGCACATGGCGGGGAAATTCAATGCTGGAACAATGAAGCGGGAGCAGGGAGCACTTTTGTGGTGCGGATTCCCGTGGCGACGGAGGCGGCGCTTGCAGCCGCGGCGACGAAAGAAGCTGGGCGATGAAGGCGCAACAGGCATTGTGGACGGGCGGGCCGATCCTGCTCATTGAAGATGAACCCTCCGTCACCGCCTTTCTGCGGGCGGCGTTGGAGCGCAAGGGATACGCAGTGGTGAACGCATCGTCGGGCGCGGAAGGATTGCAGCGGCTTTCGAACGGGCGTTACGCGGGCGTAATCTCCGACATTCGAATGCCCGGAGCGGTAAATGGGGCGGAAGTACACGGATGGATTCAAAAGAACCGCCCCGAATTGAAGGCGCGAATTATCTTAATCAGCGGTGACACGGCAAACAGCGATACGCAGACGTTCCTGGCGCAAAGCGGGACGCCGTGTATCGAAAAGCCCTTTCGGGTGCAGCAATTGATATCAATGGTAGAGAAGACATTCGGGAAGCCATGAGCGACGAGATGAAAACACGACTATTGGTAGTGGACGACGAGCAAAGCATTCGCCGTCTGTGCATGACGATTGGCAACACTTTGGGTTATGTCTGCGCGGAGGCGGAAAGCGCGGAGGCGGCGCTGGCACGGCTGGACACGGATACTCCGGATTTACTGCTCACGGACCTGAAGCTGCCAAATATGTCCGGGGTGGAGTTGCTGAAGCAGACAAAACAACTTTTGCCGCATACCGAAGTCGCGATTATGACCGGCCACGGCTCAATCGAATCCGCGGTTGATGCTATGAAGCTGGGGGCATACGACTACATCGAGAAGCCGTTTCGAGTGGAAAAAATGCGGCTATTGCTGCAGCGCATGGCCGAAAAGGTGCGGCTGGTCACAGAAAACGAGTTTCTGCGCGAGCGGGTTACAACGGAAGAAAATCTCGATGGGATCATCGGCAGTTCCGCGAACATCCAGGACGTTCTCCGAATGATTTCCCGGCTGAAAGATACCCGGACACCGGTGCTGATCTCCGGCGAGAGCGGGACAGGAAAAGAACTTGCGGCCCGCGCGATTCACTTCCGGGGAACCATGGCAAAGACGCCATTCGTGGCCGTGGATTGCGGTTCGTTGGTGCCGACGCTGATGGAGAGCGAACTATTTGGGTATGAAAAGGGGGCTTTTACCGGCGCGACGAAGTCGAAAGCCGGTCTCTTCCAATCAGCGGATGGAGGCACGATTTTCCTTGACGAGATCGGGGAGTTGCCGCTGGAAATGCAAGCGAAATTACTCCGTGTCTTGCAGGAGAAAGAAGTGCGGCCGGTCGGCAGCAACGAGAAGGTCAACGTCGATGTTCGCGTGATCGCGGCCACGAATCGCGATTTGGAAGCGGCTTATCGCTCCGGAACGTTCCGTAAGGACTTGTATTTTCGATTGAATGTGGTGACCGTGCACCTCCCTCCCTTGCGTGAGCGCCGTTCGGACATACCCGTTTTGGTTCATCATTTTCTGGATCGCTACGCGAAAGGTTCGCATATTCAAGTTACGGCGGCGGCGATGAAGAGCCTGCTGCACTATGAATGGCCAGGGAACGTCCGCGAACTGGAAAATTGCATCGCGCGAGCAGTGACGCTGGGAGATGGGAAAGTCATAGACGTTGCCGATCTCCCGCCGGCCATCCGGAGCGAACAGGCAGGTTCTGGGATCGTGCCGTCCCAAGACACCTCCAATTTGTCCACTACGGCGCTGGCAGAGATGGAGCGAATGACGATACTTCGTGTCTTTGAGCAAGCGAACGGAGACAAAGCACTGGCGGGAAAGATGCTCGGAATCAGCCGCGCAACGCTGTATCGAAAACTGAAGCGCTACAACATCGCGTTAAAAGTGGGTTCAGCAAGCGGCAGAGCCGAGCCGGAAGCTGCTCCCCAATAGTCAGTGAAACGTCTCAAACCAGTTCCTCTGGGACTCGCCGCACGTGACGCGGTGAGACGGAAACGTTTCACGCTGAGACGAGTGAGCCAACAAGACGCGTCGCGAAAATCGTAAGGCTTGCTATTTCTGCAAGTTGCAACACTCCCACGTTTTTAGTCCTTTGGCGTTCAGCGTGCATCTCTGTCAGCGGAAGTCTACGTCTCACGCGGCGAGTAGTGTGCCTTGCCACGAGAGATGGAGTGCCATATGACCGGCACGGCGAGGGGAGACGTGCGAGAATCCGGCAACCTGGCGCTTGCGGCGAATGGGCAAGATTGCGCGGAGCAGTTAGCAAGGTTTTTCCCGCATGCACGCCCCGTGCGAATTCCAGTGCAAGTAATCGCACTGCGCGGAGGCAGAAGTAGTCTTCGCGAAGCCGCGGTCGTGGAATATGGGGGCCCAGAGCACGCCATTTTCGTGTCGACCTTGCCGTTGGAGTTCGACGATCGCGTGCAAATCGAGGCAACTGGTGAAGGACGGCCGGCGGAGGCAACCGTTGTCGGCTTGCAATATCACGAAGAACGAAAAGCAGTGGCCGTCCGATTCTTGCAAGGCCCCTGCAACTGGGTGGTGACACAGCCGTGACCAAGACGACTACGCTGAATATCCCGGCTCCGGCTCGATCGGAAAGCCCACGGCAGGCGCAATGGAAAGAAGCCCGGGCGGTATTCCCGATCTATCTGGCGCTCGCGAAGCAGCTCGAAATCGAAATCCCTTTTCCCCAAGCGAAGCGCAACCTTCCCGAGAAACCGGACCTAGAAACCTTCAGCCAAGTGCACGAATGGCTGGATTCGATGGACCAGCGTGTGTTGGTACATCAACTTCGCCATCTACTGCAGATGACCACGCTGAACGCCAGCGAAACAGGCCTGCGCGCGCTGATCCAACGGCACCTTCGGAAGACGAAGAAGAGCAGCGTTGACCGGGACAAGATCGACTTTCTGTTGGTGCAGTACTTTGCGCTGTGCGCGCCCGCGAAAATCTACCACAAACAGATTGAGCCAATCGATGTTGCGCACGTCATGGAGCCAGTGCTGGGAGGAGTGGACCCGGCGCCGCTGGCGTGGTGCGCGCCGCTGGAGCAGATGATCGAATCATTGAAGACCCTCCGCAGCCTGCGAGAGATTCTAAAAACAAACTTCATCGAACAAGGCCGCAAGGTGAAAGAAACCGCCGGAGGGATGTTTTACGATCCCGCGGCGCTGGTGGCCTTCATCCGGTTTAACTTTCTCCTCCGCCGAACGCTGATTGAGCTAATGCATGCGGACTTGATCGCCATCCGCGCTGGACTCAGCCAGTTGCAATCCGCCGGTGTACGTACCATCGACTGTCACAATTTCGGCCTTTCGGCGTCGGAAGCGCTGACGAAAATCTCTGCCGTTGCCGAAGAGTGGAAACAGCCTTTCCAGAAAGAGTACACGGAAAGGTCAGTCAGCCAGGCTTTCGACAAGCTGCTTGGGCTGCGCGCGGACGTAGAGCAAGCTTTGGAAAAGGCACTCGGAAAAGCGGGCGAAGCTGCAATCCAACAAGGACCGGCTCAAGCAGCAAAATCCCTGCCGGCTAATAAGAAAGCCCCCTCGGGGCCCGCGGCTTCCAAAGTCAACGCGAAAACAAAGGAGCGTTCAGCGCCTGCTGCCACGGAGCCAGATTCAGTTGTGGCGCTGGATTTCGAAAACTGCATGGAGCAGATCTGGGAACAACTAATCGCGACTCCCCCCACGCGTGGAAGGTCGATGACCACCGTCAAGATCGGCGGAGCGCGCATTCTGTTGTCCTCCTGGGAAGTAACGGCATTCGTAAGCGAAGACGGGCCGTCCGCCGAAGATTTGCGGCGCGCCGTTGTAGCCCGTGTCCTGGTGAGCGCCGCAATGGAATCCGCTAAGGAAACGGGTAACGCCACATCGCTCGATCGAGCGATGAACATGGCGCGAGTAGAAGTCACTCGCCTGCAGGAGCGCGTGGATGTAGCCAAACAAGCGAAGGACACCGAGGCAGCAGTAAACCTAGGAATCAGTACGAAACGTCTGCTCTCAACGCTGGACGAAGCAGAAAAACTGTAGCCGATGACGAACTGCTCCGGCGAGTCCGGAGCAAGACTCCGGGGAGCTATTCTTCATTGCGACACGCCAACGTAGTCATCCTGACTGATGATAGTGAATTTGCCCGGCTGCTGACAGCCTGCTGGCAAGCCGAACGCCAGGCTCCAAACATTGCTGTGCTCAATAGCGACTCATGGCATGAACCGAATGCGCCGGCCCACGACCTTGTCGTTGTTGGGCCCGTGCGCGAGGGGAAAATTACCAGCGTGTTGCAGTCGCTCGAACCGGCAACCGTAGTGCTTCTGTGTATTCCGGCCGATTCCCAGGAATTTGGGCAATTGCGCGCCCAGTACCCAAGGCTACTGCACATCCCTCTGCGCGAAGATTGGGCTCAAACCCTTCTGCTCGTCGCCGGTGAATCTTTGCGTCGGGCAAAGGCTCTGCAGATCGCGCGGCAGGCAGAGCGAAATGCAGCCAAGAACGAGAACCACGCCACACTTGGACGCTACATGCTGGAGATGAGGCATAGCGTCAATAATGCCCTGACTTCCGTACTCGGGAATGCTGAATTGCTCCTTTTGGAACCCGGGCAGCTTTCTGCGCAGTCGCTTGCACAGATAAAAACCATGCACAGCATGGCGCTGCGAATCAACGAGGTAATGCAGCGTTTCTCATCACTTGCCAGCGAGATGCAGGAAGCTGAGAATGCATCTCAAGCTGAGACGGAAGAGACCGCTGCGTCATCCCCACGGCGCCTCTGAGCCCACTCTCAAACTGCTGTAACCTGCTCATTTAATGGCACTTGCCACAATACGACACAAGGATACGCGGAACGCAAAAGCTGGCTGCTGACGTGCACCTCTACTCTGTGGACGAGTATGGGGAGAGCACGGCTGTGCACAAAAAAGTCCTGATCGTTGACGACTCGCCTGCTGAAGTCAAACTGATGCAAGGCTTGCTGGAAAGAGAAGGCTATTGGCCGATTGCATTGCACGACCCCAGGCTCGTCGAGGAAACCATTACCAACGACCGGCCGAGTGTAATTCTGCTGGACATCGTTATGCCGGGGCGAAATGGCTATCAAGTGTGCCGCGATTTGAAAGGAAACGCCGAGTTCAATTCGATCCCGGTGATTATGGTGACGTCGAAAGACTCCGCCAGTGACAAGTTTTGGGGCCAGCAGCAAGGCGCGGACGGCTACGTGACGAAGCCTTTCACGCGCGAAGACCTGCTTCGCGCGGTGCGGCGGTTCGCATGAGAATTTCGGAGTAACACAAGAAGCGATGAGCGAAGACTTTCATCTCGAACCTCTTCCGGCAGACGCCGATACCGGCGATTTGCTCGAAGCTCTTGGACCGATCGACGAGCGGCCGCCCGAATCACAATATTGTGTCTTCCGCAGCGGGCGCGAGCGATTCTGCCTTCCGGTTCTGGACGTCGAAGAGGTGCTGGATTGGCCCTTGCTGACACGGCTTCCGCTGGGCCCGCCATATCTAGTCGGAATCTTCAATTTGCGCGGCGCCATTGTGCCGTTGATAGACATTGCCATTACGGAAGGCCGCCGTCCCGGATTGCTGCCCAAGCACGTGGTGGTCGCTTCCCTTCGCAGCGAGAGCCATCATGAGGACGTTCGGATCGGCATCGCCGCCGACGAAGTCATTGGAACTTATTCGGTGAACACCGAGGATTTGCTCGAGCAAGCGCCGGAAAACGTGCCGCATTGTATCGGAATGTTGCGGCATGACGACCGCTTGGCGCTGGTGATCGATTTGCGCCGGCTGCTCGAGGTTTTTCCGGGGCCAAGCATTTGAGATTTGTGGAGACAGCGCCGATGGAAGGCGCGGGCTCCGCGGAAGAGATTTGGAGGGTGGCATGAAATCGCGATTGAGTTCCACAATCTGGACGCTGGTCCTGCTGAACGGCGTGGTCGGTTTCGCCGTTCTAGGACTGGCATTCACCGCCGGTAAAAAAGCCGGTGAAGCGTCCCTGTTTGACTTCGGCTCGCCGGCCGGAGGAACGGTGCTGCTGGCCATTGTGCTGGCGCTGCTGACAGCGGTCATCCTGGCATGGCGCTTCGGTGCGTTGCTGGGACCGGTACAGGCCCTCGCCGAATTCTCCGAACGGTTGGCGGCAGGCGATCCCCGGGCACGCGCAGAAGTCACTTCGAACGATGAGTTGGGCTACATCGCAGAAAACCTGAATCGCGCGGTTGCCAAGGTGTCCAAGGCAACGAGCAACCAGGACGCGAATGACGCGTTGCAACGTAGCATCACCGAATTGCTGAGTGTCATCAACCAGGTGGCGCGTGGCGACTTGTCGCAGCGCGGGAAGGTAACCAGCGACGCCCTGGGAAACGTGACGGATTCGATCAACTACATGCTCGACAATTTCACCAAGGTTCTCGAGCGCGTCCGCAAAGCTGCCATGGAAGTGACCGCATGCTCCAACAACATTCTGGTGGCCGCCGATGAAATGCAGGCGGGAGCAACGCAGCAAGACCAGGAAATTACGAATACCTCGAGCGCCGTCGAAGAACTGACGGTCTCCATGAAACAGGTTTCGAACAACGCGGAAGCGAGCGCCGAAGCAGCACGCCGGGCGCTGGATGCCGCCGAACAGGGCAACCGTGCGGTGCGCGACACACTCGAAGGCATGCAGCGCATTCGCGCATCGGTGCAGGCGACCGCCAAGAAGATCAAGTCACTGGGCGACCGCTCATTGGAAATTTCGGAAATCATCAACGTAATTAACGACATCACGGAACAGACGAACCTGCTGGCGTTGAACGCGGCCATCGAAGCGGCACGCGCCGGCGAAGCAGGGCGCGGCTTTGCGGTCGTTGCCGACGAAGTCCGCAAGCTGGCCGAGCACAGCCGCAGCGCGACGAAAGATATCGCCGCGCTCATCAAAGCAATTCAGGCAGAGACGAACGAAGCCGTAGTCGTCATGGAAGAAGGCACTAAGGAAGTGGAAGGCGGCGCACAGCTTGCCGATCAGGCGGGGCGCGCGCTGGACGCCATTTCCAACGTGGTACGCCAATCGGCGGAACTCGTCCAGGAAATCTCGCTGGCGTCGAAACAGCAGGTGCGCGGAACGGAAGGTGTCGCGCACGCCATGCAGATTATTTCCAGCATTACGCGGCAGACGTCGCAAGGAACACGCGGGACGGTGGCAACGGTAAGCCAGCTCGTCAAGCTGTCCGACCAATTGAACGAAGCCCTGGCGCAATTCCGCGCGTCATCCAAAGCGGGAGCCGCAAACGACAATTCCGAGCGGCCTGTCCCGGCAGGCGCTGTTCGTTAAACGGTGACGCTCTTCTTCGCCAGAGGGCGACTGTAAGAGCGAGGCTCAGAAAACGGGAGACCGATGAGCGAACGGCAGGGACACGGGCAGGGACTGAGCGAACACGAGCTGAGCGAAATTCGCATGTTGATCGAAGAGCGAACGGGAATTTGCTTCGATGAATCGCGAGAGCGCTTCTTCTCCACGCGTGTGCGTGAACACCTCCGCGCAAAGGGTATGGAGCGCGGTACGGAACTGCTGCGCGCCATGCGCAAATCCAACGTGGAATACGAGGGACTGCTCGAGCGGCTACTGACGCAGGAGACGAGTTTCTTCCGCTATCCTGCCGTTTATGAGGCCTTCGAGAAGCGCGCACTGCCCGAACTCCACGCAAAAAAGTTCTGGAACAATCCTCGCACACTGAGGATTTGGAGCGCCGGCTGCTCGACCGGCGAAGAGCCCTATTCCATCGCCATTACGATCGCAGATTCGCTATCATTCGCGGACGCCTGGAACGTGGAACTCCTGGCGACCGATGTGGGACGTCATGCTCTGAAGCACGCCGAGCGCGGCATTTACAAGGGCCGTAGCATCGCCAGCGTGAGCGAGAAACAACTGGCAAACCATTTTTCGGAAGTTAGCGGCGGGCACCAGGTGAAACCGCGTCTGCGCAAGATGGTTTCGTTTGCGCAGATGAATCTTGCTTCAGCAGTGTACGTCGGCCGTATGGACATGATTTTTTGCATGAACGTGCTGATTTACTTCTCGGAAGAACGTCGTCGGTCCCTGGTGCAAAGATTCTACGACACGCTCGAACCGGGCGGATATCTCTTCCTTGGGCATTCGGAGTCGATCTCAAAGATGCCGGTGAAATTCCAGGCCATCGTTTTAAACGATTGCATTCTCTACCGGAAGCCGACTGCGGACGAATTGCAAAAGCCGGAACTCGTTGCGGAGGGACGAGCGTGAGTACGCTGGACCGCGAAGCCGTCGAGATGTTCCTCCAGGAGGCCTCGGAGAACCTGCAATATCTGCGGGAATACGTCAGCGTGCTCCAGGACGTTGAACCGCGGCGGGAAGATCTCGAACGACTCTACATTTCGGCGCATACGCTGAGTGGAACGTCGGCAAGCTATGGGTTTCCGCGATTTTCTGAAATTGCCGGGAAACTCGCGCATGTTTTTCAGTATGCGTTGAACGCGCCCCTGGGCAGCGATCTGCATGGGCCATTGACGGAGTTCCTCTCGGACGGAATTTCGTTGCTGGAAACAGATCTTCTGGAAATCAGCGACACGGGTAAGGAAAATGTCGATGACATCGCTGTTTTCAAGGACCGTTATCGCTTTGCGTTTCCACCGGAAACGCCACCGCTGAATCTTTCCCAGGCGGAACCCAGTGAACAGCTTGCTGCGGAAGAAATCGAGGAGCCCATTGTCGCTGCGCCGACCGGCTCTTATTTCGATGCGCTGCCGTTGGACGAGGAAGTCCCGGACGAAATCCTTGAATTTTTCCAGCCAGAAGCAGAAGAGCATCTACAAGTTGTCAGCGACTGCCTGATTTCGCTCGAAGGAAATAACAATCCGGAAGAGATCAACAAACTCTTTCGCGCCATTCACACCGTAAAGGGTTCGGCCGCGCAAGTCGGGCTGAGGAGGCTGGGAGCGATTGCGCACCGCGTCGAGGATTTGATTGGGCGCTTGCGCGATGGCGAAATTGAGCCTTCGCCTGCCGTCGTGGATTTGTGCCTTGAGTCGGTAGACGTTTTGAAGAAGACGCTCCATCGGCAATGGACCGACGAAGCCGACATGCGGACTGGTGTGGACTCCTTGCTCGGCCGCATTGCGGAGTTTGCTCCTCTGGAACCGGAGGAAGCGGGGATGTCAGCGGAATCGCCTAACGCCGCTGAAGCCCAGCATGCGAAAGAAATTGAAGCGACCGGCGCGTCGGTCAAGAAAGCCTCGAAACAACCTGCGGGCGGCCCTTCGACCGTCAAATCGGTTCGCATTGCCCTAGCCCGGCTCGACCGCATGATGAATACGGTCGGTGAATTGGTGATCAACCGCACGCGCATGGTCGGCCGCGTCGCCGAGCTTGAAAAGCTAGTCGACACGCTGAGCTTCTCGAAAGAGCGGCTGCAGGGCAAAGTATCCGAATTCCAGGAAAAGTACGAATTCAATCGCATCAGCAATAGTCGCGGCGCCCAAGCACCGTGGAATCCCGAACCGACGCCGCAAATGCTGACCAGCGCTGCTGCGGGGGACAAGTCGTTCTGGTCTGACTTCAGCGAACTGGAAATGGACCGCTACGACGATTTCAATATCTTGTCACGGTCCATGGCCGAGATCTCAGCCGACGTCAACGAAGTACTGTCCCAACTGGAAGGGTTTATCGGCCGAGTCGAAGGCGATATCGACGAATTTACGAAACTGGCGCATCACCTCCAAGATGAGATTACCGCGGCCCGAATGGTCCCGATCGGCACGCTGTATTCCCACCTGTCACGCGCTGTCCGCGATGCAGCGACTTCGACCGGTAAGCACGTGGAGTTGGATCTTTCCGGGAGTGAGACCGAGATCGACAATAACATCATTCAGCAGATTTCCGATCCGCTTGTGCATCTGGTGCGAAATTCAGTGGCGCACGGCATCGAGCAAAGCGCCGAGCGTACTGCGGCGGGCAAACCCGCCGCCGGGAACATCATGCTGCGCGCCTACCACCGCGGCAACCACATCTACATCGAAGTGGAAGATGACGGCGGGGGAATCAACTACGATCGCGTGAAGCAAAGCGCCATCGAACGCGGGCTTGTTTCCGCGGAAACCGCCGACAGGCTCACGGAACGCGATCTTCGGGAAATGCTTTTCCATCCCGGTTTCTCAACTGCTCCAGTGAAAACAGAATTGGCTGGGCGTGGAGTCGGGCTAGACGTCGTGAGGGCCAACCTAAACGCGCTCAACGGAGAAATCGACATTCAGAGCACGAGCGGCAAGGGCACCAAATTTACGCTCAAGGTGCCACTGACCTTGATCATTTCTCCAGCTCTGTTTGTGCGCTGTGGCACAACCAATTTCGCGCTGCCGCTGGCGGTCGTTGAGGAAATCCGGCGCCTACGTGCGGATGAAATAGAAGACGTCGGCGGAAAACTGCTGACCAAGGTGCGCGATGTGGTTACCGAAGTCGTGCGTTTGGATACCTATCTTGGATTGTCGCCTCTCGAACCGATCAATGGCTACTTCCGCATGGTTGTGGCAAATGCCGGAAACCGGAAGATCGGCCTCGTCGTTGAAGAAGTTGTGGGCAAAGACGAAATCGTTATCAAGAATCTGGGCGAGTACTTGCGCAGGGTAAAACTCTTCCCCGGCACAACGATCGCGCCCGACGGCAGCCTCATTCTGTTGATTGACCTGAACCGCATGGTAGCGACGGAACCGGGCGAGCACCGGCAGATACAGGCGAGTGCCAGCGCCGCCCGAATCTTTGCTCCAGGTTCGGCTGCGATTGCAAGCGGAAGTATTCCTTCCGAAGCCATCGACCGCGTTGCACAAGAACGGGTAATCGTCGTGGCCGACGACTCCATCAGCGTACGCAAATTCGTCGGCCGCATGCTGGAGAAGAACGGATACCGTGTGAAATTGGCCGCCGACGGATTGGAAGCCGCGGAGCTAGTGACGCAACACGGCTGTCACCTCGTCATTACCGACCTCGAAATGCCCCGGATGACGGGATACGAGCTGATGGTGCAATTGCGCCAGAGCCCCTCGACGCGCCGCATTCCCGTTATGGTGGTTACGTCGCGCGCGGGTGCAAAACATCGCGATCGCGCGATGAAGGAAGGCGCCACGGCATTCCTGACCAAGCCGGTGCAGGAGGATCAGCTGATTGCCGCGGTCGAACAGCTTATCGGAACGGAGGCGCCCAGGCCCGTAGCGCCGGTAGCGTAAACAAACGATGGCAACTGTCAACAAAAAGTTTCGCGTTCTCGTCGTGGATGATTCTTCATTCATGCGCAAGGTCCTTGAAGGGATTTTCAACGCCGACGAGCAACTGCAGGTCGTGGGCAACGCCAAGGACGGCCGAGAGGCCGTTGCAATGGCGGAATCCTTGAAGCCGGACGTCATCACCATGGACATCAATATGCCTCATGTGGACGGACTCCAGGCTACTGCGGAGATCATGACCACGAATCCAAAGCCGATCGTCATCGTCAGCTCGGAATCACGTGAAGGAGCAGCCAGCACCCTTCGCGCCCTCGAACTCGGCGCAATTGAATTTGTGGCCAAGCCATCCAGTGCCATCGATCTCGACATGCAGAGCGTGAAGGAAGAGCTCCTGCGCAAGGTACGAATGGCAGCTAAGGTCCGCGTCGTGCGAACGGCTTCGCGTCTGGCGCTATCAATCCAGAATGCGAACGGCCCCAAGACTTCGACGCCCTCGCCGGCGAGTGTCCGCCAAGCGCCAACTTCCGGAATCGATCAGCGCTTTCCGGTAGTCGTGCTTGCGGCGTCCACCGGCGGACCAGCTACCGTAATGCGCATTGCGCCTGGATTTACCGCGGACTTCCCTGCCGCTGTAATTCTTGTACAGCACATGCCGGCAACGTTCACAACGCAATATGCCGCGCAGCTCGCTGACTTCACTGGCATTCGAGTGAAGGAAGCGGAAGCCAATGAATCTCTTCAGCCGGGCACACTGTACATCTGTCCCGGTGGTCAGCATCTTCGGGTTACTCCCACGGGCCGAATCCAGCTTGACGGAGCAAGCGGGCGCATCGCCGGATACTTGCCAAATATCGACGTCACGATGGAATCCGTTGCGGCCTTTGCCGGTCCATTGGGCATCGCGGGAATACTCACCGGAATGGGCAACGATGGCGCAAATGGAGCAAAGGCCATCAAGGCAGCGGGCGGTCTGGTGTTGGCCCAGGACGAGGCAACATCCGTGATTTTCGGCATGCCTGCCGAGGCCATTAAAGTCGGTGCCGTTGATCAGGTGCTCGGAATCGACGATATTTATGCCGCCATCGAAAAGCGCGTTCTGGGAATTTGCCCCACGGCTCCCGCAGGAGTTCGCTGATGCGTCTGGCGGCCCCAGCCAAGCCAAGTTCAGCGAAGACGGAACAGATCATTCTCTTCCGCGTCAGCGGACAACTGTTCGCCGTCTCCTCCGCTTCAGTCCAGGAAGTCCGCAGCGTGGATAGCTTGTCCGGCGCAGCCGAAGACATCAGTGCGCCAGGGATTCGAAAAGTGAGTCATGTCCTGCGACGTGGAGACAGGTCGCTTTTCATCGTCAACGGCGCTATGCACTTCGGACTGCATGCGGCCGAGGGTGCCCTGCTTTTTGTGCTGCGCAAAACGCGCACTGCACTGTTGATCGACGGTATCGAGAAGATGACCTCCATGACGCGGCTGCAAGCGTTGCCGCTCTCTTTCTGTCACGAAGAGCGGAGATGGTATCGAGGGCTTACTGCTCTTGACCAGACCGTCGTGCCGGTAGTGCATCCGGACGGATTTTTGTCGCCGGAAGAACTGGCTTTGCTTGATGCGGCTCTATTGGAAGCGGATCATTCCGCTGCTGAGGCACTCGAGGGAACAAATCCTGCGCAATGACAGTGTCGACCGAACTCGAACTGCAATCGTTCGTCCTGCTGAGGCTGGGTGAGCGCAGATTTGCCGTTTCCGCGACTCAAATTGCAGAACTTGTCGCGCCGAGTCGGGTTTTTCGCTTTCCTCACCGGACATCTAAGCTGGAAGGCGTGATCCTGCGCCGCGGCCGGATTGTTCCAGTATGCGAAGTTTCAGAAATTCTGCTCGGTAAACGTCTCACGTCCCGCCGTTTTTATCTGATCGCTGTCCGTAATTACGGCGCACAAAGAGAATGGGTGGCTGTACCGGTAACGGGTGAATGCGAGCTGATTAACGCGGAAATGATGCCTGCGGCGGAATCCGACGCGCCGCACGTCGCGGGGTGGCTGTCGCACGACGGTGACGTCATCGAGGTGTTGAATCTCGATACGCTCACGCCTGGTCCGGAACAAGCACTCCTGAAAAGTGCAGCCCCGCAGAGTGAGGAGGGACGGCCGTGATCCCTGCCGGACATCCAGTTAAAGTTCTCCTCATCGACAGCAATGTTTATTTTGCAAAACGCCTGGGCGATGCATTAAAACGCGAAGGCTTTGACGTCGTTTCCAGCACGCAAGGAGCATTCGCACTTACGACGCTCGAATACGACACACCATCCGCCATTCTCTGCGCAACAAATATGCGGGAAATGGGCGCTTTGGAGATCGCAAAAATCATTCACGCGGACCCCAAGAACGCCAACCTGCCCATCGTCGCCCTTGGTGATGGAAGCCAGCGCGCTTTGATGGAAGCATTTCAAGCTGGTTGCGACGATTACATTGATCGCAACCGCCAGCCGGCTGTCATTGCCGCCCACATAAAGCAGATCCTTGTTAGCAAAGCAGAGGGATTTCAGCCGACACAGATGCTCGACAAATCCGACACCAGTCTCAGCGGCAACTTGACGCATCATGACCTCACGGGCGTCATGCAGATGCTGGGGCACGCGCATCAGACGGGCGCATTGCACATCAACGCGGGCGAGATAGACGGCGTGCTGTTCTACGATGGCGGGGCGATCACACACGCGGAATGTGGCAATTTGTTTGGCGATGAAGCTGTGATTCACATTTTAAAAATCTGCGGGAATAGCAACGAAGGCGTTTACAAGTTTACGTACGGGACCGCGTCAACGCAGCGCACCGTGCTGCGTTCCGCCACCGATCTGATGCTGGATGCCATGCGCGAATTCGATGAAGGAACGCGTGACATGGCGGACAAGGAAGCGCAATGAGCGAAGCCATGACCATTCCGCCGCTGGGCGAAGCACCTGCCAAACGGACTCCCACCGTCTACTTCATCGACGACAGCGCCACCATGCGCGAAGTGATCAAGATCGCTTTTCGCCGTGAGAACATCCATGTGATTACCTGTGCCGACGCTGCGTCTGCGCTGGCGCAGTTCGAGCAAACCCGTCCCGACGTAGTAATTACTGATGTAATCATGCCCGATCAGGATGGCTACTCGGTCTGTAGCCAGATCAAGCAGCATCCGGAATTCAGTGAAGTGCCCGTTGTACTGATGTCCGGCGTCGTAAATAAGAGCGTTGCCGACAAAGCCGTTTCCGTGAAAGCAGATGAACTGATCCGCAAACCATTTCAGCCGCAGGAATTAATTGGGCGGGTTAAAAGCCTTCTGGAACCAAAGAGTGCAACGCCTCCGCCGGTGGCCGACCGCTCAACTCAATCGAACGCATTGAGCAGTCTGTTTTCGCCGCCTCCAGCTCCGACAGCGCCCCGCGCTGTTCCGCCTCCCCCGTCGTCTGCTGCTCCGTCTGAGTCCGCCTGGCCTCGGGCGCTTGCCGAGGCGTTCGTCCCTCGTCAACCCTCGCAGCCGGGTCAGGAACCGCAACCATCGTCCGGAACTCCGGCTCGACCTGCTCCGACGGCGGCCGACGTCCAGAAACTTCGCGTCGAGATCGCCCATTTGGACCTGCTTGTAAAGAAACTTCAAACCGAGCTGCAGATCGAGCGCCAATATAATCAGGCTCTCGAAACACAAATTCGCGCACTCACGGAAGTGGGCTAGTTGCGCGAAAGACGCCTGCCACTTTCTCGCATTCAATATCTAGACCGAGCGGCCAGTTGACGCTCGAACTGGGATTCAGTAGCCTCATTCTGCACCTTCCCTTAGCGTTTTGCGCTTCTTGTTCTATTCAAGGGGGACTTGCGATGGGCAATAAGAGCAATTCCGCTATTTCTCGTCGGGAATTTGCGCGGCGCGCCGCCCTCGCTTCCGCGGCCGCCTCGTTGGCTCCCACCGAACTTCTTAGTTCTAAATCGATCCCCGCCCCTCTTCCAGCGCAGCAACCCGCAAACGCGCCCAAGCTATCACCGGAAAGCCAAGCCGAAGTCGAATCAAGGATTCAGGCCATTTTTGCCCAATATGGCAACCGTCTTTCTGAAGCTCAGAAGACCGACATTCGTCGGCTCGCCACCGAGGCCCAGCCGCCGCTCGATCGGCTGCGTGCCTTTGCCACGGACAACGGAGACGGGCCCGGACTTTACCTTAAGCCGCTGATAGAGCGGGAGCGAAAGCCCTTGGCAATGCCGGCAACACCAAAGCCGGCGGCTACTCCGAAGAGTTCCTGAGGAGCGCTCGCATGCCTGGCGAAGAGATTTTCCATCTGTCAGTAAGCGAACTCGCGAAACGCATCGAAGCGAAAAAACTCTCGCCTGTCGAGCTAACCCAAATCTATCTCGACCGCAGCCAAAAGCTCGGACCACGTTTCAACGCCTATGCTCACTTGACTCCGGAGATTGCGCTCGAACAAGCAAAAGCGGCGGAAAAGGAAATCCAGCGCGGGCATTATCGCGGCCCGCTGCACGGGATTCCTTACGCCGCAAAAGACTTGCTCGCGGTGAAAGGGCTTCCCACCACCTGGGGGGCAAAGCCTTATGCGGATCAAGTGTTCGATTACAACGCAACGGTGATCGATCATCTGCATGGCGTGGGCGCGGTGATGGTCGGCAAAGCTTCCATGATCGAACTCGCGGGCGGTATGGGCTACCGCTTCGCTTCGGCATCCTTGCAGCGTGAAGCCAAGAATCCCTGGGATACCACCTGCTGGACTTGCGGGTCTTCTTCCGGCTCGGGTGCGATCGTTGCCGCAGGTCTGGCTGCGTTTGCGATCGGCACGGAAACCTGGGGCTCCATCATTTGCCCCTCAGCCTTTTGTGGAGTGAGCGGGCTGCGGCCAACTTACGGCCGCGTCAGCCGTTACGGCGCGATGGCGCTCGCGCCTTCGATGGACAAGATCGGCCCGATGGCCCGCAGTGCCGAGGACTGCGCGCGCATCTTTGCCGCCATCGCTGGCCATGATCCCAAGGATCGCGGAACCGTGCCCATCGATAAGGGCGCATTCACGTATTCGCCGTCCATCGAATTGCATTCGCGGCCGCTGAGAGTGGGCTGGCTCACCAACGCGTGGAAAACTCTAGCTCCAGGCGTTGCAAAACCCATCGAAGCCGCCAACAGAACTCTCAAGAAATACTTTTCGAGCGTGAAGAATGTCGCTTTGCCTGTTGGCCCCTGGGAGGAAGCCGGCAATATCATTGTTGCCGTTGAGAGTGCCGCTTCTTTCCGGTCCCTGATTCGCTCAGGGCGAGTGAGCGAATTGACGGATCCACTGGGGCAAATTGCCGGCTACGTGAATGAACAATACGCCGGTGCAGATTACTTACAGGCTCTTAAAGTGCGAGAAATCATTCAGAAAAAAATGGATTCCTTATTTGATACGTTTGACGTCATCGCCACGGCGGCGCAGCCGGTTCCCGCGACTCCCCTGACTTTGAATCTCGAGACCGATTTGGCTTTTCCCGACCCTCTCGGTGGCATTGGCAATATTTGCGGGCTTCCGGCGATATCCGTCCCTTGCGGATTCACGGACAAAAATCTTCCGGTCGGGCTGCAGTTTGTTGGCAGAGCGGGTGACGATTACGCTGTAATTCAGGCCGGGCGGACCTTCCAACTGCACACCGACTGGCATAAGAGACATCCAAAGATTCATTAGGACCTGCAGAAGATCTAAGCCGGCGACATGAAGGCCGTAACTTCTGGCTTGTTTCGCGATTTCATGAAGCGCGCGAAGAGGAATCCAGCGGGTATCCTGAGGAGGCAATCCTGTTATGCACGATATTTGGAAAGATATGTTCTTTATCGGATTACCCTTGGGGGAAAAGATCCTTCGGCCCATCATCATCTATGCGTTTTTGGTGATCAGCCTGCGGCTCTCCGGAAAACGCGAACTCGTCCAGCTAAATCCATTTGACCTGGTGGTCCTGCTGACGCTCTCGAACACCGTGCAAAACGCCATCATCGGCGAAGATAACAGCGTTCTGGGCGGAATCATCGGCGCTACTTCTCTGCTTGTTACCAACTATCTCGTCGTGCGCTTTCTATACGACCATCGCAAGCTTGAGCAGTTGGTCGAAGGCAGAGCTGACGCTTTGATCGAGGGCGGCAAGGTACGCGTGCGAAATTTGAAACGCGAGTTGATTACCGTGCCGCAGTTGGAAGCGGCCGCACGAAAGCAAGGCTTCGATTCGCTTTCGGAGGTCGAGCAATGTGTGCTGGAGCCCGGCGGGACGCTTACGTTTCTTGGCAAGAAGCCTACCGGCGAGGATGTACGTCACCAGGAATTACTTGGGAAGCTGGAGCGCCTGGCTCAGGAAATTGCCCTATTGAGGGGTTCGCAACCGCCGGCCAGCGCTTAACTTAATGCAGGAAGAAACTTGTCGCGGTCACGGTGACGCCCACAGCACCGATGAGCACGCCAGCCAGCCAAAACCCCTTGCGCTTGGTTAGTAGCGTGATTGAGCAAATGACCAGCCCTATTTCTAGGAGCACCTCTCCGCCATCAAATCGGTCGGCTTGCCGTACCGTCAAATCGCGCTCGTCCTCTAAATTCTTTGCCTCTTTGCTGACGTCTACTTTGTCCCCTTCATAGTGCTCGACTTCCTTGGAGTATTTGTCTTTCAGTTCTTCTCCCAGCTCCTTATTCAAAGGCGCAACAAGCTTGACCACGTCCGAGAATCCCTGAGCCTCGTGGAGGCGCACACTTTTTGCCTGGTACTGCGCCCAGCGGCTCGCCGCCTGAGTTTCAAGGCGCAATCCTTCCGTGTGCGCCCGGTGACCAAGCAGGGACACTCCCGCCACGAATACCGCCATGATCGAGATCGTAAGGGAAACAGGAAGGATCAAGGGATGATCCTCGCGCAGGTGGTGGCGCTCAGGCAGTTCGATACCCTCGCCCATTCCTCTTCTCTCCTTTGTTGGGATTAGCCCGCAGATTCGGAAGAAATCGCCTGAAGCGCTTCGCGCGCCGCCGCTAGTGTGCGGTCAATATCCTGGGACGAATGTGCCGCAGAAACAAACGCCGCCTCAAACTGCGACGGCGCCAACATGATCCCCCGATCAAGCATCTCGCGGAAAAACCTGGCGTATCGCTTGGTGTTGGAGTGCTTGGCATCAACGTAATTTCTCACCGGCTCCGGCGTGAAGAACACCGTAGCGAGCGAGCCGATGGCGTTGACCTGCGCAGAAATCCCTGCGTCTTTCAGTTCCGTACGGAGCCCAACTGCCAGACGCTGCGCCACTTGCGTCATCTCGTCGTACAATCCAGGCTTCGTGAGCTGTTTGAGCGCAGCGACACCGGCACGCATCGCCAGCGGATTACCTGCCAGAGTGCCAGCCTGATACACGGGGCCGAGCGGCGCGACTTGCTCCATCAAATCCGCGCGCCCGCCATACGCCGCCACGGGAACCCCGCCACCAATAATTTTCCCCAGTACGGTTAGATCTGCCTCGATACCAAAGTTCTCCTGCACGGAGCCATTGCGAAGACGAAATCCTGTAATCACTTCGTCGACAATCAGCAGGGCGCCATTTCTGTGACAGATTTCTTGCAACCCTCTCAAGAACCCCGTCTCCGGCGGCACAACACCCATGTTCGCCGCAATCGGCTCCACGATGACGGCTGCGATCTTATCCTTGTACGGTGAAAATACCCGCTCGACCGCGTTGAGATCGTTGTAGGGTACGTTCAAAGTCAATGCGGCCAGCGCGGCAGGCACTCCCGGGCACTCGGCAATCCCGAGCGTGGCGAGGCCGGATCCCGCCTGCGAGAGAAAACTGTCGGCGTGTCCGTGGTAGCAGCCCTCGAATTTAACGATGAAGTCCCGCTTCGTCACCCCTCGTGCCAGCCGTACCGCGCTCATCGTGGCTTCCGTACCGCTCGACACAAAGCGGATCTTCTCAATAAATGGAATTGCCCTCGTAATCAGGCTAGCCAGTTCCAGTTCGAGTTCCGTCGTCACGCCGAAGCTCGTGCCGCGCCGCGCCTGCTCCGCAAGCGCTTCGCCGATTGCCGGATTCGCATGCCCCAGGATAATCGCTCCCCACGAGCACACGTAATCAAGCAGCTCGTTCCCGTCCGCATCGTAAAGATATTGCCCGCTTCCGCGTTCGATGATCAGCGGTTCGCCGCCTACGGACTTGAACGCCCGCACCGGACTGTTCACGCCGCCGACCAATACCTTTTCGGCGCGCTCGAAAATCTCGCGCGAACGCTTGCGCTCGCGCTTCAACCTGGTTTGCGCTGTGCTCATGTATTCTCGATTAAACTAGCACGCCTTCAGCCACCGTGCGACATCCTTGGCGTGGTAGGTAAGAATGATTTCCGCACCGGCCCGCTGGACGCCCGTCAAAATCTCCAGTACAACTCGCTGCTCGTCTAGCCAGCCTTTCTGCGCTGCGGCCTTGACCATAGCGTACTCTCCGCTGACGTTGTAAGCGCCCACGGGAACATCAAACGCATCGCGCACCCGCCGGATGACATCCAGGTACGCCAGCGCGGGCTTGACCATCACCATGTCCGCGCCTTCTTCGAGGTCAAGCTCCACTTCCTTCAACGCTTCTCGCGCATTGGCAGGGTCCATCTGATAGGTGCGCCGATCGCCAAACTGGGGCGCAGATTGCGCTGCATCGCGAAACGGCCCGTAGAAACCGGAACAATATTTCGCGGCATAAGAAAGAATCGCAACGTTCTCAAACTTGCTTTCGTCCAGCGTCTCGCGGATGGCGCCCACGCGTCCGTCCATCATGTCCGATGGGGCGACAATGTCGGCGCCCGCGCGCGCGTGCGAGAGAGCCTGCTGCGCCAGAATCGTCACTGTGGAGTCATTGGCCACTTCCCCGTTCTCGATGACACCGCAGTGGCCGTGGTCCGTGTATTCGCAGAGGCACACATCCGTAATCACAAGAAGTTTCAGTTTTACTTTGCGAATCGCTTCAATCGCTCGCTGCACCATGCCATTTGCGCCGAGGGAGCTAGCGCCGCGTGCGTCCTTGGATTCGGGCAAGCCAAAAAGAATGATGCCGGGAATCCCCAGCGACTCCACCTCGCGGCACTCCTCCACAATCTGATCGACCGACTGCTGATGGATGCCCGGCATCGAGCTGACTTCCTGGCGAACCTTCGTGCCTGGACAGACAAACATCGGATAAATCAGTCCCGACGTGCTGAGCCGCGTCTCTCGAACGAGGCCGCGCAGCGCTTCGCTCCGCCGCAGGCGCCGCGGCCGTTGAGTTGGGAAACTCATTCTCTTTTTGCTCCTGTAGACGCTTGCTTCACGGTACCCGCAAAATGCTCTTCCAGCGCTTCGATGACCGACGCTGCAGTTGTATCGGTTGAAATCACAAGCCGTCGCACGCCTGCTTCCCGCAATGCATTTGCTGTGACTGGTCCAACCGCCGTAATCGCCAGTTTATCTTGCAGAGCGCGCAATTGCTGGCTGCCGAGCAGCTCTCCAAAGTGCTGGACGGCGGACGGACTGAAGAACAGAACTGCGTCGGTATCCCCTTCTGCGATCTGCCTTAAATGCAGTTTATCGACTCCGCTCGGCCGAAGGGTGCGGTACGCGATTACTTCTGTGACTTCTGCGCCATATTGGTTCAATGCCTGCGGTAAATCCGGATTTGCGCGATCGCTCCGCGGCACAAATACTTTCATTCCTTCGAGCCGGTTCCTCAACTCGCCGGCCAGCGCTGCACCGGTGTGCATTTCTGCAACATGCTTGACGCGGAATCCAGCCTGTCGTGCCGCTTCAGCAGTGACAGGACCGACGCAAGCAATTCGCAGTTTGCTCCCCGGACGAATCAGGCTGAGATTCAACTCTTCGCAGCGCTTTACGACCGCCCGAACCGCCTGCGCGCTCGTAAGAATCATCCAATCGAATCGCTCAATCCCCGCAATCGCTGCATCGAGCGGCGCAAAGTCTTCCGGGTCCGCGAACGAGACCAGAGGAATCACCACGGGAATCGCCCCATGCGCAGAGAGTTCTCGCGCCAATGCCTCGCTCTGCGCCGCGGATCGCGTAATAACGATTCGCTTTCCCGTCAAACTATACGTATTGCGACCCGTCTACGGAACAAACGCATGCATCGAGCACCAGTTCGCCGCGCTCGACCCGAGCCCACGCGCCCAGCGGGACCTGGCACCCGCCCTGCAATGCCCCCAGCAGTGCGCGCTCCGCAATAATCGCCGTACGAGTCTCTGCATCATCCAACGGCGCCAGCAGGTCTCCAGCTTCCGTGTCTTTCAACCGGCACTGCACTGCAATCGCCCCCTGGCCAACCGCTGGCATACAGACTTCCGGGGAAAGCACTTCCGAAATCCGCTTGCTCAGGCCAAGCCGGTCGAGGCCTGCTTTAGCGACCATCACTGCTTCATATTCCCCGCTTTCCACTTTTCTCAATCGCGTATCAACATTCCCTCGCAGGTCACGCAGGTCGAGGTCCGGCCGCAGATGTCTCAACTGCGCTTGCCGCCGCAGGCTGCTCGTTCCTACGCGCGCTCCGTTCCGCAGATTCGCCAGCGTCGAGCCCACCAGGCAATCGCGCACGTCATCGCGCCGGCACACTGCAGGAAACATCAGCCGCGAAGGAATGTCGGTCGGCACATCTTTTACGCTGTGCACCGCAAGATCGATGGCTTCTTCGATCAGCGCTTCCTCCAACTCTTTGATAAAAATCCCCTTGCCGCCAATTTGCGTCAACGGCGCTTGCTGCATCTTGTCGCCGCTGGTCTTGATCACCACAATTTCCGCTTCCCTGCCGGTCGCAGCAAACAACTTCTTACGCACGGATTCAGCCTGCCATTTGGCGAGCACGCTTCCGCGCGTGCCGATCCGCAGGATTCTCACGGCTTCTCCCGGTAAGAAAGAAACAGGTCGCGCAGCGCTTCGACGTTTTGAATTTTCCGACGAAGTTCCTTTTCGCCACGCAACCGCTCCGCGGGCTCCAAGAGCAGTTTCTCCAGCATCTCATCCATCAGTTTTTCGACGTGCGCCCGTTCTGTCTCCGTCAGGTGCTTCATGGATTCCATGCGCGCGCGGATGAACGATGCTCGTTCCTCCCGCATTTTCACGCGCAGCGCATCCACAAGCCCAACCAAGTCGACGCTTGCCTGCCAGGAGAGGAACTTGGCCACATGCTCGTCCACAATGCCTTGAGCTTTGGGAATCTCGCTCTCGCGAGCGCTGCGATTTTGCTGCACGATTTCGCTCAGGTCGTCGCTATGGTAGACGTAGACGTTGTAAAGTTCAGCGGCGTCGGGAGCTATATTCCGCGGCACGCCCAGGTCCATCAGAAACAATGCGCGATTCCCCCGTGCCGCCATCGCTCGCTCGAGGATCTCGCGCCGCAGAAGCGGTTCTTCCACGCTGACCGAGGACACTACGACATCCGGCGACTGCAGCGCCGAATCCCATTCTCCCCAGCCGACAACCTTTCCCTCGAATCTCTTTGCCAGCTCTTCCGCCCGGTCGCGAGACCGGTTCATCACATAAAGCTGCGCGATACCGCGATCCCGCAGTTGCGAAACCACCTGCTCGCTGACCGTTCCCGCGCCCAATACCAGCGCCTTGCGCTCGTGCAATTTTCCAAAAATCCGCTCCGCCAGTTTCACGCCTGCGGAAGCCACGGACATCGGCCGTGTGCCAAGTTCTGTTTCTGTCCGCACCCGCTTCCCGACTTCCAATGCGCCTTGAAACAGGCGATTGAGCACTGGCCCTGTCGCTCCGTGCTCGTGCGCGAAGCGATACGCTTCCCGCACCTGGCCCAGAATCTCCGCTTCGCCCAGCAGCATGGAGTCGAGCCCCGCCGCAACTCGAAAAAGATGCCGCACCGCTTCGTGATCGTAGTGGTGATAGAGCGACACGCTTAGAACATCTGCACGTACCGAATGAAACTCACTGAGAAACGTGGAGAGTCCGGGCGCACATTCATGGGAAAATTCCGGTGGCACTCCATACACTTCGCTGCGATTGCAGGTGGAGAGCACCAGTGTTTCTTCGAGGATTCCCCGCGCGCGCAGTTCTTCAGCGGCGCGCCGCGCCTGCTCGGCAGTGAACGACACTTTCTCCCGCACCTCAACGGGCGCTGTGCGGTGATTCAGTCCGACGAGAACAATTTCCATTCGGCGGTCTGCTCGCTCCTAGAAGTACCGATGACTATGCGAGAAATACAGATTTACGACCGTAAAACTCAACACAACAATCATAAAATTGAAGACGCATAATTTTGACGCTCGCGCTCCCCGCCACCCGGTCGTCCGCGCCAACCGGAAATACAGCGCATACAGCGCCAGTACAACCAGCGTGATCACGTACTTCGGATCGTAGAACGAATATTGGCTGCTCAGCCGGTCAACCCACACAAATCCCAAGGCTGTTCCAGCGGCAATGGAAACCAAGCCAACCAGCACGCTCGATTGGCTCATCTGCGCGAGTAGTTCCAGCGGCGGAAGCCGCCAGACCACATCACCCACTCTGTGTCGTCGCAGCAGCCTCTCTTCCCCAAGAAAAATGAGGCTGAGAACGAAGGAAAGCGCAAACGCCGCATACGCCAGGATGCTCAGCGTCACATGCAACGCAAAAATGACACCGCGCACCGCGGGCGGCGAAAGCCGGTCCGCCGGAGCCAGATGCGCAGCCAAAAAGAACACCAGGATAAACGGCAGAACAAAAGCCCCGACGGATCGCTGGCGGTGGTACAGCTCCAGCCCCAGGTACGTCAGCGCCAGAAGCCAGCCGAACAGGGACATGGAGCCATACAGGTCGTGGTAAGGAACCGTGTGCGACCCGCGAGACCTTTCTAGCAGCGCAAAATAATGCGCAATCAGGCCCAAGCCCAGGAGCACGGTACCCAATCTGCCCGTCAGCTTGTTCCCTGTACTCAAGAAGCGAACATACAGAACGAAACTCAAAAGATAGGCCAGCACACTCAAAATTGGGAATAGGTGATTCATTCTCTGTACCGAAACTCGGCCTACCTGGCGCACCCACTGCGAGCGGCCTGTTCTTCCCGGAATTCTCCGGATTCTTCTGCATTTCGAGTATAGCCCACACTGGCAGGCGCTCGCACATCTCGACGCCTTATCGCTCGCATCAGCAAGACGGCTTGGGATTTGCTATCCTTGTTTCCTCTGACAAACCATGACCCTGCAACCTGCGCCCATCAACCGGAGAGAACTATTCCTTCGCGCCTGCCGCGGTGAAGTTCTGCCGCGAGTTCCCGTCTGGATAATGCGCCAGGCCGGCCGGTATCTTCCGGAATACCGCGAAATCCGCGCAAAGCATGCATTCCTTGAGGTTTGCAAGACGCCGCAACTTGCCGTCGAAGTTTCCATCCAGCCTTTTCGCAGGCTTGGCGTCGACGCCGTCATCGTGTTCTCCGACATTTTGATTCCTGCCGAAGCCATGGGCTTGCAGTTGGAACTCGGCGACGCCGGCCCAAACTTGCCGAATCCAATCCGCTCCAAATCGGATGTCGAGCGCCTTAGGGTATTCGACCCCGAGGCGGAAACCGGTTTCCTGCCCGAAGCAATTCGGCGCATCGTGAGATCCGTCGGTCAGGACGTTCCTGTTCTGGGTTTTGCAGGCGCTCCTTGGACCCTCGCCTGCTACATGGTGGAAGGCAAGGCCAAGGAAGGGTTTGCCACCGTCAAGAGCTTCCTCTACCACGAGCCGAAAACTTTCCGCGTCCTCCTCCATCGCATCGCTCAGGCCACAATTCCTTATCTGAAAGCACAAATCGCCGCCGGTGCAACAGCCGTACAATTGTTTGATACCTGGGGCGGCGAATTGAACTTGCAAGATTATGAAGACTTCGCCCTCCCTGCTGTGCAGGAGATCATCTCGGGACTCGACGGTTCAGCCCCGGTGATTTATTACACGAAGGCGTCGCAACATTTGCTTCCCGCCGCAGCTCGTTCTGGCGCAAATGCGCTCAGCGTGGACTGGCGCGTGGATTTGGCCGAAATTCGCAAACTGCTGGGTCCCAAAATTGCATTGCAAGGAAATGTCGATCCCGCCGTCTTGTTCGCCCCTCCAGAGAAAATTCGCGATGCGACGCTGGGCACTATTAGTTCTCTTTGCGGCCGCGGCCACATCCTCAATCTCGGTCATGGCATTTTGCAAAATACGCCGGTCGAGAACGCCCAGCTCTTTGTCGAGACGGCCCAGCGCGCGCTGATACAGCATGCAACGACTGTTGCGCAGGTGCGATAGGAGACGCTAGGCATGACACTCGCACATCCCAGCCTCGATCAGATGCGGGGCGAGCTCCGTGTCGGCGAGGATTTCCTCGCAAAATACAATCGTCCCGGCCCTCGCTATACAAGCTATCCGACAGCGCCGGTCTGGAACGATACTTTCGGTTCCGCCGATCTCGAGCGCGTCCACGAAGAAGCCGAGCGTGCCCGGACGCCCGTTTCGCTTTACATGCACATTCCCTTCTGTGAAAGTCTCTGCCTCTTTTGCGCTTGCAACGTCGTCATTCAAAAGAACAAGAGCGTCGCGCCTCCCTACCTCGACGTTCTGAAGCAGGAGATGAAGCGCATCGGCCGCAGCGTCTCGAGAAATCGTCCCGTGGTCCAGTTTCATTGGGGCGGCGGCACGCCAACCTATCTGACTCCTGAACAGATCGAGGATTTGTTCACATTCACCAGAGAACATTTCCACTTCGACCCCAACAGTGAGATTGGCATCGAAGTTGACCCTCGCGTGACCTCCCGCCAGCATCTCGAGACTCTCCGCAAACTCGGCTTCAATCGCCTCAGTATGGGCATTCAAGACTTCCAGGCCGAAGTCCAGCAAGCCGTCCACCGCATCCAACCTTACGAAATGACGCGCGATCTGCTCTTCGCCGCCCGCGAGCTCGGCTTCGATAGCATCAACGTCGATTTGATTTACGGACTTCCCTACCAGACCGCAGACACTTTTGCCCACACTGTAGATCAAATCATCGGAATCGCCCCGGATCGCATCGCTTTGTTCAGCTACGCTCACGTGCCTTGGCTCAAAAAGCAGCAAGGCTCCTTTGCCGCGCACCTTCCAGAGGGCATGGAAAAATTTGAAATCTTCCGCACCGGCCTTCTCAAGTTTCTCGACACAGGCTATCTCTATATCGGTATGGACCACTTCGCAAAACCCGGTGACGAGCTCGCCGTTTCCCAGCAAAATCGCACGCTGCACCGCAATTTTCAGGGCTACACCACCAAAGCCGGCGCCGACCTCTACGGCATGGGCATCACCGCCATCAGCGGTATTCAGGGCGCCTACGCGCAAAATTACCGCGACATCCCTTCCTGGGAAAAGGCCATCGCCGAGCGCGGCCTCGCCACCATGCGCGGTTATCAACTTTCGAACGAGGATCGCCTCCGCCGCGCCCTCATCAGCCGCCTACTTTGTCATACCGTCGTGATCAAGGATGAAATTTCGCGCGAATTCGGCATCGATTTTGACGCGCATTTCGCAGAAGAGCTTCGCCGCCTCGAGCCCTCTCGTCAGGATGGCCTCGTGCTCCTCGACAACGGCGAAATCCGCGCCACTTGGCTTGGTCGTATCTTCATTCGCAATCTGGCGATGGTTTTCGATCCCTATCTCGAAAAACAGCAGCTCACTGCCAAGCCGCTTTTTTCAAAAACTCTCTAACGCTGCGAGGATGCTCACATCGCCGTGACCCGTCACGTCCCAGCACTGGTGGTCGGCGGTGGCATCTCCGGTCTCGTCTGTGCCTACACCCTTCGCAAATTTGGAATTGACGCGCAACTAGTCGAATCCTCTCCCCGTCCCGGTGGTGTCATCAACTCCGTCACTCGCGACGGCTTCCTTTTGGAACTCGGCCCTCAAAGTTTCAGTAGCACGGCTGCGCTTCGCCAGCATTGCCTCGATCTCGGCATTTCGAATGAACTGCTGCAAGCCCCGCCCCGTGCCCCGCGTTATGTGCTGGTCGACGGCGAACTCCGCCCAGTGCCCCTTAGTCCGCCTGCCTTTTCGCCGCAGCTTCTCGACCGCCTGGTGGGCCCTTTTGTTTCTGGGATTTACGCAGGAGATCCTGAGCGCCTCAGCGTCCGAAGCTCCTTCCCTCAACTTTACGAAGCCGAAAAGGTCGGGGGCAGTATCGCTCGCGGGATGCTGCGCGTCGCAAAACCGAACAAAGGCCCCCGCGAGCGCCCCATCCTGCAATCTTTTCGAGAAGGCAACGAAACTCTGGTGCGCGCGCTCGCGAATAAACTCGGCCCAGCCCTGCTCACTTCTACATGTGTCGCCGGAGTCTTTCGCCAAAATGACGGCTCGTTCCAAATTCGCCTGGAAAATCGTGACGGCAGCGAATCCGTCTTCACTAATTCTTTAATCCTGGCGACGCCCACCGACGTTACCGGCAGACTTCTCTCCCACCTCGATTCGTCATTCGAATCGCTACTGGGCTCAATCGACTACGCGGCCGTCGCCGTAGTTTCTCTGGGCTATTTCACGAAGGATATTGCGCACTCTCTGAATGGCTTCGGGTTCCTTGTGGCACGCTCCGCCGGGCTCCGCGTCCTCGGCTCTGTCTGGAACTCGTCGCTTTTCCCCGGCCGGGCCCCCGAGGGTCATGCCCTGTTGACCAGCTTCGTCGGTGGAACAACCGACCCCGCCGCAGCAAAGTTAAACCCGGAAGAACTCGCCAGCCTGGTCCATCGTGAAATCTCTCCCCTGCTCTCCATTCGGAGCGAACCCGTCTTTTCAAATGTCACGATTTGGCCAGGCGCCCTGCCGCAATACAATCTCGGTCACAGCGATCGCTTGGCAGCGGTGGCAAAGCTCTGCTCCCGCTTCCCAGGTCTGTGGTTAACCGGGAATTATCTGCGCGGCCCCGCGATCGGATCCTGCGTCGAACAAGCCCTCGCCGTCGCCGACGAAGTGCGCAACCATCTCACCGCTTAAGCCTTATCGCCCGCTATTCGATGCACGACGAACTAACACGAGCCCACATTCCTGACAGTTTTTCTCTTACCGAGAACTGATTACCGATTACTGATTGCTGATAAGTGACGTCTGATTGCCGATGCCCTATCACTTTCGTCCATACCGCAGCTCCAGCCGCGTCTTTCTCCGCTCCTCTGCTTCGCGAAATCGCCGCCGCTCGTCCGCCGTCTTCACTATAAGCGGCGGAACCAGTTTCGGCTTCTTCGTATGCTCGTCAATCGCCACAAACGTCACGTACGCCGTCGTTGTGTGCTTATGCTCCCCCGTGAGCATATTTTCCGAATACACCTCCACGCCGACTTCCATCGACGTATGGAAGACGCGGTTCACCTGCGACTTCAAGGTTACAATTTCTCCTAGGTTCACCGGATTTCGGAAATCGATGTAGTCCACTGACGCCGTGACCACATAACTGTTCGAGTGCCGGTGCGCGGCCAGCGCCGCAGCCATATCCACAAAGTGCATCACCTGTCCCCCAAGCAGTTTCCCGAGGGGATTCGTCTGCGCGGGAAGCACGATTTCCGTCATCTCCGAACGCGACGCGCTCACCGGCTTCCCCTTCAGCTGGATCGCCTCTTCCTGAATCTCGCTGCTTTTCCGCTTCATCCGTATCTCCGCCTCTCCGCTTAACTCTGCGATCTCTGCGTCCCTGCGTTATCCTCTTCTCTTCTGTCCTCATCAGCTCCGGCTGCCGCTCGGTGCGCCCAAGTTCCAGCTTCTCTCAACTTTTCAACTGTTGACTGTCAACCTCCATTTCTTGTCGTTCCCCCGCCCCGGTATAATACGGGACGACCCAATGACCGACCAAAAGAAAACACGCCGCCAGATGCTCGAAGAGTTCGTCTCGAAGAAACCCGATGACGCTTTCTCTCGCTACGGGCTGGCCATGGAGTGCATGAATAGCGGCGACCCCTCAGCCGCCGACATTCATTTTCGGGCTCTCCTCGAGCGCAACGCCGATTACATTCCCGCTTACCTCATGTATGGCCAGCTCCTCGCCCGCGAATCCCGCGCCAGTGAAGCCCGGCAGATTCTTTCAACCGGCATTGCCGCTGCCGCAAAAAAGGGCGACCAACATGCCCGCTCGGAAATGGAGACCCTTCTCAACGAACTATCCTGACCCATCGAGCGATCCCGTTTGCATCTCGCCAAAATTGAAAACAACATTTCTCTTGACATTAGTTATATTTCTGGTACAATTCATTCTAGACAAAATTGCATCTACACGGCGGGAGCAAGCTCCCGCTTTTCTTTTTGATCTGGCTTTTCGTCGTGTCCCTGGCTTTGCTTTAGCCACAAACATCCCTTTCAAGATCAAGTACTTATGAAATGCAAATTTTGTAAGCTCTTTGTTTTGATATCTTGCAAATTGGGGGGAAGGGGTGGGGCCTGGCTGTCCCCCTGTTTTCCCGGGCGGCCTGGAAGAATTTGGTTCGATCTCGTTCGCCGGTCTAGGTTACGTCGAAGATCGTCAATAACCTGTTCAGAATCAACCCCTTGCGACGGCCACTGACATGACGGGCGCCGCGTAACCGTCCCAGAATCAGTAATTTCCGCACTCTTTGGGTCATGACGGAGGTCGGGGGCGGTTACAGTTAGTCAGAATGCGACTTCAATCCTCGAGCGTCGGCAGCGTCTTCAACACTTCCACCGCTCTTGGCCGGTGCAACACGGCATCGTCTTTGCGAATTTTCCCGTCGCGGAATACCAGCACCCGTTTCGCGAATTGCGCGATGTCATGCTCGTGCGTAACCAGCACAATCGTCAGGCCTTTGTCATTCAAATCCTGAAAGACTTCCATGATCTCCACCGATGTGCGGCTGTCCAGATTCCCCGTGGGTTCATCGGCCAGCAGGATTGCAGGGCGATTCACCAAAGCGCGCGCTACCGCGACCCGCTGTTGTTGTCCCCCGGACATTTGCGAGGGAAAATGTTCCATCCGGTTTGCCAGGCCGACCAACGTGAGCGCCTCAACCGCGCGTTTGCGGCTTTCTGCCTTATCGATCTTCGCGTACAGCGTCGGCAACTCCGTGTTTTCCAGCGCTGTGGTCCGCGCCAACAGATTGAATCCCTGGAAAACAAATCCGATGTTCTGGTTCCGGATCTGCGCCAACGCCCGCTTCTCGTGCTTGGATACGTCGATTCCTTCCAGCAGATATCGTCCTGAACTCGGCCGGTCCAGGCATCCCAGCATGTTCATAAACGTCGACTTTCCGCTTCCGCTCGCTCCCATGATGGCCACAAATTCACCGCGATGAATCTCCAGGCTGACTCCGCGCAAAGCGTGCACGCGGGTTTCGCCCAACTCGTAGTATTTGTGAACGTCCTCCACGCGAATAACCGTGTTGCTGGCAAGCTCGGTGGTGTTCACTTCGGTTTGGTTCGCGGTCTGCATGCAATGGAATTGGGAGAATTGGCGGGTCGGCGCGAGTAAACCCTTAACGGCGAATCCCCGCTCCTCCCGGCGCCGTCGATTTCGGCATCACCGAGCGGATGATCACCTCATCCCCTTCTTTCAATTCACCGTTCACGAATCCCGCAATTTCCGTATACGAATGGTCCGTGATTCCGAGCGCGACCTTCACCGGCTCCATGCTGTTATCCGCGTGGAACTTCCAAACAACAGCGTTGTCGGATCGCGGCGCGCGCGGGTTCTGCGCCGCTCCGCTCGAGGGCCCGGTGCGTTCCGCAGCCACAGCCTCATCGCTCGCGGTTTTCCTTTCGCCGGCAGGCTCAATCCCGTATTGCCTGTATAGCGCCAGAACTTCTTCGGGGGACATCGGTGGCTTGTAGCGCAACGCCGTATTCGGGAGCTTCAGGACGTTCTGCACGGTGGCCACCGGAATCGTCACGTACGCCGTCATCCCCGGAAATAATTTCAACTCAGGATTCGCGAACTCCACGATCGTGTCATAGGTGACCACATTCTGCACCGTGGTCGCGTTCATGCGCACCTGGCTCACCACGCCATGAAATGTTTCTTTTGGAAAAGCATCCACCTTGAACGTGACCGGCTTCCCCGCTTTGATGTTGCCGACGTCCGACTCGTCCGTCTTGGCGTACACCAGCATTTTCGTCAGGTCTTGCGCGATCGTAAAAATGGTCGGCGCTTGCAGCGACGCGGCCACGGTTTGCCCAACGTCCACGTTTCGTGCCACGACAGTCCCGTCAATCGGGGATCGAATCACGGTGTAGTTGAGATTTGTCTGCGCCACGTTTACTGCTGCCTCTTTCTGGCTGACCTGGGCCTCGGCTTGCGTAACGTTTGCCGCGGCTCCGCCTACCGTGGCATTCGCAGAATCGTAGTTTGCTTTTGCAAGATCCAGTTGCTGCTGGCTCAGGATGCCATCCTTGAACAATCCGGCCGTGCGGTCGTAGTCGGCTTTGGTCTGAACCAGCGACGCTTTCGCTTTTTCCAGGTTCGCACGCGCCGCCACCAGGTTTGCTTTCGCGTTTTCCAAATCCGCAGTTACTTGCACGGTGATCACCGCATTGATCATTCCGGTGGCTTCCACGACATCGTGGATTTCGCCCTTTTCGACCTTGGCTGTAAAGTGTTGGGGTGCATTATTGTGATTCAGGCCGAACGCCGCAAACAGTCCCGCGACGACAACAGCTCCTGCCAGAATGAGCCATTTGCTCTTTATTTTCATTTCCTGTCCTGGAACCTACGCAACGTATGTTTCATTCATACCGCAGCGCCTCAATGGGATCGAGCAGAGAGGCTTTTCGCGCGGGGTAATATCCAAAAAAAACTCCCACTGCTACGGAGAAAAGCGCCGCCACAATGACGGCTTCAATGGACATTTGCATCGGCCACTGCAACGTTCGGCCAACCAGGAAAGAGCCGACAATTCCAAAGAGGACTCCAGCGGCGCCGCCGACCAGGCTGAGCATCACCGATTCCCCAAGGAATTGCAGTTGAATCGCCTCTTCCGTGGCGCCCACGGCGACGCGCACGCCAATCTCTCGGGTCCTCTCCGTTACCGAAACGAGCATGACGTTCATGATTCCAATTCCACCGACAATGAGAGAAATCGACGCGATGGCGATCAGGAGAACGGTCAGAGTTTTGCTGGCTTCCAGTTGCGCCTGAATGATGTCTTCCGGATTCCGAATGTTGAAGTCATCTTCCTCTTCCGGACGCAGGTGATGGCGATCCCGCAATAGCGCCGCAGCTTCCTGGCCGGCAATCTTGACGGCGTCCTGCGACACCGCGGAACACAGAATGTCGTCCAGCCATGTGATTCCTTTGATTTTTTTCTGCGCGGTCGTGTAAGGAAGAATGATCGTGTCGTCCTGGTCTTGCCCGGAAACGGAAAGCCCCTTGGGCAAGAGCGTGCCCACCACCTTGCAGGGCAGATCTTTCACGCGGATCACTTTTCCAATCGGGTCTTCGACACCAAAGAGTTGGTCGCGGACGGTGCGCCCGATCACGCACACGTCCGCAGCACGATCCGTGTCGTCCTGGGAAAACGCCGCGCCCTGATCGATGTACCACCGCTTGATGTCGAAATATTCCGGCGAAACGCCGCGGTAGCTGGTAAACCAGTTCTGATTTCCGTAGATGATTTGAACCGAGGCATCGACGTTGGGCGAAACGCTTTTAATCAAGGGAATTTGATTCTTGATGGCGATCGCGTCGGCCAGCACGAGCGATTTTGTTCCATGCGTTCCCGTGCGAACGCCGTTGACTGCGCGTCCGCCCGCCTCAATCCACACAAAGTTGTCGCCCAAATTGTTGAGCTGCTGCTCGACGCGGGCTTGCCCCGCTTTTCCGATGGCCACTACACAAATCACTGCCGCAATCCCGATGGTAATGCCCAGTACCGTCAGGATGCTGCGCATTTTATTCCTGAGCAACGCCACAAGAGCCGATCGCAGCAGCGCTGCGTAATTCAAACCCCCTCCTTCTTCTTGCGGTCCATAATTCTGAGCAGTCCAACCTAAACGGAGGATAAACTGGCCGGCAAGCGCACCTGTCCCCTTAATCTTTTCACGAATCAGGATTGATAACCAGTGGCGTCGTACGCTGGATGAATTCTAACGATCTGCCTGTACCATCCCCTTTCACCGTCCACGGGAGCTGCGACGGCATTCCAAGATCGCCGGTGTGGGCCTCGGGGTAGTCGCCGTGTTCGATTCAGACACAGGTAAGTCCCAAAAGCGACCGAGACGAACAAGCATTGCGAAGGGTCTCTGGCAGTAAGTGCTTTGCTGTCAAGAAGTACAAGCCTGTCAAGGGTCGGAAGTCGAGGTGCGGAGTCTCAGGAGAACTAGTGCGCACGAGGAGGAAGGGATGGCAAATCTTTGGCAGGACTTGCGATTCGCATTGCGCATACTGGCGAAAAACCATGGTTTCACTCTAATTGCCGTCTTGACACTTGCTCTGGGGATTGGAGCTAATACCGCGATCTTCAGTGTCCTTGACTCCGTCCTGTTGCGCTCGCTGCCCGTTTCGCATCCTGAGCAACTCGTTACCCTTTCCGATCCAGACGAGCATGGTTCCAGCTTTGGAAGTGAAGGCGGCGACCGCTCTCTCCTTGCCTATTCAGAGTTCGAGTACTTCCGGGATCACAACGAGACCTTTTCAAACATCTTCGCCGCCGACAGCAGTCTTCCCACATTGGAAATCAGCATCCCTAATTCCTCGTCCAGCGCAGGCGTACAAAAAGAGTTCGTCCGCGTCCGCCTTGTCAGCGGAGATTACTTCGCCACGCTTGGAGTCGTTCCCGCGGCCGGCACGTTCTTCACACGCGAAGTGGACCGCGCCAGGGGCGGCGCGTCGATCGCGGTCCTCAACTACGCGTTCTGGAAACAACGCTTTGGCCTGGACCCGCAAGCGCTCGGCAAAACGATACAGATTCGCCAAACATCATTCCAAATTGTGGGCGTCACTCCCCCTGGATTCTTTGGCGAGACTGTCGGCGCAGTCCCCGATCTTTGGGTTCCTATGATGATGCAGGACTCCATCTACCCGGGGCGGGATCTTCTCACGGCATCCAAAGACCTGACGAACATGCACATCTGGCTTCAAGTGATGGCCCGGCTGAAGCCCGGTGTTACGCCGGGGCAGGCCAAGGCTAGGGTCAATGTGGTATTCAAGGGCCTGCTGGAGTCCAAGGTTAGCGCCACGATCTCGGCCGACCAGCGCTGTCATGATCTCGATCAACGGATCAATCTGCAGCCAGCGGCGAATGGTTCTTCCATGCTGCGCGAGCATTTTGGCGAGCCCCTGAAGATTTTGATGGCCATGGTGGGATTTGTCCTTCTCATTGCCTGCGCCAACGTAGCGAATCTCCTACTCGCGCGCGGAGCGGCGCGGCAAAGAGAATTCGCCATGCGCATCGCCATCGGGGCAGGGCGCGCGCGCCTGATCAGGCAACTGCTGACGGAGGGCCTGGTCCTCGCGATATCCGGCGCCACCGCAGGGTTACTGCTCGGCAATTGGGCCGACGCGCTTCTATTGCACATGGTTTCAGGCGCGGCATCCGGAGCCTCGAGCATCCGCCTCGATCTGCAGCCTGACGCACGCGTACTCGGTTTCACACTTGGCGTTACGCTGCTTGCGACCGTCTTCTTTGCCTTGATTCCTTCCTTGAATTCGACGCGCCTGGATCTCACTCCGGTTCTGAAGTCCACCCCAAGCGGCACGTCAAGCGAGGCATCGCAGCGGCGCTTTCCTGCGGGGAAAATACTGGTAGTTACGCAAATCGCCGTCTCCGTAATTCTCCTCGTCTCTGCCGGGCTTTTTGTACGCAGCCTCTCCAGACTCGCCGAAGTAAAACTTGGTTATAACCGCGAAAACCTGATTCTCTTCCGAGTTGATGCCGCGCCTGCAGGATACAAGGGCGCGGCGATTCCCCGATTCCAACTCGATTTGCTCGCCAGGATCTCCGCGATCCCCGGTCTGCGCGGCGCAACCGTTTCTAAGGACGGCCTCTTCAGCGGCTCGGAATCGGCCGATCCGATCGCCGTCGAAGGCTATACCGCCAAGCCCGGTGAGGAAATGCATTCACGGATGGATCAAGTTGGGCCGAGTTATTTCTCCACACTTGGAATTCCCATCTTGATGGGGCGCGAAATTGAAGCACAGGACACGGCTGGCAGTGTTCGGGCCGCCGTCATAAATCAAACCTTCGCGCATCGTTTTTTCCCAAACACCAATCCCATCGGCAAGTATGTCCGCGATACCTATCCCGGCAACCCTGCAGAGATGGTCGTTGTGGGTGTGGCCGCGGACGCCAAGTATAACGATTTGCGGGAGAAAGCCCTGCCTCGCATCTATGCTCCTCTCGCCAATCCCATGTGGGAAAATCCTGCCGCTTTCTATGAGGTGCGCACCTATGCCGATCCTCAAGCCGTAATTGCCGCGCTTCGCCAAGTTGCGCAGGAAGCGGCACCGACTCTCACGCCCATCGAGGTGCATACTATGTCCGGGCTCGTCGACGACTCCTTGCAAACCGATCGCTTCATCGAGCAATTGGCCGGGGCCTTCAGCCTTTTGGCTCTGGCCCTCGCAGCCATCGGCCTCTACGGCTTGATGGCCTACACAGTATCCCGCCGGACAAGGGACATCGGAATTCGCCTGGCGCTTGGCGCGGAGCCGGAGAATGTTCTTTGGCAGGTTCTTCGCGAGACCCTGGTGCTCGTACTGATCGGCATTGGCATTGGCGTGCCCTTGGCACTAGGTGGAACTCATCTGGTGCGCAGCATGTTATTTGGGCTCGGTTTCGCGGACCCTGTTGCAATTTTGTTTGCGGCCACGCTGCTGACCATTGTTGCCGCACTTGCCGGCTTCGTGCCGGCGTGGCGAGCTTCTCGAGTTGACCCGATGGTCGCTCTGCGATACGAATGAACACTGCTATCCGGCGCTTAAATCATCCGTTCAGCCGGTTGTATGCAGAAGTAACTTCCCTCGTTTCCTGTTAGCTCTGAGTGCCAGCATCGTGCGGCCTTCAGGATTCATAACCAGCGGGCATGCGCTCTGGTATGATTTGGTTTGGGACTCATGCGGCCTGAACGCATTCCTTTGTTTCCGCTGAACGTCGTCCTGCTTCCAGGCGCGGAACTGCCCTTGCACATTTTCGAGCCTCGTTACCGCCAAATGGTCAAAGATTGCCTGGAAGAAAAATCCGAATTTGGCATGATCCTGTCCCTCGATAAGGGAGTCGCACGCGTCGGCTGTACGGCGGAAATTATGCAAGTCACAAAACGCTACGAAAACGGCAGAATGGACATCCTTACTGTCGGCCGCGCTCCATTCCGCGTCGTGGAACTCTTCACCGAGGACCCTCTGCTGGAAGGCCACGTGGACTACCTGGAAGACCGGGAAAATCCCGCCAATCCTAGCATCCAGCGCGAACTCGTGGAGCTTTTCGAAGCCTGCCACACGCTGATCTTCGATGACTATCCGAAGAATCTCGAGGGCGCCGCGACCGAGGATTTGTCTTATCTCGTTGCAGCAACCCTGCCCATGGATTTATTGTGGAAGCAGCAGATACTTGAGCTTCGATCGGAAGCGGATCGACAGGAGCGATTGGTAGCGTACCTTCGCGAGTGGGCGCCGCATCTACAGAAGAAAGAGGCTAAGCGCCAGCGCGCGGGAGCAAACGGACACGGATTGAATTAGGTTTTGGCGAGCCTACCCGCCCAGCTCGCGGAACGGGACCCATGACGGAAAGTAAATCGATGCATTCTTCGAAGCCACGCACCTTGGGCGAGCTAAAACGCATCCCTGATTTTGATCCGGGGGGCGCATGCCGCTCCGTCAAGAACGAGCTCCGCCGCAACCTGCTGCGGTCCATCGAAAAGGGTGAGACGCTCTTCCCCGGCGTCCACGGCTATGAAGACACCGTCGTTCCGCAAATCGTGAATGCGCTGCTTTCCCGCCACAATTTTATTCTTCTCGGCCTGCGAGGCCAGGCCAAGAGCCGCATTTTGCGCGGCCTCGTCAATCTGCTTGATCCGGAAATGCCGGTCGTCGCGGGCTGCGAAATCAACGACGATCCTTTCAAGCCCATCTGCCGCGCGTGCCGTGAAAGAATCAACAGCGAAGGCGACAATACACCCGTCGCCTGGATGCCCCGCGAGAATCGCTTTGTCGAGAAACTGGCTACGCCGGACGTAACCATGGCCGACATTATCGGCGATGTTGATCCCATCCGCGCGGCTCGCGGCGGACGCGACTTGTCCGACGAACTCACCATCCACTATGGGCTTCTTCCTCGCGCCAACCGCGGCATTTTTGCCATTAACGAACTGCCAGACCTTGCCGGAAAAATTCAGGTCGGCCTCTTCAACATCATGCAGGAAGGCGACATTCAGATTAAGGGCTATCCGCTGCGCCTCCCGCTCGACGTGCTCATCGTTTTCACGGCGAATCCTGAGGATTACACCGCGCGCGGCAAAATCATCACGCCGCTCAAGGACCGCATCGGTGCGGAAATTCGCACGCATTATCCCGCCACCATCGAAGAAGGAATGACCATCACGACGCAGGAAGCCTGGGTAGGGCGCGATTCCGGCAAGAAGGTCGACGTGCCGCCTTATCTCCGCCAGGTCGTGGAAGAGATCGCTTTTCAAGCGCGCGAAGACAAGCGCGTGGACCGCCGCTCTGGCGTCAGCCAACGTCTGCCTATCACCACTCTGGAGAGCCTCGTCAGCAGCGCCGAGCAGCGCGCCGCGCGCAACGGCGAGAAATCCGTGGTCGCGCGCGTCGCCGATGTTTACGCGGCCCTTCCCGCCATCACCGGCAAGATGGAACTCGAATACGAAGGCGAACTCAAGGGCGCCGACACCATCGCCCGCGAACTGATTCGCGCCGCTGTTGGCCGCGTTTTCAGCAAACATTTCACAGATATCAATTTCCAGCCGGTCATACAATGGTTCGAACTGGGTGGCGAACTCAAGCTTCCCGATCTCGCCACCACGAGCGAGCGCTATCAGCAGCTTTCGAAAATTCAGGGCCTGCTGGAGCACGTTGGCCGGCTCGGCGTCTCCGATCGCAAGGACGCGGGTGCCGCCGCAGCCGCAGCCGAAATGATTCTCGAAGGATTGTGGGCCCATCGCCGCATCGGCCGGAGCGAAGAGCGCGGGTTCTACGCCGAAAAGCCGCGTCAACCCGACCAGCGCGAGCGCGAAGGACCGCCGCGTCCCCCGCGCCGGCAGTTCAACTAGTTCTGAGTTTTGGAAGATAAGATAACGCAGAGGCGCAGAGCGCACAAAGGAACGCAGAGCCGAAGTTCCTTGCTTGCATTCGGTGTTGCAGGGGAGAAATCGCGGTATGAAATTCATTCGCTACGGCAAATACGTAGGCGAGCCGGCCGACGCCGTCGACCTCGAAGAGCTCATCAAGCGCCTCGGCAATTTCTTTCTCCAGAGTGGTTTCGAATCGCAATTCTACGGCGTCTCCCAGATGGACCCCGAACGCTCCATGGAAGCGCTGCGTGAAGCCATCCTGCGCGCGCTCCAGGAAGGGGACCTGCTCCCCGAAAACGCCATGAGCGAAGAGCTGCGCAAAATGCTGCAAGATCCGGCCGCGATGAACAGTCAGGCGGTCAAAGATCTCCTGGATAAGCTCACCGAACGCCTCGCCAACGAAGGCTTCATTAATCCGCAGCAACCGCCGCAAGTCACGCCGCCGCCAAACACCTCCGCGCGCGGCCGGCTCGGCCAGCCGCAAGACCGCCAAACCGAAGCGCGCTTTGAAATCACCGATAAGACCATCGATTTTCTGGGCTTCAAGACTCTGCAGGACTTGCTCGGCTCGCTTGGCCGCAGCAGCTTTGGCCGCCACGACACCCGCGACCTTGCCACCGGAGTCGAATCCGGCGGCATCTCTCGCCCCTATGAATTCGGCGACACGCTCAACATGGACATTAGTGCCACGCTCTTCAACGCTGTCCGCCGTGAAGGCGCGAAAGTTCCCATCGAAATGACCTACTCTGACCTGATGGTGCATCAATGCGAATACCACAGTTCCTGCGCCACGGTGGTCCTTCTCGATTGCAGCCACAGCATGATTCTCTATGGCGAAGACCGCTTCACTCCCGCCAAGCGCGTGGCCATGGCGCTCTCGCATCTCATTCGAACGCAGTATCCCGGCGACACGCTAAGCCTCGTTCTTTTTCACGATTCCGCCGAAGAAGTTCCTCTCGGCGAACTTGCCCGCGTGCAGGTCGGCCCGTATTACACCAACACACGCGAAGGCCTGCGCATGGCCCAGCGCATCCTCCTCCGCCAGAAAAAAGACATGCGCCAGATCGTCATGATCACTGACGGGAAGCCCTCTGCGCTCACGCTCGAAGACGGCCGGATTTACAAAAATGCGTTCGGCCTCGATCCGTTCGTTGTGGGCCAGACATTAGAAGAAGTGAACAAGTGCAAGCGCGCCGGCATCATGATCAACACCTTTATGCTCGCCAGCGATTATTCGCTGGTCCACTTCGTCCAGAAAATCACCGAAATGTGCCGCGGCAAAGCCTACTTCACCACACCTTACACCCTGGGGCAGTATCTCCTCATGGACTACATGTCCCGCAAAACTAAGCAAATCCACTAACCGGCGCACGATGGGAACCGCATCCTGTCCTTGTGCGCTCTCGTGCTTAGCAGTTGACCGCTCTTATTCTGTCTGATATTAAGACCGGTACGTCCCTTCTTTACCTACAGGGAAGTGAGTAAGACCAATGCCTTTCCAAATCGTGCGCCAACCAGTCGCAAGTCCTCTGAGCTTCTCAAGGTCGGACGACGCCGCCATCCTAACGCAAGCTGCAGTCCTGCTGGCGACCGGCGCACAACTGCGTGGGGACAATAAACGCTTTCGTCTTGCTCCCGCGGGCATTTCCTCGGGCTCCGCGCCACTCCTGGACGAAGACCTGAAGCTCCTCGGGCTTCCCGCTTTGGCAGAATCTCCCGGCAGGATCGACTCAGCGCACAATCGCCAGTTGCTGTTCAGCCGGTACAAGCTCCCTATCCCAACCCAGGCGGTCCTAACCGAAACGGCCATCGAGGACAAGAATGTTTTCGGCGATGTCGCCAGGATACATTTCTCCGAAGGCTCGAGCAAATCCGCTATCGACATGATGGAACTTTGTCTGAGGCACCCAAACGAATTGGTCCGTGTTTCTGCCGCTGCGGCCTACAGTGAACACAGCTCGGAATTGGATCGCCTCGTTCGCATTCTGGAAGCGGGCACGCGTAGCGCTGAGAATTTGCTCAGGAGCATTTCTGCCACGGCGCTCTCTTTTGCCGCTCCCGATCACCCGCGCCTAAGGGAGATGCAAGGGATCGCAGGCCGACCCGGGGCCACCGGCGCCGGCGATACGACCATGCTCATCCACGGAACCTGGGCGCAAAACTCGCCCTGGTGGCAGCCCGGCGGCGATTTCCATACTTATATTCTGCAATCGGTTCGGCCGGATCTTTATTCCAAGCCCGACCGCTTCGGCTGGTCGGGAGGCTACAGCGATGCCGCCAGGACGCTTGCGGCTACGGATCTTGTGAGCTGGGTGCAAAACCACAACGAACAAGGCCTGGACCTGATTACTCATAGCCACGGCGGCAATGTCGCCTTCCTCGCCACTCAGAACGGGCTGGACCTCGGAGAGTTGATCCTTCTCAGCTGCCCCGTCCATGTGCCTAAATACCAGCCGGACATGGCGCACGTGCATAAGAAGGTGGTGTCCATCCGCGTGCACTTCGATCTTGTGATCCTTGCCGATCGCGGCGGACAGCGATTCAATTTTCCGGGAATCACCGAAAACGTCCTGCCCATATGGTTCGACCACTTCGCCACGCACAATCCGGATGTTTGGAGACAACAGAACGTTCCAGCGATGATCTAGCGAAGGTGCTAAAATAGTGGTGTTATGTGGGTGTTGCAGGCGATTGGGCTTTTCCTCGCGGCTGCGGCTTGGCGCCTCACCGGTTCCAGGCGGTTTGGCGAGGTATTGATCCGCTCTCTTTCGACTAAAAACGAAAACCTGAAAAACATCGCTGGGATCCTTATTGTGCGCGCCGGCAAGAAGGCGAAGCCTCTGCTTCAAGATGCCTTGCACCGCAGGGAGAATCTGCCGATGACTCTCTGGTTGCTTGCAGACCTCGGCGACCGTATGGTCGATAAGGAAATCCAGCCGTTCAGCAGCGATCAAGACCCCAAGGTTGCTGAGGCCGCCCGCCAAGCCCTTCGCGTGCTTGGCTCAAACCGCGAGCGGCACTGACGCCATCCGCTTCTCGACATACGCACGAGTTTTAGGTATGAATTGAATAGCCCTCCCGGCCCTCGGAGAGGTAAGCATGAGACGTTCTTCGATCGTTCTTTCCGTGGTTATACTCTGTTTTTTCCTCGGCTCCTTTCCCGGCTCGGCGCAAGACCCCAAGGACCAGCCAAAGGACGCGCCAGCGGCACAGCCCGAGCCCTGGTACAGTCCTAAAAAATACAACCCAGCCAAGTTGTTTAAGCGTGGCTCGAAATCCGCGAACGACCAGTTGGCCTCGAACGGCGACCTGGAAGCAAAATTAACGCGCCAGTTGCAAGTCCAGGAGATTTTGCCACAGGACAAACATTTGCAGGACGCCTGCTCGTCGTTCCGGGAACTGGCCGACTGCGTCGCGACACTGCGCGCGAGCCACGTGTTGAAGATTGACTTCTCTTGTTTGAAATGGGATGTGACCGGCGTGAAGCCCAAGCCCGTCTCCGATTCCTGCGCCGGTCCCTCGGGCGGGAAAGCCATGGGCCTCACCAGGTCTATCGATCTCTTGAAGCCGGATTCTGACGCCAAATCTGAAGCAAGTAATGCTTTGCGGCGAGCACACGAGGACATTAAGGACGCCAGCGACTAATCCCCGGCCGCTTTCAACTGAGGCTTTCGCCACTGTCTATCCGCCTTTGCGGCTTTGTGCGCCTGTGCGCTAAACTGAGGCGATGGGAATTTTGCGGCGGCTTTCACGCTGGATGGGAAAACAGGACCCTATGACGCACATCGTTGCGGGGAACACGGCTCCCGGGTTTTCGCTCAAATCTTTAAACAATAAGGAGTATTCGCTCGCTACCCTTATCGAACGTGGCCCCGTGGTCGCTGCCTTCTTCAAGATCTCCTGCCCGGTGTGCCAATTCACATTTCCATTTCTCGAGCGCCTCTACAAGCGCTACGGAGGCGATCAGGTAACGTTCCTCGGCATCTCGCAGGATGACGTGAAAGCTTCACAGAAATTCGCAAAGGAGTACGGCGTAACGTTTCCGATTCTCCTCGACGACGAGAAAGGTTACGTGGTCTCCAACTCCTACGGCCTGACTAACGTGCCCACGATTTTTCTGATCGATACCGACGGCGTGGTCAGAGTAAGCTCCATGGGCTTCGACAAGAAGGACTTGGAAGCAATTGGCGGGTATCTGGCGGAGCGCAAAAAAATATCGCTGTCGCCGCTTTTCCGTCCCGACGAAATTGTTCCCTCGAACAAACCAGGATGAAACTCAAAGAATTGACGGCAGGCGCAATTCCGGAATTTCGCGCCGCTCGCCGCGCTTCCGTTCCTTTGTCCAAAATCTTTTTCCGTTTCCTCATTCCAGCCTTGGGCCGGGATTCTATCGGATTCAGAAATTGAACGATACTTGTAAATCGATGCGCCGATTGGCGGTAGAGGAAGAAAACGGCCCGCCGGCAAGCCCATTGGATTCGCCAAAGATTGGTGAGCTGAGATTCCCGACTGGGTTGGAGACATTAACATTATTGAAGACGTTTCGCGCGTTGACGCCAAACGTCAAATTATAGCGATAATTCGACGGCGCGCCCCCGAACATCCCACCCCCGTGGTCCCCTCCTCCCCCGCCACCGCGCGGACCTCCACCGCCAGGCCCGCGGCCAAACGTGCCGCCACGAGGGCCACCAGCGGCCGATTCCTTTTTCGCACCGAAGCCAAAAGTCTTGCTCAGCCGCAAATTCAAAGCGAAGCGGCCCGGACCTGTGGCGTCATTAATTGGAATGACGGATGCTCCAGGGAGAGTAACCAAATTGAAGCAGCCATACGGGGTGTCTTTCGAACCGGTCGCGCCAGCGGAACAGTTTCCAGGCGTCGCGCGGGTGTTGAACACTGCGTTTCCGTATAAATCCTGTCCGGTGGTGATGTTGAAAGGAGCGCCGGAACTGGCAATCATAAATGGGCTCAAGCGAAAGTCGTAGGGCAGGCCGATCGAGCCGCCGACAAAAACGCGGTGGCGGACATCGAAAGAAGCGCGGCCGTAGTCCTCCGCTATGCCACAAGGCGTTCCGCCGGGGCCGCTCATTACGACCGGGCAGGGGATCGACGGGATGGTGGACGCGCCTGAAGTATCGCTTTTGGCGTAGTTCAAGGTGTAGTAGCCGAACAAGGAGAGCTTCGCGCCCATGCGAATGGTGCTGTTCACGATCAATTGATTCTGCTTGAAGACGCCTTCGGATTGAAATTCGTACAGAATTTCGCTGGGTGGCGGAGCAACGGTTGCCCCCGGAGGAATTGTATTGGCACTGATGAAGTTGGTGAAGAACTGATGGTTGCCACGCGCATTGAGATAGGTAACGGACAGATTTGCTGATTTCGTCAGTTGCCGCTCCAGCGTTGCGCCGGTCTGCATGGTGTAAGGAGTGCGGAGATTGGGATTGATTTGATAGACCGTCTGTGGAGAAGTGCTGGATGACAGAAACTGGGCCGGCGGCACAGCGCGGGCAGGGTCGAAAAATGACGGATTCTGAACAAGATATTGCTGCTGGATGACGCCATTCTGAAGTTGTTGCTGCAACACGAGGTCCGAACCAAAACGGTCGTAGAAAATTCCATAACCGAGACGAAGGACGGTTTTAGGGGATTTGTTTCTCCCGTTGGCATCGATTCCCCAAGCCAAGCCGACCCGTGGCGCAAAATCGGCATGATCACCGAGATTGTTTTGTGTCTCGTAACGCAGGCCGGAACTAATGGTCACATTCGGTCTGATGCGCCAGTCGTCTTGCAGAAAGACAGCTCCATCCGCCCAAGTCTCATCGGCCACGGCGCTCCCGATGGTGTTGAAGTTCAGCGCATAGAAACTGGCACCGCCACCGTTCTGGGCAGGCGTGTTACCGGCGGCGATGGATTGAAGGGTTCGTTGATAGGCGACAAGCCCGGAAATCTGCGGGCAAGTACTGGGAGGATTTTGAACGTTGCACCCACTTACGGTTGGGTCGATGCGTGAGCCGAAGGAATACACGCCATTGAACCTGGAGTCTGAGGACTTCTCTTCTTTTGTGACGCGGGCGCGGCCGCCGTATTTGATGGAATGCTTGCCGAAGGTCATGTAAGTGATGTTCTGAAGCTCATTACGATTTTGCACGTCGTTGTACAGACCCGAGGTGCTACCGCCACCGACGAATGCACCTTGGATCTGAATCGTGGGAGCGGTGTTCAGGGGATTCTGAATATTGTTTTCGCGGACGAACTGAAACCGTGTTTCGTTGATGGTTCTTGAGCTTAACGTCTGCGTGTCGCTCATCTGGAAAGTGTGCTCCGTCTCCAGCAGATTGTAGCCAAGGGACGGCAGGCTAAAGGCTCCAACACCGTTGCCGCTCTCGTTGTTGCGCCAATACTGATAACGAGTGGTGAGCGTATTCCCGGGAGTAACTAGATAATCGAACCGTTGGCTGACATTTGTGCGCGTGCGAGGGTTCGGCACAGTGTCCGTAAATTGCGTGATTTGGAATGTCGTTGGATCAACGAAGGGCGCATCAATGACGTTTAATTCGTTAAGGTTGCGCCGTTCGATGTTGGTGAAGAAGGAAGCCTTCTTGCCCAAAGAACCCCCAAGATTAGCGCTGTACTGCGTGGAATCGTAACCGGGTTGCGCGGCGGGACCTTCAAACGGATTGCGAGAATTGAAGGCGTTGGAGTTGCCTGTTACAAAAAGCTGGCCATGAAGCTGATCCGTTCCCGGTTTCGTCAAGATTTCGATGCGGCCGTAACCAAGTTTGTCGTATTCGGAGGAAAAGGGATTCTGATTGATTCGAATCTCGCGGATGGAGGCTTTTGGCGGAAGCTGCCCGGCGGTGAAGCCGTCAATGTAGATCTGACCGCCGTTCGGACCGGCAGAAGGACCAGCGAGAGCCTGGAGTTCAGATTGCAGTTCGTCGGGGTCGTCGGAAAGCGCCTCAAGATCCTTGCCCTTCATGACCACCGTTCCAGCATTGTTCGAAGGATCGACATCGACTCTGGTGGAGGAATCGGAAACCTCCACTTTTTCCTCTTCGATCTGGATGACCAGCCCAATATTCAATTGTTGTGTCTTCCCGGCGAGAATTCCCACATTCTCCTGGGTAACGATCGCAAAACCCTTGGCGACCGCTTTCAGTGTGTAGGTACCAGGAACCAGCCCTTTGAATTCGTAGAAGCCATCGCGGTTGGTGGTGGTGTCCAGCGAGGCGCCGCCGGCATCGGTCAGACGCACCGCGGCTTTGGCAACCACTCCGCCCGAGGGGTCGGTGACGACGCCATTCAGTGCGCCAGCGGTCGTCTGCGCACGCAAATCCCCAGCTCCGGGAAAAGTCAACAAAAGAAGAACCAAATTCAATAGAACAATTCGAACGGGCCAAAAACGCATCAGATCTCCTGAATGAACATGGTTTGTATTGGGTTGGGCAGCATTACGGCGTGGGCGCTTCCCCGCCGGCTCCCGTGCCGAGGCTCCACGGCGAAAGAATTGTAGACGGGCTGCTCTTTGGGGAAGCTTCCAGAATAGGTTCCACTCCGCCAAGCAGAGTGATGACGGTGGGAACGCCGTTGGCTCCTCCTTCGGTCGCCACAATCATGACAGCGTCGCCCTTCTGTAGGTCCGCCAGTGTGATGGGTGGCATGCGGCTGATCGCCTGTTGTAAATCGCCGGAGCCCCCTCCCGCTCCCATCCTTCCCATTCCTCCAGAGCCCGACCCGCCAGAAGCCGAGCCATTGGGCTTGGTTGACGGTTCCGAGTTCGCGGCCGAGCCGGCGCTACCAGTAGTTGGCGTTGTCGAGGGCGCTTCGGCCGGAGTTCCTTTCAGACGCGCGGCGATGCGTTGTGCCATGGGGGGAGGCAGGTTGCGCAACTGTGAGTCGGCTGTGATTTTCACGGTGATGGATTTCTTCAAGACTAGATCCTGAACAGCAATGGTGCCCGCTGACGCATCGAGCGCGGAAATGGGGCCGGCGATATTTCGAAAAGTGCCGGAAACGATTTCATCGGCAGTGAATTCAGCGCCATCGGCGCTGCGCGTACCGCGGGCGCGAAGCTGGTCGCCCGGCTTGATCTGATCAAGAGGAGCAGGTTTCGCGTCATCAAATTTCACCGAATCCGACGCATAACGGCGCAGGATGGTGTCCTTCGAGAAGTGGATGGCAACTGTCTTCCTTTCGTCCGGAGAAGGCAGCGAAGCGTTGATGGTATTGCCCGCCGCGTCGACGTTGCTTACCAGTCCTCCGAAGCCGTGCCTCTGCCATTCTTTGCGCTCGCGAGACTGTTTCTCGGCGATGTCTGCCTTCTTAATGGCAATGACCGAGGCGGCGGCAACGGATTTCCCGTCATCGGCAAGTTTGCCGCGCACAAGAATGCGGTCGCCCGGCTGGAGGTCCGCCAACTGGATGGGCGTGACATCCTTCAAGTCCTTTTGGCCGGGTGCGATGCGAACGAGTTTTGCAGGGTCCTGGACTTGGATGATCACGTCAGCGCCTGCGTCGGTTGTCAAAACTATGGTATTCCCGGAAATCGACTTAATCGTTCCCACGGGCCGAGCGGCAGCAGGAGCTTGTGCGGAGGATTGCTGCCCGGCCAGTTTCTCCGCCGCGTGAGAAACGACCGCGCTCCTTGCGCTTAGACTCAGCACAATCGCCACAACCAAGAGAATTTGTTTAGGCACCGGACCGTCGCCAAACGGCATCTCAAATACCTCAGTCGTTATTTGCGTTCTCGAGCCTGATGGCAATGCGTGGGCCGATTCCGAAGCCAATCAGACGACAGATTCGAGACAGGGATTAGACGTTTCGTAGGGTGAATATCGTTTCACCAGAACTCTCTTGCTTCGCAAGAGCCAATGGCGAGCCTCAATGGGTAGAATGCCCAAGAGAGGTCGTGGCGGAAGCGTGTGGGAGTCAAAAACAATGCGCTCTGATTATGACGCAATGCAACAAATCGTAGCCGCAGGAGCCGACCTGAACGAGTTTGACGACTTTAGAATGACACCGCTTCTTTGGGCGATCATGAGAGGGGACATTGATGCGGTCAGGTTGCTGTTGGAAAGTGGAGCCGACGCGAATGTAAGGCCGAATCCCAGCGATTTACCGCTTTGGAGCGCGGAGGACGATTTCGGAATGATGGAGATTGCCGCGCTGCTGCGCTCCTACGGAGCCACCAAGTAAAGAGTGTGAACTCTTCCAAGAATGCACTTGTACCGCGTTATCAAGCACTTCATCCTGGGTTGGGAGGATGCGATAGTCTCTTGAGCCACCGCGCAAATCGCGCCCGATCGTCCTGTTGCATGGCAACGATCTTCACGCCCATGCCTTCTTTGCGTCTGGTGCTTTTCACCTCGGCGCGCGCACGTATTTCCCCTTCCGATGTATCGAGCAACAGCTGAATCAAGGTACCTAGCGGAGGAGGTTCAGGCGTACGAATAAACAAGCCGCCCAATCCAAGATTCCCTACGCGGGAGACATACCTCTGGTTGGCACTCTGCCAAGCGGAAAACGTCGGCTGAGGCGGATTGAAGCGAGGGTAGCGACGGAGGTCGTTCGTAGTCGCCACGAGGAACCCCCCGGCAAGGATACTCTCAATCATTTCCACGCTGAAGGTCAAATGTCCGATTAGCGCTTCTTGCCTGCGTTTCTAGGGACGATGGTCGGCGGATTCGTGGGAGCCGTTGCAGGGCCTCCTTTCGCAGTCCTCACAGGAATCTGCGGATTCTTTCTTGCGCTTTGGGCTAGAGTCAGATTTGCCGCGACGCGTGTTTCTGCAAGTCCCTGAAATGTTTGTTGCTGATTATGCCTGTCAGTGGCCGCACGCCTTACCGGAGAACTCAATCCATGTGTACGATTTCGGCTAATCGGGACTTATACGGGCATAAACTTAAGCGAGGAGAAATCGTTGACTCTCCCTAAAGACTGCAAGTGCGGCTGCCATGCTGCCCCTCATGCTGTTTTCCACGTTCACCCTTGCTGCGGTCCTGGTTCGGAGGGATGGCCACACGAAGTAGTTCTGCCTAGTGAAAGGGACCAGTACAAAATCGTCACTCTCTTCGGAGATAAGAAACCTGCGGATGCGGCTCCGTCTGACAAATCTGGAGTGGGCAAGTCCCAACCAAAAACTAGCCCCATCACCAAGATGTCCGAGTAGTGCGCTAACCAGGCACCCACACCTGTCGCGGCACGGAAATCGCATTATAGAGGCAGAGGCTACTGCTTTGGCAGGTCGGACCCCGCAGGA
>MNEA01000155.1 GCA_001917435.1 Acidobacteria bacterium 13_2_20CM_2_57_6
CACACTTGCATCTGCGCGCGTGCCTGATCCAGCGCGTACTTCGTCATCGAACTTGGTGACATTCCCCGCAGCGCGCCGTTTTCATACGGTCGCAAGCGGTCGGGCAATTCCGTCAAAAAATATCCGGCGATCTCGTAGTGCGTGATGGAGTCAGGGAAGTCCATTTTGACGTACTTCCCATAGTTGAATCCCGCAACGGCCACTGGCACTGGCGTCACCCAATGAGTCACGGCAAAACCCGCTTCCGTGTGTTGTCCCTCAAGCTTGCCGACGCTGATCAATACATTCGACGGCGGAACCTTGAACGTGAGATCGTACAGCGCCTTCTCACCGAAACCGTTCAGGTTCGGATACCACGATTCGCGCGCTCCGATGTAGTAACTTCCGCTGCCCGCGTCGTACAGCACTTTGTCGCCACCGTATTCCACGGTGATCGAATGGGCTTGCCCCATCGCTGGAGCTTCGTCGAGAACGGTATAGAAAGAGCCGTCTTCCTTTCTGTTTTCCTGAATGAAGTGCAGGTCCTTGCCGCCCTCATCGGTTACGCGCGTCACCCGCAGCGTGGGAAGCAGCCCGAATTTCAACACGCGCTCGCCGGGGACGAGCGGCTCAAACATGATCGTCGCCCGGCTGAACAGGTGATTATTCTTCCCGATTACCGTTTCGATGTTGTAGCAGCGCGTGGCGAACAGCCGCCTGTCCTGCTGTGAACTTGCGGTATGAGTCACAAGCTCGGATTTCAGGTGTTGCGAATACCAGATGCCGTCGTTCATTCCCCCGCCGTCGCAATTGACCAGCGCCACTTCTTCCGGCGAATCCATCTGCGGAATCGCGCCCACTCGCGTGCGCAGGAAGAAGCGCAGGTCTTTGTGCGGTGTTCCGTGCATATAGGCGTTGAAGAATGAAGGATGTTTCGAATTGTAAATGGCCGCAAGCACGTCGGCGTCCACGTTGTCGATCGTATCGCTTTCCAGGAACGCCTCGGTCATGCCTTCGGGCATCTCGTGGCGGTGGCGGACTTTATCTTTCCAATGCTGAAACGCGCTGGCCGCCTCCGCCGGCGTATTCGCTCTGGTTCCCAGCGTCGACTCGAATTGTGAAAATTGATCGGGAGAGAAACGAAATACTGCTTCGGTAAAGTCTTCCTCGGCCGTCGGACCGCCTGCGCGCCGCACCATCTCGTTTGTGTCCACCGTGGCATAGGGTTTCAGAGTGAAGTGTCCCTGGCCGACGAAAATAGCGCCGGTTTGAGATTTGTTGACCGTCGCCAGAAATGTAATCGTTCCGGACTTCAACTCGAAGGTCCCCACGTCTATCGGCAATGTGAAATTTTCGCAGCGGAACGTGTCGCCCAATCCGTTGTTGCGAAGTTGGCGGTAAACGGGGTCTGAATTCGCGAACGCCGAGCTCTTTTCGTTCACGGTGACGCTGGTTTGCTGCGGCGTGATTGTCAGACTAAGCGGGAGATCAGCCGTGCCATGCAGGTCGACCGTGGTCAGCAGCTCGTCAAACCCCTCTTTGGCAACGCGCACGGAATATTTTCCGGCGCTCAAATTGGCGGCGACAAATTTGCCGGTATCGTCGGAAGTAAGCACCAACGGCTCCGCCAAGGCGCTGCCGCTGATCTCGATGCGGGCCCCGGCAACGACCGCTCCAGACGGGTCTTTGACGGTACCGGATATCGTGTCGGCGCGCAGAGGCGTGGTTAGCGGCGCCGAGAGCAGTGTCAAGATCAATGGATAAAGAAGTGGATGAAGAAACTGAAATCGGCCCAGAAGCCGAAATGCTCTCATCGGGCGTGAGTCGGGGTTACAGCTTGCTCGCAGCGTTTCGCGCCGTTGACGCATGGTCCTCTCCTAAAAGATTGCCCAGCGCCTCCGAGCATTGGCAATCCTCCCATTTTCCGCCCTGCTTTTGCAATAGTGGTTAGCTCTGCGCTGCCGCCTTTCGCTTCATTTCTCCCCGGCGATTTCATCCCATTCGCGCCGGCCCCGTTCGAGCACTGCCGGCAAATCTTCCCGCAACAGAAAACGGTCCTGGATCAACTTCATAGCAGCCTCGGCAAACTTGCCCATATACTGTTCGCGAGAAGCGTACCGTTCCGCGATCGAAGCCCGCGGGTCGCCGGATTTTTCGCGGTCCGCCGCGCTACGAGCAAACGGGAGAAACGAACCGAGAAAACTAGTCCGTCGATCGGGAGCGCCGATGCTCGGGTCACGCAGATTCCAGCCGGTGTACGTAGCCAGCGGCACTTGCAATTCCGGCAAGCGCACCCCTCCCAAGTCGTTGCCATCGGCATCCGTTCGCGGAACCAGCACGGCAAACGCCTTTCCCACCCTCGGCGGCTCGTTCGAAATAATCCCTGACTTCCATTGCGGGCCAAAGTCGAGGTGGTAGCCCAGATTCATTTCATGGGGCGTATTCACCCCAGGGATTTTCGGAAACGTCCATTTGCTCAAGGGTACCAGTGTGCCGTCCGCAATCTTCGGATAGACGCTCGCTGGCGGTGCCGTTCCATCTTTCACCCACTGGTCCATGTCCGTGATCAGTGCGCGCCAGAACCATTGAATGGGATTCGGATTGTGTCTTTGCTGCGCGGTCAACTCGGGCGCCCCAGCCGTGGCCTTTTGTGGCGGAAACGCCGCGGAAAAATGCTGCAAACCCGCCAGAAAATAAATCCGCGCGTTTTCACCCGGCGCAGCATCTTTCAAGCCGTCCGCCGAGGTGTGAATCAACGACGCCGTGCGGCCCCAGTATTCATACGAAGTATTGGTGAAGAAAATCTTCGGCGCCGTGTGCGACTTGCTCGCCGCATCCAAAAGCCCGGCCGTTTCACCTGTCTCAGGGTCCTTTTCCGCGAGGTCGGTATAGGGAAACACATCCGTCGGGAAAAAGATGCTGGACATCGGTTGCGCGTCGCGCGAAGGCTGCGCGAAGCGATGATTGAAGCTGCCCCGGCCGGCGCCAGCCACATGGGCAATGACGCCATCCATCACTTGCCGGCCCTGCTCGTCCGCGTTGAAGTCCTGATACAAGAAATGGCGGAGGAACCGCCCGCTCTGCGAAATACCCACTGCATAGACGCGCCGCACTGGAGCCGTCGCCTGCGGATCATATTTCAGGTAGGAAAGAAAATCGCGGACCGCCGCCAGCCCGACGCCCACAACCGAGGGATCTTTCGCCTCATAAACAACCTCATAAATTTTGCCCGGCAAGAACCCGCCGTCCAGATGAATGAAATGAGCATCGGCCAGCAGTTGGCCCTCCACGGAATGGGCAAAGCTCCATTGGCCGCGCGGGATGGATTGCCGCGGCCCCTCGGGCATATCGCGCACAGTCAGAACGTTTTTCGTGCTGGCAGGATCGTCGGCCGGATAGCTCTTTCCACCGCTTGCTCCCAGCATGATGTGCCCCAGCGGCATGTCATCTACTCTTTGCGCTGGCGTAAAATCAGCACGCACCAATCCGCGAATTTCCTTGCCTCTCGGATCATGAGCGACCGGAGCAGAAAGCCGCAATTTTTGTCCTTCCTCCGCGAGATCAAACTGCCAGCCCAGCCACGCAATCGTGTACCCTTCGCGCAACAAAAGTCCGTCTCCCAACTCGCCGTTGGGGTCCGAAGAATTTCCGCCGTCCACCAGCCGCAGAATTCCCCTTCCCCCGCGGTTTGAAACTTCAAACAGCACGGCGTTGTTTCCCTTGTTCATGTCCTTCGGTTTATAAAGATAGAGGTCTGCGGAAAACTCGACTTCCCCATTCGCGTTGCGCGGAGCCTTGTCTAGATCCACGATCTGCCGGTTATGAACGTTTTCCGGACTGACCGCGAAGTACACTCGCCCGATGATCCTCTCGTAAACGCCGGCCAATCCGAACGCCCGGCCGCCCTGAACGTCCTCGCGCGAAAGAATCTCCACGCGCGTGACATGCGCCTCGACGGAAGAAGCCAGGAAGACGAACAGCGTAACGGCCCAGACCAGGTGTCTGCGTAGGGGATACATGTGCCGCCTCCGAAAGCGTCACAGCTTACAACAGATTCAGAAGAGTGGCGTGCGGGCAGGAGTCTTCTCGTCGCCAGTTAGGGGAAATACTTCACTTCGCGGAAAGGAATCGAAGAATCTCACGCATTACTTTCTCTCCCTGGTCTGTCTGGAAGAGAAACTGTGCGTGCGCGGAGCCATCCAAGATAATCAGTTCTTTCGGTTGGGGAGCCTTCTCATACTGTGCGCGAATTCCGGGGAGCCGCAGCCCATCCGCGTTGGCATCATTGCGAGCCACAATGAACAGTGAAGCTGCTTTGAGCTTTTCGGCCGGATCGTTTGGTGCGGAACCAAGGAACACCAGACGACCAATCGTGCCGGGCTCCGAAAGGATTGATGCGTCCCCCGCTGCGCCGCCGCCCATACTGGCGCCAACCACTGCTACGGTCTTCGCGCCGGTCTTACGCAGGTAGCGTACTGCCGCCAAAACGTCCAAGTGCAGCGGAGCACTCATGGGGGCGGAGTCGCCTGGCCCTCGTGACTGGCCATAGCCGCGGAAGTCGATCGCCAGCACGCGAAATCCCGCAGCTGCGAGGGTTTGCGCCTGCTTCTCCCAGCTCCCTTTATTGAAACGCCCGCCATGAGCCAACACCACGCCGCGCTCGCCTGTTCCGTAAGAATCGGCCGAAACTACCCCGCCGTCCGAAGTCGGAAAGACAACGGCTTTCTGCGCATAGCTAGGCGCTGAAAGAAACAGTGCGACTATGACCGCGGAGAATGTACGCACGCGGGAAGTCTACAATAAACCAAGGCCAGCCACTCAGGCATCTGGATTACTACCGGATGGCCCGTGATCCGACAATTGAGATCGCCACCTGCTAGTCAAGTTCTACAATCCCAGTTGTCGTTACAAATCTCTCCTTCGATGAGTCACTCGCCGATTCGCTGCCAAGTGAGCAGGGTTAAAGAAAGCGCAAAACGATATTCGTAAACTGTCGCTAAGAAGCGAGCGCGGTCTGATTTCAGTTTACACGCAGCGCGACCATTGGATCGATCGTCGAAGCTCTTCGTGCTGGGAGAAATCCAGCCAGCAGTGCGACGGTTCCGAGTAGAACCACCACCCCAGCAAATGTAAACGGATCCGTGGGAGCAGTCTGAAACAGAAGGGAGGCAATGAGGCGCGCGACCGCAAGCGAAGCCATCATTCCAAGAGCAATGCCGATCAGCGCTAATCGCAGCGTCTCCCAGATCACATCGAGTTGCACGCGCGTTTCGGTCGCACCAAGAGCCATGCGTATGCCGATCTCCTGCGTCTGGCGCGTAACGGAATATGAGACAACTCCATAGATTCCCAGCGAGGCCAGAAGGAGTCCCAAACAAGCAAAGGTTCCGACCAGCAGCACAAAGAAGCGCCTTGGAGACGTCGCGCGGTCGACCAATCCCTGAATTGGCTTGAATTCCGTGGCCGGCTGTCCGGGATTGATCTGCCGTAGCGTCCCCATCACGCTCGTTGCCACGGCAGTGGGAGGGAGCTTCGAACGTACCACCAGATTCGCGCCTTCCGGCCCAAACTGTTTCGTCGCTGGCAGGTACATCTGCGCTCCTGCATTGTCTTCTGCACCGCTTTCACGGACATCGGCAATCACACCGATCACTTGGGGCTCTGTTCCGCCTGCAAGGGCGGTACGGCCAATGGGATCCTGTCCCGGCCACAGTTTCCGCGCGACCGTCTCGTTGATGATGACTACGCTGCGATTGTTGGACATATCTTCCCAGCTGATATCGCGACCTTCCATTAGGCGCATTCCCATCGCTTTCAGGTAGCCGGGCGAAACTATGTAGACGAACACGGGGAGGTAACCGAGGTCGTCTCGCTTTTCTTCACCCTTTGCCGCGATCCCCCAACTGCGGTTCCGGCTCATGGGCAGGTTGTCGGATATGCCCGCCGCCTCGACTCCAGGAATCATCGAACTTTGGCGCACAATTTCCTGCCAAATCGCAGCGCGTTTGGCTGGATTTCCGCCATCGTCGTAGTCAACGCTGATAGCGGCTGCGCGGCTTGGCTGGAAGCCTAGGTCAATGTCCAGAACACGGAGAAAGCTGCGCAGCAATAAGCCCGCTCCGACCAGCAGCACGCAAGCGAGAGCAATTTCCGTTATCACCAGCGTCGAGCGCATACGGTTATGTTTTCTGCCGGCACTGGCTCCACTATCTTTGAGTACCTCTTGCAGATTGCCACCCGACATGCGCAGCCCCGGTGCTGGCCCGAAAAGAACTGCTGATCCTACTGCGATCAACAGCGTCCATTCGAGCACCGTACCGTCCACGCGCACCATCGTGAGCAACGGCAGCGCAATCGATCCCTGATGTGCTAGATACGAGAGGATGACATAAGCCAGGCCCAACCCCAGCACCGCTCCCACGGTGGCCAGTATCAGGCTCTCCGTTAACAGTTGACGCACAAGCCGCCAACGTCTTGCTCCCAATGCTCTGCGCATAGCAAATTCTTTGCTGCGCGCCGCTGCCCGAGCGAGCAGCAGGTTTGAGAGATTCACGCAAACAATCAGCAGAATTAGTCCAACGGCACACCACAGCACAATCAGTGACCGCCGCAGCTTGCCGCTGACGTAGTCTTTCAATCCGGTAACCTGGCCCGTGTAACCTTTTCCGTACTCAGGGTGCTTGTGCTCGAAATAGAGTTGCGGAAAAAGTTGATCGGCCTCGCTCTGTGCTTGCGCCAAAGTCACTCCGTGTTTCAAGCGGCCAACCAATGCCAGGTCATTTCCGTCGTCGCGGAAATCATCCATGATGTAGGGCGCGAAGAGATCGACCTTGGCTCCCGGCGAAAAGACCGAGCCAAAATCGAATGTATCCGGCAACACCCCTATAACTATTACCGAGGTGTTGCTCAGGTTGATTGCCTTTCCGACGATGCTGCGATCACCACCCAACTGGCGTTTCCAAAACGGATAACTTAACAACGCCACAGGTTGGGAATGCTTTACGAATTCTTCAGACCTGAACGAACGTCCCAGCGAAGGATCTACGCCGAGTGTTTGAAAGAACCCTTCCGCTACAAGAATGCTCGTAACGGGCACTGGCTGACCAGTCCCGACGAGTTTGAGATTATCAGGTCCAGTAAAGGCGAAGTAGCCGCTGACAGACTGGAAAGAGTGGTTCTGTTGCTGGAAATCCTGCGTGGCATCCGCTGTATAGGTCCTGCTGGATTCGCCAGCTTTCGGATTCTTCTGCACAATCCGCACCAACTGCTGCGGATCGCGAAACGGGAGGGGTCGCAGCAGAATCGTATTCACTACGCTGAAAACAGCGATATTTGCGCCTATGCCGAGTGCGAGAATCAGAACTGCGACAATTGTGAAACCAGAGTCGCGCCTTAACGTGCGGAAGGTAAAACGCAGGTCCTGGATAAGGACGTCGAGCCAGGGCAATCCGCGTGATTCGCGGTGCCTCTCAAGCGCCTGCTGCACTCCACCAAATCGGACAAGGGCCTGGCGGCGGGCTTCTTCTGCAGACATATGGCGGCGCATGTTTTCTTCCACGGCCATTTGCAGATGCGAGGCCATCTCTTCGTTGAGTTCCTGGTCGAGTTGATCTTTGCGGAAGAAAGAGCCGACTCGCTTGAATGCTTCTCGAAGGGAATGCCTCACTGTTCATCTCCTTCGCCCTGCATGGCGAGAACGCGCCCCATAACTCCTGCCAGCCGCTGCCAATAAGCAGTGTCCTGCACCAACTGCTTCTGACCGGTTTTTGTGATGGAGTAGAACTTTGCCTTGCGGTTGTTGTCGGAAGTGCCCCACTTGGCCGCGATCCAGCCGCGCTGCTGCAATCGCACTAGCGACGCGTAAATCGTCCCCTGGTTCAGCAGCACTTCATTCCCGCTCACCTGTTCAATGCGACGCGCAACGCCGTATCCATGTTGCGGGCCCATTGCCTCCAGCGTCTGCAGCACCATCACATCTAGCGTTCCTTGCAACAGATCGAGCTTAGATTGGCCCATGGGTCTCTCCTGTGGTGACACCACAGCAATGTCTCATAACTTATGTGGGATTACCACATGAAATTTCTGATGCACCGAGAACTCGGTGAGTACCGACAGACTGCTTTATAACTACTAACTCCCGAATGGTCGGCTATTCGGAGTGCGACCTGTAAAGCTGCTGAAAATCATTGTCGGGAGAGGAGGAACTCGATCAGTCCACGCATCTCATCGCGCGTAGCCTACAAGGCAGAGCGGGGAGGCAACGAACTGTTCGGACGGGCCCAGTCATATTGTTAACCAGGAATTGCCAAAACGCGGCTAGCTAAGCTAGCGCTCAGAAATATCAACTGTAAACAGGCACGAGATTAGTTGCCCGCTGCACGCACCGGCTTCTCGTCGGAAGCTGCATCTTCGCGGATGCCGCCATAGCGCCGCTCGCGCTTCTGATATTCCAGCAGCGCTTCCAGCAATCGCGCCCGGTTGAAGTCCGGCCACAGCGTTTCCGTGACGAAAATCTCCGCGTAGGCAATTTGCCAGAGTAGGAAATTGCTCACTCGCATCTCCCCGCTGGTGCGGATCAGCAGGTCCGGGTCCGGCAAGCCTTCTGTGTAAAGGTGCCGCGAAAGCTGCTCCTCGGTGACCTTGCTCGACGTTCCGTGGCCGTCGCGTTCGGAAAGAATCGCGTTCATGGCGTCGACGATCTCCGCGCGCCCGCCATAATTCAGCGCCACGCAGAGCACCATGCCCTTGTTCCCTGCCGTTTTCTCCATGGCCTCGCGCACGTCGTTTTGCACGCCCGCGGGAAGCTCGTCGATCCGGCCCAGGAACCGCATGCGGATATGATTCTTCTGAAGCAGCGGCATCTCCTTGCGAAGATATTCACGCAAGAGCGCCATCAGGAAGTCGATTTCCGTTTTGGGCCGCCGCCAATTTTCCACGGAAAACGCATACAGCGTCAGCGCCTCGATTTTCAAACGGGCGCATGTCTCAATGGTGATGCGTGCGGATTGCGTTCCTGAACGGTGTCCCGCGATTCGTGGCAGGTGCCGCTTCTGCGCCCACCGCCCGTTGCCGTCCATAATCACGGCCACGTGCCTCGGCAGCCGCGTCAAGTCCAGCTTTTCGAGCAAGCGCGCCTCTTCAGGTGTAACCGGCCCGAGTGTGCCAGGGCTGGCAACATGCAGCGTCTTGGGAGTGTGGCTGTAGGACACGGTGTATAAGTGGGCTTTCTCAGCAATGCCCTTTACGCCGCAAAGTTAACATACCCTCCGTCTCGGCGCAACGGCAGGTTGCGCAGTCAAACATCAGCCTGGCGGCGGTGGGACGCTTTGTTGGAACAGCGCGGTGTAAGTAAGAATCAGCGTTAGCGCGATCATGCCGATGGCCGTCGCCCAGGCGACGATGTTGAACGTCATGGTGTTCACGTATTCCCCCATCAAATCCCGCCGATTGACCAGCAGCAAAATGAAAATCACAACAACGGGAAGCCAGATGCCGTTGCCCACTTGCGAGAAGATCAAAATCTTCCAAAGGGGCGCATGCGGCAGCAGAACCACGCCTGCCCCTACCACGATCAAAATCGTGTACAGCCAGTAAAAGATGGGAGCCTCTTTGAATTTATGGTCCAGTCCCGCTTCAAACCCCAGCCCCTCGCAAATCACGTGTGCTGTGGAAAGCGGCAAAATGGACGCGGCAAAGAGTGACGCGTTCAGCAGTCCAAATGCGAACAGAACCCCCGCGCCTTTGCCGGCCAAAGGAATCAGCGCCTGCGCCGCCTGCGCGGCATCGGTGATGTCTCGGTGTCCTGAGACGTAGAGCGTGGCCGCCGTGCAAACGATGATGAAGAAAACGATCACCATGCAGCTGATGCTGCCGACGAGGACATCGGCGCGCGCCTGCGGGTATTGGCGAGGCCCCACCTTCTTTTCCACGAATCCAGCCTGAAGATAAAAAAACTGCCAGGGCGCAATCGTGGTTCCGACGAGTCCCGTTAGCATCAACAGGTAACCTGAACTAAGGCTGAGGCTCGGGATCACTATTTCTTTCGCGGCGATCAGCCAATCCGGCTTGGCGAAAAATGCGGAAAATACGTACGACAGATACAGAACGCAGGCGAACAGAAAAATAGTCTCCACTTGGCGGTAAGTCCCTCGAATCACCAGCACCCAAACGAGGATCGCGGCGATCGGCACGGCGACGTATCGGTTGATCCCGAAAATTTGCATCGCCGCCGCCACGCCGGCAAACTCCGCCACCACGTTGGCTAGGTCCACAAAAAAACCGGTGATCATCACGAAAAACGTCGGCCGGAATCCAAATTCCTCGCGGATGAGATCGGAGAGCCCTTTCCCGGTGACCACGCCCATCCGCGCGCACATCTCCTCCGTAACGTACAGCGCAATCGTCATGGGAATGAGCGACCAGAGCAGCGCATAGCCGTATTGCGCTCCGGCTTGCGTATAAACTGAAATTCCGCCAGCGTCGTTGTCCACATTCGAGGTGATCAGCCCCGGGCCCACCACGGCCAGCAGCAGCGTCAGGCGCCGGCGCAGTCCGCGGATTTTTTTCTGAAAATCCGTCTCACCCGTCCTGACGCGCTCAAACTTCGCGGCAATGGCATCCCAGTTCATCGGTCCGCTCGAATTCCCTTCTTAGTCCTTCAGCAGCTTTGACACCACGTCGTCCACGGTGATAACCCCAATCGGCCGGTTTTCCTGATCAACTACCGTCAGCATCCGCAGGTTGTACTTGTCAAAGAGCTCGAAGACTTCTTTATCGTTTGCGTTCGGCGGCAAACTAAGCAAAGGATCCATCTTTAGCTCTGCCATGCGCTGATCGGACGCCGCCAGCAGCAGCCGCGCTACGGGGACGGCGCCGGAGAACTGCGCGGAACTATCCAGCAGAACAATCGTGTCCAGCTGATCGAGGTTGAACTCCTGTTCGCGCATCCACTCCAACACTTCCTCACGCCTTGAACTTTCGCCCACGAAAATGAACTCCGTGTTCATCATGCCACCCGCTGTCGCGGGGTCAAATTCCAGCAACTCGCGGACCTCGTTGGCTTCCTGGCCCGGCATCTCATGCAGAAGTTCCTCGGAAGTTTCCTTGGACAAATCCCCCAGAAGGTCGGCTGCCGCGTCCGGGGCCATCTCTTCCAGAATGTCCGCCGCTTTCTCCGGGTCCAGCTTTTCCACGATTTGCGTAGTCAGCCGCTCGTCCAATTCCGCGAGGACTGCTGCCGCTGTCTCTTCATCCAGCGAAGCGATAATTCCCTGCCGCTCCGCAGCGGAGAGGTCTTCCATAATCTCCGCGATGTCCGCCGGGTGCAGGTCCTCAAGTTTTTCATGTGTGATGCGCAGCTTGAGCCGGCGCATAGGGTCCGGCTCGACAAGATTTACAAACTCCCAGCGAATCGCACCTTGCGGCAATTTACTCTGCAGCTTGCGAATCACTTTGGGAGGCACCACCCCCTGCAGCAGCCTGCGCACCGCTCCCGGGAGCCCCACATCCACTTGCGACAGGCGCAGCTCGACGTTGCCATTCGTTCGAAATGGGGTCAGATCGACGTCATTCACGCGGACCACTTTTCGTCCGCGCGTATCGATAATCTGCTGGTCCAGCAAATCTTTTTGAACCGCCAGCCACGACTCATTCGGTCGGTAAAGTTCCAAGGCCCGCTCGCTGACGTTCAGCTCCAATTTCCCCACGGCCACGGACGCGACCTGATCGTGTTTCGCCACCAGCGGCTGAAAATTGCCGCGCGACAACAAGTAGTGGGACACGCGGTTGGGAGCCTCCGCGGGTTCGATGAAAAATTCGCGCACCCGTCCGACGTAATGTCCCCCAACGTCGTAAGCTTTGGCCCCCATCAATTCTGTGGCGTAGAGATCCATACGCTCTCCTCCTCGCGCGTCACCCGGAATCGTTCGAACGGCTTCCCTTTCGAACTCATTCTGGCAATAAAAAACCCGCGCACCGAAAAACCTCGGCGGCGGGCAAGTGCCTAATAAACATGGACTTACCTTAGCCGCCAGCGAACCCTCCCCACCCGACTGCGCACGCCTTGGCCTGCGTCTCGCGCGAAAAAATCGGGATACCCTGCCGTGGAACCAAGTTCTGGCCGCACTGCTGCCTGGATCTACCGGGGCCAGGTTCGAGTTCGCTGCCCATACTCATTGGGACGAGATTTGCTCCGCAACGTGACCATTTTGCAGTCACATTTGCATTGATAAGCTGCGTGCTTCTCGAAGTCAACAAAAAAAGGACTCACGAAGCGATTTTTTTTGTTCGAATGACGTTGCAGAGCGTCACCTGCGGTTTGGAAAGAGCATGTGACGGGGTTGTTCACCCTTGCGGCGGCAGTCCTCCATGTATAAGCGGAGGTAGTTCTTCAAGATGTAGTTGCGTTTCGAATAGCCCAGTTCTTCCGCCGCCCGATCAATTGCCTCGGCGGGTCCCTCGAGTTCCACAAATGTCCCGATGGGTGTTTGATCGAGCTCGATTAGAAGGCCTTTGGCCCAGGCTTTCGATGCGGGCAGCCGGAAAGTGGTGCGATACTTTTCGTAGCGAAACCAGCCGCTCATCCCGAGCCCCTCGAAAATTCTGGTCAGATTTCCGGACTCAGCAAGCTCGACCTCGATTTCGTCGCGAACTTTGTAAGACCCGTGCGAAACGCCTTCCATCTCCGCTACGGCCAGCCGAGTCGCGGGTTGCTTGAAGGTCAAAATTACACGTTGCCTCGGCACCGCCTTCTTTGATTTCCCATGGGCTTCGGGTGTTTCTGTTCGAATGCGCAGCAATTGACCATGCTTGGCAAGTCCGCCCTGCGGCGTATCGAAAATTACATTTTCCTCATGAACTTTGGGGGTGCTCGGGTCAGCGAGGTGGGCTCCCATGCGCTTTAACGCGCAATGGAACGCAGGCAAGTCACTGATTTTCAGTTTGATTTCGGTCTCTCGCGCCATCGCGTTTTTTCACAGCTCGCTCGGGGCTGCTTTCTCCCGTCGCCGAGTTCCGATAGTATAGCGAACGCACCCGATTCTTATTGCGCGTCGCCCCACCCCGCCGCGCATGGACGTTGGACCGCATTACCGCCCTCGAAGAAGAGACTCATGAACCCGGACGCCAATATCGCGACGCCATTGCCAGCCCAGGAAAAGTCAACTGGTACGATTCCCCAGCCACCGGCTGCCCGCCGTGAACCGGTGGAGCACATTTTGCATGGCGATCGCCGCGTAGATCATTACGCCTGGCTGCGCCACAAAGAAAATCCTGAAGTCATCGACTATCTGAAGGCCGAAAACGCGTATACCGACGCTGTTCTGAAGCCCACGGAACCTTTGCAGGAGAAGCTCTATCAAGAAATGCTGATGCGCATCCAGCAAACGGATCTTTCCGTTCCCTACCGGCTGCGAGGCTATCTCTATTTCACGCGCACGGAAGAGGGGAAGCAGTATGCGTTCTACTGCCGGCGACGTGACACGGAAGACGCGCCGGAGGAATTGTTGCTGGACCTGAATCGGCTCGTGGAAGGCCATTCTTTTCTGGGATTGGGTTCGTTCGAGGTCAGCGACGACAATCAACTGCTCGCCTATTCGACGGATACCACGGGTTTCCGCCAATACGTGTTGCAAGTCAAAGACCTGCACACGGGGACGACGTTTGCCGAGCGATTCGAACGCGTCACCAGCGTTGCGTGGGCCTCGGATAATCGCACTCTGTTCTACACCGTCGAAGACGAAACGACGAAGCGCTCGCATCGACTGTATCGGCATGTTCTGGGCCCCGCCGAACCAGATCCTCTGCTGTACGACGAGACGGACGAGCGCTTTCGAATCGAAGTGGAACGCACGCGCAGCAGCGCGTTTCTCCTTCTGACCGTCGCGAGCCATACGGCAAGCGAAGTCCGCTACCTGCGCGCGGATCAGCCGACCGAAGAATTCCGGCTCATCGCTCCGCGCGAAGACAACCACGAATACTACGCGGAACATCATCCTGGTCCGCTTGCCGCGGAACATCCGAGTCCGCTCGCCGCGGGACATTACACAGGTCCGCTTACCGCGGGACACTCCGGTCCGGCAGGAAGTTCTGATGGAGGCGTGTTTTACATTCGCACGAATTCCGGCGGGCGAACATTTCGCTTGATGGCCGCGCCGGCTAGCGATCCCCGCCGGGAATTCTGGCGGGAAGTGATTCCCAATCGGCCCGAAGTCATGCTGGCTGCCGAGGAGGCTTTCCAGTCGCACCTGGTGCTTTTCGAACGCGAAGGCGGCCTGCCCTATCTCCGTATCGTGGATTTGACGGCGGCCGCGCAGAACGTCCTGGCGGCTTCGCATCGCATTGAATTCACAGAGCCCGCCTACAACGCATCCATTGGTGAGAATCCGGAATTCAGCGCTTCCCACGTGCGGTTCCAATACGAATCTTTCGTAACTCCACGCTCGGTTTTTGACTACGACGTTCGCACGCGGGAACGAAGCCTGAGGAAGCAGCAGCCGGTTCTCGGCGGCTACGATCGAACGCCATACGTCAGTGAGCGATTGCATGCCACCGCGTCCGACGGAACGAGCGTGCCGCTCTCCGTCGTTTATCGCCGCGATACGCCGCGCAATGGCTCCGCCCCACTGCTCCTCTATGGCTACGGCAGCTATGGAATCTCTGTTCCGGTGAATTTCAGCTCGAACCGGCTGAGCCTGCTGGACCGCGGCGTGATTTACGCTGTGGCGCACGTCCGCGGCGGCGGCGAGCTTGGAAAACCGTGGCACGACGGCGGCCGCATGAAGCAAAAGCGCACCACGTTCACGGACTTCATCGCCTCGGCCGAACACCTCGTTACGCAGCGCTACACAAGCCCCGAAAAACTTGTGATTGAGGGCGGCAGCGCGGGCGGACTGCTGATGGGCGCGGTGACAAACATGCGCCCCAATCTTTTTCGCCTGGTCATCACGCATGTGCCGTTCGTCGACGTGCTCAACACCATGTTCGACGCGTCGCTGCCGCTGACCGTCGGCGAATATGAGGAATGGGGTAATCCGCAAATCGCGGAAGATTATTTCACCATGAAGTCGTATTGTCCCTACACCAACCTGGAGCGCCAGGCTTATCCGGCGATATTGGCGAAGACTGGGTTGAATGACAGCCAAGTGATGTACTGGGAGCCGGCGAAGTACGTGGCGAAAATGCGCACGCTGAAAACGGATTCAAATCCGCTGTTGCTGAAAATCAACATGGGTGCGGGGCACGGCGGCGCTTCCGGCCGCTATGATTATTTGCGGGAGATCGCCCTGGACTATGCTTTCTTGCTGACGCACCTGGGCATCAGGGAATGATTCTCTGCTGATGCATTACGAATGAGCGAGCCCACTACACCGCTGATGCAGCAGTATCACGCCATCAAGGCGCGCTATCCGCATGCGCTGCTACTTTTCCGTCTGGGCGATTTCTACGAACTTTTCTACGAAGACGCGATGATTGCCTCGCGCGAACTGCAAATCACGCTGACCTCGCGCAACCGGGAAAAGGGCCAGCCCATTCCGATGTGTGGGGTTCCCTACCACGCCGCTGAGGGCTACGTCGCGCGCCTGATTCGAGCCGGGTTCAAAATCGCGATCTGCGATCAGATGGAGCAGCCCGGCCCCGGGAAAAAGCTCGTCCGCCGCGAAGTTGTTCGGGTGATCACCCCTGGTACCGCGACGGACGTTACCCTTCTCGACGCCCGCGAAAACAGTTTTCTCGCGTGTGTTGCAAAACATGCCTCGGGTTCGCCCGTTGGCCTGGCCTTCGTCGATTTGTCCACCGGTGAATTTCAGGCCACGGAATTCTCCGGGGCGCGCGCCGATGACGATCTTCGCGACGAACTACAACTGCTTCGTCCGAGGGAGACCCTGCTTCCCCGGCCACAGCAGCTTTTTGAGACGGCGAAGACTTCGCTCCTCGAAGGCGTCGGCGGCGTGGAATCACGCCTCGAAGACTGGATCTTTCAGCGCGACTACGCCGAGCGCATTCTGCGCGAGCAGTTTGGCGTTGCGGAACTCACGGGCTTCGGCCTCGACGATCATCCGCAAGCGCTGGCCGCCGCAGGGGCCATCGTCCACTATTTACGGGAAAACGCCGCGCGCGGGGATCGTGTTGGCACGACAAATGAAAACGTGGATGCTTCGGGCGTTGAAGCGTTGCGCCATCTCGACCGCGTCCGCTATTACGAACAGCACGATGCACTGGTGCTCGATCCCGTTTCCGTCCGTAATCTGGAGCTGCTTGCCCCGATCTTCACGGAAGAAGCAGGTCGTACGGGCGGCCCCACTACGCTGATCGCCGCACTCGACGCCACCGTGACGGGCATGGGCGCACGCCTGTTGCGTTCCTGGGTCTTGCGCCCGCTTATTGAACGAGAGGCAATTGAGGCCCGGCTCGATGCTGTCACACACCTCGTCCAACAAACGGTGTTACGCGGCGAAATCCGCAAGGAACTCAAGGGCATCCTGGATCTCGAACGGCTTACCAGCCGCATCACGCTGGGGCTTGCGACTCCGCGCGAGCTTGTCGCGCTGCGTAAATCGCTGGGACAGCTTCCCGTCCTGACAAAGTTTCTCACGCCACCTCCCGCCGGGGGCAGCGAGCTTCTGCATCAACTTCACCAGGAAATCGACGAGCTTGCGGATGTCCGCGACCGGTTGGAACGTGCCATCACTGACGATCCGCCCGCCCTCGCGACCGATCCTGGGATGATTCGGAGTGGTTACCATGCGGAATTAGATGAGCTGCGCGACCTCAGTCAGCACAGCAAACAGATTATCGCCGCGATGGAGGAGCGCGAGCGCAAGCGCACCAACATCGGCTCGCTGAAGATTCGCTTCAATCAAATCTTTGGCTACTACATTGAAATCTCGAAACCAAACCTGCATCTGGCTCCTGCGGACTATGAACGCAAACAGACGCTGGTGAATGCCGAGCGGTTTACTTCTTCCGAGCTGAAAGAATATGAGCGGAAGATACTTGCGGCCGATGAGCGCATCCTGGAAATCGAACGGCAACTTTTTGTGGATGTGCGTTCTTCCGTAGCGACGAAGGCGGCACGGTTGCGCCGTACGGCTGCGGCGGTCGCGCAGCTCGATGTGCTCACTGCTTTCGCGAAGCTGGCCGCGGACCGCGGCTATTCGCGTCCCGAATTCAACTCCACCGGCGAACTCCTCATCATCGGCGGACGCCATCCGGTGATCGAAGAACTGCTGCGCCAAAAAGGCGAACGCTTCGTTCCCAATGATCTTTGCTTCGAGCCCGGGCGTCAGCAGCTACTTCTCATTACCGGGCCTAACATGGGCGGTAAGTCCACATATCTGCGGCAGTCCGCGCTGATCGTGCTGATGGCGCAAATAGGCTGTTTTGTTCCGGCGCGCCAGGCGAAGCTGCCCATCACGGACCGCATTTTCACGCGGATCGGAGCGAGCGATAATCTCGCGCGCGGGCGATCCACGTTCCTCGTGGAGATGAGCGAGGTCGCCGCGATCCTGAATCACGCCACTCCCGCGAGTCTGGTGCTGCTCGACGAAGTCGGACGCGGGACCGCCACGTTTGATGGGCTCTCGATCGCCTGGGCGGTCGTCGAACATCTGCAAAAACACACGCGTGCGCGCACGCTCTTCGCCACGCATTACCACGAACTGACGGAACTTGGCGACCTGCTCCCCGCAGTCAAAAATGTGCATGTGTCAGTGAAAGAGACGCCCAGCGAGATTATTTTTCTACGCCGCGTCGAGCCGGGGAGCGCGGACAAGAGCTACGGCATCGAAGTGGCCCGGCTTGCCGGACTTCCTCGCAGCGTGATCGAGCGCGCCCGCGAAGTCTTGAAAAGACACGAACAGAGCGAACACGAACTGAGCGAAACGCTTTCTCCCGGCGCTTCTGACACGGGGAACAAGAACGGCAATCAGCACGTGCTCTTCACTGCTCTGGATCGCGACGTGCTCGACAAGCTGCGAGGTGCCGACCTCGACCAGTTGAAGCCGCTCGATGCGCTGAATCTCCTCGCCGAATTGAAAAAACAAATTTCATGAGCAAAAAGCCGATGCTTGTCCTTGGCATGATGTCCGGCACGTCTGCCGACGGGATTGACGTGGCCCTGGCGCGCATTTCTGGAGCGCCGCCAAATCTGAACGCCAAGCTGCTCGGCCACACCTCCACGAAATTTCCTGATGCGCTTCGGAAGGAAATTCTTCGCGTCGCGGAACAGCACCCCATCAGCGCGGGCGCTCTCAGTCAGTTGAATTTTCGTTTGGGAGGACTTTTCGCTGACGCCACTCTCGCCGCTTGCCGCAGATTTCGTGTCTCGCCGAAACGCATCTCGCTAATCGGGAGCCACGGCCAAACGATTTTCCATCAAGGAAAACCGGCTCCTTATTTTGGCGCGCCAACACCATCCACGCTGCAGATTGGCGAACCATCGGTCATCGCTGCACGCACGGGCATTCCAACGGTTGGCGATTTTCGCCCCGCGGATATGGCGCTCGGTGGGCAGGGCGCGCCGCTCGTTCCCTACGTGGATTATCTTCTCTACCGCCACGCGAAACTCGGCCGCGTTTCGCTGAATCTCGGAGGGATTGCCAACATTACCGTCCTTCCGCGCGCCGCCAAGCCGCAGCAAGTGTTTGCATTCGACACGGGACCTGCCAACATGCTCATCGACGCGCTGGTTGCGCATTTCACGCGGGGCCGCCAGCGCTTTGACAAAAACGCGCAGCTTGCCGCGCAGGGCCGCAGCAATCCCGCGCTCCTTGACGAACTGATGCGCGATCCCTACTTGAAACTTGCGCCGCCAAAATCCACCGGGCGCGAATATTACGGGCACGCTTATGTGAAGAAAATCCTCACGCTTGGCCTGCGCTATCGCGCCACACCGAACGATCTCATTCGCGCTGCGACCATTTTCACCACGCTCTCGATCGTTGAGGCCTTGAATCGTTTCGTTCTGCGCAAAACGAAAATCAACCAACTGATTGTTTCCGGCGGTGGCGCGCACAATCCGCTGATTCTTGCCCAACTGTCCGCTGCGCTTCCGGGCATCGAAGTCGTGCCTTCTTCCCGGCTGGGGGTTCCAGAAGACGCAAAGGAGGCTTTTGCGTTTGCTCTGCTGGCTTACGAAACGTTTCACCAACGCCCCGCGAACCTGCCATCTGCAACCGGTGCGCGCGGACCAGCAATCCTCGGTAAAATCTCTTATGCCCCGCCGCGCTAATCATGCATTCGCAAAGTCTCTGCTTTTCATTTCTTTCTTACTTCCTTACTTCATTGCTTCGTGCTATCTCGCGTCCTGTTCACGTTGTTTTCCGACGTTGCAAAAGAAAATTTTCAGCTCACTTACCAGCGATGGGTTGGCGCAAACACCGATCCGGACTTTTTTGAATATGCGTTCTCATGGAAGTGCTTCACTCCCGACGGCGCCAATCGCGGACACTATCGCAACGCGCGTATCGACGCGCTGACGGACCAGATTCGCGTGGAGATGAATCAGGAAAAAAGAAAAGCGCTATGCAGTGAGATTCAGAGAATTCTGGCGGACGATCTGCCGTACTTGCCGCTGTGGTTCAACGACGTGGTTTCCGTGCACCGCCGCTCGCTCGGGGAACTCGCTTTGCCTTCCACGGGAAACTACAACTTTCTGGCGACGCTCAAGCAGGCCGGAAACTAATCAGGGAACGGGCCCGCCAATCGCTTCGTCACCACGATTCTGGCTATTCCAGCGCCTTGGCGATCTGCGCCACGGGAATCGCGCCTTCGCGGCCGATTCGCCAGGTGTCGCCATTCAATTCCACGATAGTCGACGGGAGCGTCCCGCCGGTTTCGCCAGTGTCCAGCACGAGCGGCACCCGCAGCCCCAGCTGCTTCATGACCTGCTCCGCGCTGGAGCACGACGGAAACCCGGAAATGTTTGCGCTCGTTCCCGTAACCGGGCCATCGAATTCATCAATCAGGCGACGTACCACGTTGCTATTCGGCCAGCGCAACGCAATGCGCCCCGTCCCCGCGGTCACTTTGAGCGGGATACGCTGTGCCGCGTTCACCACCAGCGTCAAACCTCCGGGCCAGAATGCCTGCGCGAGCCGCAAGAATTTCCGCGGCGCTTCCCGCGCGAGTTGAACGGCTTGTTCAATCGAATTCACCAGGATCGGCAGGGCTCGCGTCTCCGGCCGCCCCTTCACCCGGTAAATCTCATCGACCGCGGCTAAATTGAAGGGATCGGCGGCCAGCCCGTAGAACGTGTCCGTCGGAATGGCAATCACACTACCGCGGGTAATAAAATCTGCCGCATATCGCAGCAGGTCCGGTTCTGGAGATTGTGCATTGACGCGCAGCAGTTCAGCTGGCAATTTTTTGGCCTTTGGCGAAGTCGTGACGCCACCCTGCAGCGCCCCGCCGGTGCTGCCCTTATTTGGGCGACGCTACCACACCCTTTGTGGCAAGAGCAATATAAGCCTGCACCCTCGCGCCGCGGGCTCACACCAGCGCTTGGTTTGGCAAGTTGAGTCGTTTCGTCGGCAAACAACCTTTCAGAAGGGCTTGACTTCATAGAAAACTGCGTGCCGGGCCGCCTTTGTCCACTAGGCGAAGGGGGCTTATCACTGTTGATCAACAACCGAATTAAACCGCTTTATGATTTCATTAAGCTCGCAAGCAACGATTTATCCCGAAGGCATCCATTCGCTGGATGAGGCGGACCGGCGCTGCAGACATATGCTATGTATTCGCAATTGCTCTTTTTTCCCAATCCTCGTTCTTCTCTCTCTTTTGGTTCTTTTCGCCGCCTCAGCCGTCGGGGCCGACGTTCATGGAACGGTCACAAATGCCCAGGGCGGCGAGCCGCTTGGGAAGATTCAGGCAGCGATCGTCGGAACAGGCTTCATCGCTGCTACGGGGGCGGATGGTACGTTTCACATTTCCCAAGTACCAGCGGGCAGTTATGTGCTCCAGGTCAGCGGCGTGGGATACCGCACACTCTCCATACCCTTTCAGCTTGCAGCCGCGGACGATAGCAAAGAATTTTTACTCACGCTTACGCCGGATAACTTCCGCCGAACCGAGCAGGTCGAAGTACGCGGCGACCTCTTCGAAGCCAAGGATTGGCCGGCCGTCGGAGATCTGACACTCACAAGCAGCGAATTGCAGCAAACCGCAACGGTTCTCGTGAATGATCCGTTTCGCTCGCTGCAGTCACTCCCGGGCATCTCCGCGTCAGCCAACAACGATTTCTTTGCGCAATTCTCCGTCATGGGTACGCCCTATGAGCAAGTCGGAGTCTACCTCGATGATGTCTTGGTCCCGAATCTCCTCCACACCATCGCAAGCTTTCCCGATGCCCCCACACTCAGTCTGCTTACCGGCAACGACGTCGAAGACCTTCGCCTCATGCCGGTTGCTTATCCCGTTCGATACGCCGACGGCAGCGGAGCCGCCCTCACCATTCACACTCGCACGGGCAGTGAGGGCCATCCTCTTTTTCATGGCTCCGTCGGAATGGCAGACAGCGAGTTCCTCGGTGAAGGCGGCTTTTGCCACGCTCATAAAGGGACTTGGTTACTTGATGCCAGGAAGAGTTACCTCGGCTATCTGGAACGCCTTCTCGCGAATACTCGTTTTTCCCAGGATGGTTTCTATGATGCCGATCTCAAGCTCACCTATGACATTACACCGACCCAAACGCTCAGCCTGCTGGCAACCGGTGGCCAGCTCCGAATCAACGATCCCAACCTGCCTTCCACCTCTGACCCAAATACTCTAAAAACGGGTTCCAACAATCTTGCCATTGCGCGATTGGGTTGGCGCTGGACTCCTACGGCCAGTCACTTGGTTGACGCTCACGTCGCTTTCGTCCGCACCAGTTTCGAAGAAAGCAACGCGGCGACGCAGCTGATTGACCGCTCGTCTGACCACGAATGGTCGGGCGGGACGAACGCCTCCTGGAGCTGGCGGCGCGGAATGATCCTGCAAGCCGGGTACTCCGTTCGCCGGCCCATAGAGAATTTTGCCGACAACTTTTTTTCCCCCGCTCAACTGCCAGTCTTTTTTTCGTCGAGCGCATCAGGCGTTCGCCAGGACGCGTACCTCCAGCACGCGGCCCAGTTTTGGAACAATCGATGTCGTCTCGAAGGCGGAATTCGGTGGGACAAATTGAACAATTTGCGCGTCGAACCAATTACTGGCCAGGTTTCGTTCACCAACCAGGCCACTCGCTCGACTCAGCTCGAAGCAGCTTGGGGCAAGTACGCGCAATTGCCGGACTTCGTCAACGATTTCGGGATCGGCGAATTGATTGGCACCGCTCCGGTCGTCATTTCCGCACTGCCGCGGACTTCCTCGCAATACGTCTTAGCCATCGAACAAAGGCTGGGTGAGCGTTCTCGCCTTCGCGTTGAAGGTTTCGACCGGGAGAATGAACAGCGCGAAGACTTTTTTGCGCTCTTCCCTCCCGCCCCACTGAAACAATCCGCCCTTTCCAGCCGCGACTATTCACGCGGCCTGCAGTTTTTGTTGCAGCGACGCAGCGAAAATCGCCTTTCTGGATGGGCCGGCTATACACTGGTATTTGCGCGATCTAGAAGCTTCGAAGTCCCGATGCAGCCCCCCTTTGGCATCATAGGTATCAATTCGCTCTATTTCCCTACACTTAGCGACCAGCGCCACACCGTCAATTTGTTCGGGAGCTATCGTTTCAAGCCGAGCGTGCGCTTCAGCGCCAAAGCTCTCTATGGCTCCGGATTCCCCGTGGACACTTTTCCACCGATCCGGCGCCTTGGCCCTTATGAACGTCTCGACCTTCGGGCCGACAAGTCCTGGCTGTTTCGACAATGGAAGCTCAGCTTATACGGCGAATTGTTGAACGTCACGAATCACAACAATCGCCGGTTTGCGGCATTCGGCTTCAATCCCGCGAGCGGGCAAACCGTGCTCTTCACCAATGACGGTATTCCCGTCACGCCAACTGCGGGCCTGGCGTTCGATTTCTGAAGTGTCCCGTGCCTTCTTTTAGGCCCGCTTGTGACGTTAGCGTCCGCAGTACGAAATTTGCTACGCTCCACGGTAATGGCTGCGCCAAGCAAAGTCGCACGAAGTCCTCGCCTTGCCGGGGAGCCCGCTCTTTTGACCAGCCGCGACAATCGCTGGCTCAAGGAGTTCCGCATGGCTCTGCGCGGCGGGCTTCCCACGGAAAACGGCTTCGTCGGCGTTGAGGGCGTTCGGCTTGTTGAAGAGGCGCTTCGTTCCGGCTGCCCCATTCAGGCCGTGCTCTTCAGCGAGTCCGGCGAACGCCATCACGAACGCCTCTCCTCCTTTATTGATCGGCCCGAAATGGCTTTTCCCGTCCTCCGTACCACGGATCGCCTCTTTGAAGGCCTCGCCGACACCGAGCACCCGCAAGGAGTGGCCGCGCTGGTACATCCTCGGGAGACTTCGTTCGATGATTTCGTGCGCGTTCCGTCTTCTGCCTGCGCTCCCCTTCTCGTCGTCCTCGCAGGTGTGCAGGATCCCGGCAATGTGGGAACGATTCTGCGCACTGCTGCGGCCTTTGGCGCGACGGGAGCCGCCACCGCCGCTTCTGGCATCAGCGGCACCGCAAACCCGTTCTCGCCGAAAGCTCTGCGCGCCTCCGCCGGTGCTACCCTGCACCTTCCGATTCTTGCGGGCATTTCGCTCGCCATTCTTCTTGCGCAACTGAAGGTCGTGGGAGTTCGCACGCTCGCGTCGAGCGTTCACGAGCCGCGCGATGGCGAGCAACCGCTCCTTGCTCCGTGGGAAGTCGATTGGTGCCAGCCGGTGGCCCTCCTAGTCGGCAACGAGGGCGCCGGTCTTCCCGAGGAAATCGAGCGTGGTGCCGACGCGCGGATCCGCATTCCCATGACCGCTGGCGTCGAATCACTGAACGCGGCCGCTGCTGCTGCCGTCGTTTTTTACGAAGCCGCGCGACAAAGAAACTCCGCGCCTGCGTCGGGCATCCAAACGTCTGCTCCTTCGCAGTCATCCAAAATGTCGGCCACCCTGCGGCCGTTAGAAAAACCGTGAGCCTCTTCTCCAAACTCCCGCTATCCGCGGAACCCGATGTGCCAGCCGCCAATCAGCCGCTTGCCGAGCGCATGCGCCCTCGCACGCTCGACGAATTCGTCGGCCAGGAAAAACTCCTCGGTCCGGGGAAACCGCTCCGCATTCAAATCGAAAGTGACAATCTTGGCTCCATGCTCTTCTGGGGCCCGCCCGGTTGCGGAAAGACCACTCTCGCTCGCCTGATCGCCCGGCTGACGCGCTCCGAATTCGTTTCCTTCAGTGCCGTTCTCGCGGGCATAAAGGAAATCAAGGAAGTCATGGCTGCGGCTGACCATAAATCGCGCTCGGGCCACCGCACGATCGTCTTTGTCGACGAGGTTCATCGCTTCAACAAAGCCCAGCAGGACGCCTTTCTCCCGCACGTCGAAGCCGGCCACATCATCTTCATCGGCGCAACTACCGAGAACCCCTCCTTCGAAGTGATCTCCCCGCTGCTCTCGCGCACCAAGGTCTACGTTCTTGAACCGCTCACGACGCCGCAAATCGTCGAGCTTCTCCGCCGTGCCCTCGCGGACAAAGACCGCGGCTTGGGCAACGAAGCTGCGGAAGCGTCTGACGATATCCTCTTCCGCATCGCGTCCTTTGCGAATGGCGACGCCCGCGCCGGCTACAACACGCTCGAGCTTGCCGTCCGCGGAGCGCAGCCCAGTGAAAAAGGTGCGTGCGTCATCACTCCCGAACTCCTCGAAGACGTGCTCCAGCGCAAACTCCTGCGCTACGACAAAGCCGGCGAGGAGCATTACAACCTCATCTCCGCCTTGCACAAATCCATCCGCAATTCCGATCCCGACGCCGCCCTCTACTGGCTCGCGCGCATGCTCGAATCCGGCGAGGATCCGCTTTATCTCGCGCGGCGCATGGTGCGCATGGCCAGCGAAGACATCGGCCTCGCGGAGCCGGGCGCTCTCGCCGTGACACTAGCTGCCAAGGACGCCTTCGATTTTCTCGGCGCGCCCGAAGGCCATCTGGCTCTCGCGCAAGCCGCTGTCTATCTCTCGCTCGCGCCAAAATCCAACGCCGTTTATACCGCCTACGGCGAGGTCATCGAGGACGTCCACAAAACCGAAGCCGAACCTGTACCTCTGCACATCCGCAACGCGGTCACAGGCCTGATGAAAAACATCAGCTACGGCAAAGGCTACAAGTACGCTCACAATTTCGATGATAAAGTCACCGACATGACCTGCCTCCCCGACAACCTCGCCGGCCGCACCTACTATCAGCCCACTGACCAGGGCTTCGAGCAGCGCCTCCGCCAGCGCCTCGACGAAATTCGTAAAATAAGATCTCGTCCTTCGTCATCACTCTAGGAGAGCCAGATGCGCCGTGCATTTATGTTTGCCATGATTCTGATACTCTCTCTGGCTACAGCGACTTTCGCTCCAGCGCCACGCCCTGCGATTACAGGGCTCTGTTTTGTACGGCTCAAGGTCACTTCACTGGACACCGCGGACAAATTCTATGGCGACTACTTGGGGTTGCCGCGTTTCAATCAATGCTGGGCAGCATCGACCGGAACATGTTATTTCATCACTCCTTACCAGGATGTCGAAATCCTTACGTCAGATACTCCACAGACAAATCACATGCTTGAAACCATCGGTGTGTGGACGGAAGATGCCGGCGCCTTGCGCAACTACTTTCTTGCTCGTGGTTTGAAACCAGGAGATTTAGCTTCTCCGTACAAAGGTGAGCAACAATTTGAGATTGCCGACCCCGAAGAACATCATTTGATATTTCTATCGAGCCGTCGCCCCCGGAGCCTTCTGGACAGTAGAATGCAGATCAGCCATCACATGATTCACGCTGGCTTCGTAGTTAGTGATCGTGCCGCTGAGGACCGCTTCTACAAAGGCATCCTCGGCTTCCACGTCTACTGGCACGGTGGCATGAAAGACGGCCAGGATAATTGGGTCGATATGCAAGTTCCCGACGGCGCCGACTGGATCGAATACATGCTCAACGTCCCTGCCAACGCAGACCGTCACACACTCGGCGTCATGAACCACATCGCCCTCGGCGTTCCCGACATCCACACTGCTGAAAAACAGCTCCGCGCGAACGGTTGGAGCGGCACCGAACAACCCAAGATCGGCCGCGACGGCAAATGGCAGCTCAACCTCTACGATCCCGACGATACCCGCGTCGAGTTCATGGAATTCACATCTCTCGTATGTGCCGTCGTCGGCTGCTGTTCCCTGCCGCCCGCTAAGGCCCAGAATCTCGACAAACCTCTCCAATCCATCGACGAGGACATCACCGCCTTCGCTTACGCGCCTGACGGACGCATCGCCTATTCCGTCTATCGCCGAGTGAAAACAAAAGTTTACGACGCGCTCGAACATGATGACATCTGGATCCAGGACACTGGCGGCAAGCGCCGCCGACTCCTGGAAGGGCAGAAATACACGCGTGGCGCTCAGACTTTCAGCTATCTCATCGACTCCTTTCGCTGGTCCCCCAACGGCCATCTCCTCCTCGCGCAGCTCCTCACCACGACCGTTCTGGACGACAGCGGCAAGACGGAAGACTCTTTCCAGACCATGGTCTACGATGACTCTGGTCGGGAAGTCCGCATCAACAAAGGCGAGAACGTCATCCTGGATGCCGCCGATCCTTTCTTTCTTCCCGACAACGCCACCATCGCCGCTCTCTCAGAAGCCGTGAAGCCCCGCCAGCTTTTCTCCTTGAAGTCCACGCGCATTGATATCGGCCCGGTCAAGTCTCCTCATGATGGCCGCACTTTCCGCGACGTCGGGCCCATTCCGGGAACGGTTTCTATCGCCGCTATCGAGCAAGATCGCGCCATGAATGGCCCGCCCCGTCTCCAGCACCTCGATCTCTTCACCGATAACGACAAGGAACTAGCCACGCTCGAGAACTACGAAGGCGGGCTTAGCGTCTCTCCCAGCGGCAAAAAAGTGGCTTATTTCATTGACAAGGAAATTCTTGAGGTTCGCGATCTCACTGCACCCAATCGCGTGGCTCGTCTTCGCGTTGGCCTCGGCGTGTATCGCTGGGCGTCCGACGATTCGCGCATCGTCCTGAAGCGTGCTCTCGAGAAAAAATCCGGCGATCTTGTGTGGATCGACCTTCCCGCCCTCGCGTCGGTTCCCGCGAATCATGAAATTCCCATCGCGCAGCCCACACCCATCCCCATTCTTCACGGCCTCAGCTTCCGCGATTTTGCCATCTCTCCCGACGGCCATTCCATCGCTGTCATCATCCCTGGCAAGCGCAACCTCCTCGTTTTCCCTCTTTCCCGCTGACTCCTCCTCGCCTCTTCACTGCGCACTCTGCGTCTCCTCTTCTCTTTCTCTGCGTCAAATCCTTTTCTTTTTTCCTTCCAAAAATAAGACTCCCGCGCAACATCGCCGCGGGCCACTCGTACTTGCGAATTGTAACTCCTCTATCGCGTCAGTTCTCTCGCTCTCCTCCGATGCTCCACCAAAATGCACGCATCCTCAATCACCAGCAGTCCCGCTGCCCGCGCTTTCTCCGCGGCCTCTTCGTGCTCAATCCCAAGCTGCATCCAAACCGCTTTCGCGCCGACTCGAATGGCGCTCTCCACCACCGGCGGCACTTCCTCCGCGCGCCGGAACACGTTCACGATGTCAATTTTTTCCGGCACATCTTCCAGCCAGGGATACGACTTTTCCCCCAGCACTTCCGTCTCGTTCGGATTCACGGGAATAATCCGGTAGCCCGCACACTGCATGTACTCCGTCACGCCATGGCTCGGCCGCATCGGATTCGAGGACAGCCCGACCACGGCAATCGTCTTGTACTTTTTCAGGAGTTCGAGAATCGTGTCGGCGCTGGCCTCCGCGCCATCCGGGAGCAGCACTCTCATCGCGCGGCGAGTTCACCCTTGCCGGCGCGCTTCAAAATCACTCGCGCCATGGCCGACAAGCACTGGTCATTTTCTTCCGCCGTTCCCACCGAGATCCGGATCGCTTCCGGAAATCCCTTCGCCTCGCTCGGCACGGGCCGGAATCCCAACTTCGCCAATCCCTCGCTCAACCGCTTCCTCTCGGCTGCATTCGTCTCGATGCACCGCGTCACGTGCTCTTTGTCATCCAGCGCTGCAAGTGCGGCGGCTTGCGCAACTCCCGAAGTATTGAACGGCGTCCGTAACTTGTTCATCGCGGCAAGCAGCTCGGGCCGCCCGATGGCGTAGCCGATGCGCAATCCCGCCAATCCATAGACTTTTGAAAACGTCCGCAAAATCAGCAGATTCTTTCTCTGCCGATACGCTTCCACCGAATCTCGCAAGCCCATGCTCACCGCGTAGTGAATGTACGCCTCATCGAGCACCACCAGCACGCCGTCCGGCACCGCCGCCAGAAATTCGTCAAAGTCTTCGCGCCCAAACGCGCTGCCTGTCGGATTGTTCGGATTCGCCAGGTAAATCACACCCGTTTTTGGCGTGATGGTCTTCGCCATGGCCTTCAAGTCAAACGCAAACTCCCGCAGCGGCACGCGCACCAGCTCTGCGCCGCTTGCGCGAATCGCCACAGAAAAAGGCGCGTACGTTCCTTCCAATGTCAGCCCTTGCCCTCCCGCGCGCAACAGCACACGCGCCGCCAGATCAATCAACTCGCTCGATCCCAGCCCGATGAAAATTTCATCCGCCGAAACTCCGTGCCGTTCTGCCAGCGTTTGCCGCAGCGTGTGTGTCCCGCCATCGGGATATCGGTTCGCATCCGCCAGCACCGCCTTCGCGGCGGCAATCCCTTTCGGCGAGGGCCCCAGCGGATTCTCATTCGATGCGAGCTTTACCGCATGAATCTTCAGCTCGCGCTCGACTTCTTCAATCGGTTTTCCCGGAACGTAGACGGGCAGCCCGCGGAGGTACTCCGGTATGAGGTCTTCAATCGTTCGCGTCATCCCCTCTAGTCTACTTCCCCAAATGTTTTGCCGCCAATCCGTGGTTCACCTGAGGTGGCTATTCTCGCACTCTCACAGACTCTTCAATTTCGCCACTTCCCGCACCGTGAGCGCTCGAACTTTTCCCGGCGGTACGTCCAATACCAGCGGCCCCAATTGCACGCGCTTGATTTTTTCCACCAGGAACCCCACGCGCTGAAACATCCGCCGGATCTGGCGATTCCGCCCTTCAATCAGGATCACCTCGTACCAGGGATTCGCGCCGTCTTCCACCAGTCGAATCTTCGCAGGCGAAGTTTTCACGCGCGCTCCATCTTCCAACTCAATCGTGATTCCCGCTCGCAAACGCTCGATTGCCCGCTTGTCCGGCTTTCCGCTGATTTTCACGAGATACGTTTTCGGCACGTGCGAGCCGGCCTTCATCAGTTTCTGCGCCAGCGCGCCGTCGTTGGTCATCAGCAGCAATCCTTCGCTCGCATAATCCAGCCGCCCTACCGGATACACGCGCTCCGGACATTTCTTCAGAAACTCCATCACCGTCGGCCGCCCTTCGGGATCACTCACCGTGGTCACGTAGCCTTGCGGCTTGTTCAGCAGAAAATACAGCAGGCGTTCGCGGCTTTTCAGCGGTTTGCCGTCCACGCAAATCACGTCGCGCCCGGGATCAGCTTTCGTGCCCTGTTCCACCACCACTTTTCCGTTGAGAGTCACTCGCCCCGATGCAATAATCTCTTCGGCCTTGCGCCGTGACGCAATCCCGCAAGCCGCCATGATTTTCTGCAGTCGTTCGGAAGCCATCCTGGAGAGCCAACACTAACCGGCAGTCTGCGCCGCCTTGGCGATATCCTCGCCGGCCACGAGAAAAAACTCATTTCTGGCGCCGGCGATGCGTTTTTGCCGGTACGGCCGGTACTCTTCGCTTTCATAGAAAGCCACTGCGGCCTCCTTGGAAGGCCATTCGACGATCACGAAAATTCCAGTGGGCTTTCGCTCGCCTTCGATTCTCTCCACCTTTGGCGTGCGCGAAAGGTACTTGCCGCCACGCCGCTCAACCATCCCGGTCGCATTCTTGATGTACTCCGGGACCCAGCTTTGATCCGTTATCTCGATTTCTGCGATCAGGTAATACTTCATGTCAGATCTCCTGCCCGGTTGTAGTGGCCGGTTTTTCGCGTTGTCGGCGTTCCGGTTCCTAGCGGAAAGACCGGTGCTTTCTTTTTCTTCTCTGCGCCCTCTGCGTTAAATCCCTTTCTTCTCTTTCTTCATCTCGACTCTCTTCGTTTCCTTCCGTCCCTCAAACTTCCGCAATTTCTCCGCCTCCTTCTGTTCGATCAACCGGTATCTCCCCCGCGGTATTCCTTCCACCGTCAAAGGCCCCAATCCGATGCGCTTCAACTTTTCCAGCGGATGTTTTTCCTTGAACAACACGCGCCGAAGCTCTTCCTTCTTTGTATCCCGCATGCGCGCTTCGTACCAATAATTCGCCGCCCGCCCGCGCGTCGCGTCTGGCTGCCGCACCGTTCGCATCTTCACGCCAGTCTCTTTTCCCAAGCGCTCCAGGTCCGCCAGCGTCAGCATTCCTTTCACCTTCACCTGATAGACTTGTTCCAGTTGTGCCCACTTGTCCAGCATTTCCGCCGCCAGGTCGCCGTCATTCGTCAAAAACACCAGCCCCGACGCCGCATACTCCAAATTCCCCACCGGGAACACGCGCTCCGGCAATCCGCGCAAACAATTTCGCAGCGTCTTCCGCCCTTCCGGGTCCGCCATCGCCGACACCACTTCCGGCGGCTTGTTCAGCACAATGTAAACGCGCCGCCCTGCGTTCGTCTCGACAACCTTTCCCGCCGCCTCGATGCGGTCCTTCGCCGCATCCGCCTTCGTCCCCAGCTCCCGCACCACGCGCCCATTCACGCGCACCTGTCCGCTGGCAATCAACAGCTCCGCATGCCGCCGCGAAGCAATCCCCGCCCGCGCAATTATTTTTTGTAGTCTCTCTTGCATGATTTCTTTCTTAAGGTCTTCTCTGGTAGGGGCGCGATACATCGTACCCCTCTGTCGGTTGGCTGTGACCTTAACTTCTTATCGCCGCTGCCCGCGATCTGCATGACGTTGCGCGGCTGTCCTTATTTTCTCTTCTCTGCGAGTCTCTGTATCCTCTGCGTCTCCGCGTTGTCCTTTTCCTTCTCTTCGGCCCTTATTCCCCGGCCATCGCGGACTTCGCCGATTTGTTGTCTCCTGCCTCCGGCATCCCCTCATTATTCGCCGCTGTCTCCTCCAGCAATTCTTCCCGCGCTTCCATCTCCGCACTCGCCTCGTTCTTCGTAGATGGTGCTCCGATATTTGCCTCGTTCGTTGCCGCTTCATCTGCCGGCGCAAGTCCTTCATCGCTCCCCAGCGCTTCCCGCGCCAGCGCCTCAAACTCCTTCAAGCTCGGCAACTCTTCCAGATCGCTCAACCCAAACCGCATCAAAAACTCTCTCGACGTCTTGTACAAAATAGGCCGCCCGATCACTTCCTTCCGCCCCGCCGTGGTAATCAAGTGCTTGTCCAGCAGCGTGCTGATCACTCCCGAAGTATTCACCCCGCGAATTTCGGAAATCTCCGGCGCCGTCACCGGCTGCTTGTAGGCAATCACCGCCAGCGTTTCCAGCGCCGGCATCGACAACCTTAGTGGTGGCCGCAAGCTCTTGATGAACCGCCGCACCACGTCATGCTGCTGCGGCTTGGTATAAAGTTTGTACCCGCCCGCCACCGCGCGAATCTCGATCCCGCGCTCTTCGCCTGCGTAGCTCGCCACCAGCTCATTGAGGGACGCCTGCACCGCCAGCTTTTCTTCGCCCAGCGCTTTCGCCAGTTGCTCGATCGTCGCCGGCTCATCCGCTGCGTAAATGGTCGCTTCCAATGCCGCTTTTCTCTCTTCGTTAGTCATAGTAATCTGAATCCCTCGCGCAGCCTTTCGATTGTCATCCTGAGGCTATCCGACAAGGATAGCCTCAGGATCTCAACACTAACTTCAATCGATGTGCCGCATCCGTGGAGATCCTTCGCTTCGCTCCGGATGACAACTTTTCCCGCACTACTTTTCTTCTCTGCGAATCCCCTGCGTTCTCTGCGTCTCTGCGTTATCTTTTTTCTTTCCTTTGACTTTCAGCTGTCGACTCGCAACTTCTTTACCGATACTCCTCATCAATCTGCTTGATCCCGCCGCTCTCATCAAACACCAAATCAAACATCTTGTGCTTCCTTACCAAAATATCTCCAAACTGTTTTTCCTGTACCAGCCCCACCGCCTGCAGTTTCACCATTTCCAGCACTGCCAGAAACGCCACAATCATCGCGTGCCGCGACGGGCACGCCTCAAAAAAGTGGATCAAATTAACGGAGTTGTCCGCGCTCGCAATAATCTGCGTTCGCAACGCCGCGATCATTTGTGCCACGGTGAACTGTTCGTGCCGCAGCTCGATGCGCGAAACTTCCTTGCGCCGCTCCAGCACTTGCTGGAAAACTTTCACTAAATCCACAAGCGAAACGATCAATTCGCCTTCGGTTCCTTCGTCGTTGTACAGCGATTTGTCCGGCTTCGACCACACGTTCTCTTCAATCTGCTGCTTCTGGTAAAGAAGCTGTGCTGCGTTTTTGAATTTTTCGTGTTCTACCAAGCGTTGCACCAGTTCCGCGCGCGGGTCCGCCGCCTGCTCGTCTGCGCTCGCCAGCGGATCCGGCGGCAATAGCATCTTGCTCTTGATGTAAATCAGCGTCGCCGCCATATAAATAAATTCCGCGGACACATCCACGTCCAATTCTTCGAGCTTGTGCAAATAATCTAAATATTGCGAAGTGATTTTCGAAATCTTGATGTCATGAATGCTCATCTTCTGCTGTCTGATGAGGTCTAATAACAAATCGAGCGGGCCCTCATATATTGGGATGTGGATTTTGTAGGCCGTTTTCGGCGCAGTTCTCTCCACTCGGTCCTCACCGCGTGTTTCCGCGTCATTCCCCGTCATCTTGTTTCCCGGCGTCGCCATTCGTTCCCTTCTCGCTTTTGTAGGGCCCGCCTTCTGAGGCGGGCCGCTCTTGTCTGCGTCCTCTGTGAGCTCTGTGTTGAGATGCGGTTCTTAATCTTTGCGCTTCACTCGCCGCTGGCTGCTTGCTTCCCGCCGCAACCAATTTCTTTTCTCTTTTTCTCCCAGCCGAAAACTGCTTCTCTCACGCGCTCCATCGTTCCTTGCGCGACTTTCCGCGCCTTGTTCGAACCTTGATCCAAAAGCTCCAACACTTGCTTGGGGTTCTTTTCGTACTTCACCCGCCGCTCGCGCACTGGCGCAATCCACTTGATCAAATTCTCGGCCATCGCGTCTTTGCATTCGATGCAGCCAATCCCCGCCGTCGTGCACCCTTGCCGCACCCAATCCAGCCGCCCCGGCTCTTCTGCCGAGAATAGTTTATGCCAGTCATACACGGGACACACGTCCGGATTTCCTGGATCGGTGCGCCGTTTGCGCGCCGGATCCGTCACCATCACTTTCGTTTTCGCACGAATGTCCGCGTCGCTCTCACTGAGAGTAATTGTATTTCCATAACTCTTCGACATCTTCCGCCCGTCCAACCCAGGTATCCTCGGTGTCTTCGTCAGCATCACGTCCGGCTCCTCCAACGGAGGGCGATACGGGAAGTATCTAGAAAGGGTTCCAAGCTTGTCATGAAGATTACTCAAACCGATTTCAGCAGCCAGTCGACGGGCAGCGCTTCTAAAGCGGGCTGCAATTCCGGGCTCAATTCTCTCCCAACCTTCCAATCCAAGGATCTTGGTTGCAACCCGCCGGTCGTCAACTTGGTCAAAGATCGAGTAATCGACGTCCAAACCGTAGAAGATTGAGAATCTACGCACGATTTCTCGCGAAATCTCCACATGCGATACTTGATCCTCGCCGACAGGCACGAAAAGTTGTGCTCCCGGCTCGCCATAAATCACGATGTCGGCGCATTGCAGAATGGGATAGCCGAGGAAACCGTAGTTGTGCAGGTCCTTGTCCTTGACGTTTTCCAGCGCTTCTTTGTACGTGGGAACGCGCTCCAGCCAGCCGAGTGGCGTCACCATGGACAACAACAAATGCAACTCCGCGTGTTCCGGAATGACCGACTGCTGGAAAATTACGCTCTTTGCCGGATCGAGTCCCGCCGCCAGGTAATCGATCATGATCTGCAGCGTGTTCTCCGCAATCGGGGACGTGTCCGCGTAATCGCTCGTCAGCGCATGCCAATCCGCGATGAAGTAAAAGCAGTCATACGCAGGATCATTTTGTAAGCGCACCCAGTTTTGCAACGCGCCAAAGTAATGCCCAATGTGCAGCCTTCCTGTCGGCCGCATCCCGCTCAACACGCGGCTCTTCTTCCCTTCAGCCCCTTTTTCCAATCCCAGGCTCCTCGCCATCGTCGTTTTTGTTTCTATCCTTCATCTCTGCATCAAATCGTTCTTCGAGGCTTTGTACGAACTTGAACCGTTTGATCGCTTGTTCGCCCGTGGATTCAATCGGTCCTCGGTTAAGCATCGCCACAACGACCTTGCTCCAGTCGGCGTGTGGGTCATCCAATGCCGCATAGACTTCGCTGGAAACCTGGTCGGCATCACTGATTGGCTGAATCACTGTCTTCAATGCCACTTCGGTAGCTTCCAGTAGTCGGGCATACTCCTGCGAGCTTCGCTTCGCGAGGACATATGCCATCGCAGCCCCCTCCGCCGCTGTGAACTCAAACCGCTTCATGAGCTGCCGAACAGCGTCACGAGCTTCCGCGTCCCCAACCATAGAGCTCATTTCCCTCCAAGTTCCAGGGCGGTGGGATGCTTCGGCTGATAGAGGCCAATCTCCCCTCCACCGGGCAGTTTCATCTTCGTAATCGAACCCCATCGCGCTTCCTCAACCTTTGAGCACGTCACACCCTTCTTACCGAGTGAAGCCATCTCCGCTTTCAAGCTATCGCACATGAAATAGAGTTCATGTGGGCCATTCTCATTGGCCGGGTGGAATGCGGCCTCACCGGGCGGCAACGCAAAGATCAGCCAGCCATGGCCTGCATCCACAGACTTGAGCCCAAGAACGTCCCGGAAGAAGGCGCGGTCCGCTTCCGCATCTTTAGTGTAAACGATGACGTGAGCACCGCAGATCATGTGGTCCTCCTTCCCAAGGCCTCGCCAACAAAGAAAAGCACCGGTGTTCCCGGTACAAATCACCGGGACGCAAACAACGCGGAACACCGGCCACAACGAAAAGCGACAAACGCCGGGCTAAAGCCCGGCCTCTACAAATTCGCCAAGACTAGCTCGTCGCCACGCTTTGTTTTTCGGGCGTCCCCAGCAGCTCCCGAGCGATGATCATCCTTTGCACTTCGCTGGTGCCCTCGTAGATCGTGATCACGCGCGCGTCGCGGTACATGCGCTCCACATCCGTCTCCCGCGAATAGCCCACGGCCCCATGCGCCTGCACCGCTTTAAACACGACGCGGTTCACCATCTCGCTTGCGTAAAGCTTGGCCTTGGAAGCGCTTGCGCCCGTTTTCGTGGGATGCGCGTCCTTCAACCACGCTGCGTAATGCGTCAGCCCGCGCGCCGCCTCGATCTCCGTCTGCATGTCTGCAATCATCCACTGAATGGCCTGAAACTCGCCAATGTTTTTCCCAAACGCCTTACGCTGCTTCGCGTACTTCACGGTTTCTTCCAGCGCCCCTTGCGCCAGCCCAACGGCCTGCGCGGCAATCCCGATGCGCCCGCCATCCAGCGCGCTCAGGGCTATCTTCAGCCCTTGCCCTTCTTCGCCCAGGCGATTCTCCACCGGTACCATGCAATCGTTCAGCAAAATCTCCACCGACGGCGACGACCGCTGCCCCATTTTGTCCTCATGGCGCCCCACACGGAATCCGGAGAATCCGGGCTCGACCAAAAATGCGGAAATGCCTTTGCCGCCCGCCGACGGATCGGTTTTCGCAAAGACAATCAGCACGCCTGCGGCGTTTCCATTGGTCACCCAGGTCTTGGTGCCGTTCAGTTTGTAGCAATCGCCAACGCGGACAGCCCGCGCTTGGATTCCTGCGGCGTCGGAGCCTGCGGCCGGCTCCGTCAGGCAAAACGCGCCGAGCGTTTCTCCGGTCGCCATGCGCCGCAAATATTTTTGTGTCGAGTCCCGGCCCGCCCCATTCTTCCGGCACCAGCATCCCGCAACAGCCCATTTCGCCAAGTTTCTTGATAGCCTCCGAAGGAAACTTTTCCGCTTTCTCCCACTCCTTGACGAACGAGCGCACTTCCGCTTCCATGAATTGGCGGACAGTATCGCGAATCAGTTTTTGGTGATCGTTAAGCGAAAAATCCATCGCGTCTGTGGTGGCGCAGGCATTCCTGCCTGTGCGGTTTAGCCTGTACACGCCCGGCCCGGTGGACTCAGCGCAAGAAGTGTACGCACGATGCTAACACACCAAGTGAGTGAGGACGTAGTGGCTGGCTGAAAGCCTCGGGTACGCCAGTTTCCGGTTACGGCAGCGTTAAGCAGGCACTGGGTTTCTCATCTCTTCATTTTGACTGAGCATCATTCTCCCGACTACACCCGCAACTTATGAAATTCCTACGATGAGAGAAAGGCCGACGAATGCCCTATTGGCCGTGCTAGCGATTTGCGTGTTGGGGGACCTATTTCCTTGCCGGGGCGCGGTCTAATTTTATGATCACCATGGGGGTGTTCGGGGCACTCGTCCTCCGAGCACTGTCTGATGATCCGCAGCCCATGGTTCTGACGATGCTAGGTGTCGTTCTGGCCGGACTGGCGCTGGCTCTCAACCACCACATCATCAATTGGGATTCAGATTGGTGGTTCGTGGTCTCGCTCCTCGTAGCACTCCTCTATGCGCTTTGGAAAAAAATCGTTTATTGGTTCTCCATCTGAACGCGGATGGATAACGCATGCTGCTCAATCTGGCGTAACGCCGCGAAAACAAGCCAAACAGGAATTTGACGCGGCCTAGGCCGCGTTGTGCATTTTGACGGTGGACCATTTTGACCCTACCACTGGCAACAAGCCGGCAACAATATCGGAGGGATGGAAATCCATATACGCGAGGCGGGCGTCGAAGACCTGAAACACATTCTGCATCACCGGCGAGCCATGTTTGAAGAAATGGGATTCCAAGATACTGCCGTGCTCGACGGTGTGGAAAGTTTATCGCGAGAGTATTTCAGTAAAGCTTTACGGATCGGCAGGTACCGAGGCTGGATCGCCGAAGGTTTGAACGGACAGATCGTGGGCGGCGGCGGAATTGTGATTGCGGATTGGCCAGGCTATCCCGGCGAAAATCATGCGGAACGAGCTTGGATTCTTAACATGTATACAGAGCCTGGAGCACGGCGCCGCGGAGTGGCGAAACGACTTTTGGAAGCGATGATCGAATGGTGCCGTACAAAGGGATTCCGCGCGGTTTCACTCCATGCAAGCTCTGCGGGACGGCCTCTGTATGAAACTATGGGTTTCCAGCAAACCAACGAGATGATGCTCAAGCTGTAATGAACCGCATACGCGGCAGATTCCCCTAGGGGCTTGCAGGGAGGAGTGGCGGTCGGCCCATGCGGCGGGGATTGGCAATGGGGGCGATCGCAGGACGGAGCTTGCCAGAGGCGAGGTCGTCGAGGGCGCGGAGGTGGTCGGTGAGTTCGGCGCGGTCAAGCGGCGCTGGCGGTAGAGCCAGCGGAGAAAATCCTCGGCGAAGTGGTCTCCTTTCAGAGAATTGCACTCGAGACAACACGAGACGAGGTTGCGGTAGGAAATGCGCCCCAACTGAACGCGGGGGACGACATGGTCGAGGGTCTGGAGGCCAGGAGTAAGGCGGCGCAGACAGTAGAAGCATGGGCCTCGATCGCGCGAGTGGATGGCCATGCGCAGAGCCCTGGTTTTCATGAAATCGGTGTCCTCCAGGCTGGCAGCGAGGAGCAGAGGGGCAGGGGCGCGCGCTGCTCGAACCTCCTTGGGCAAGTGCACCTCGACCACGTGACCGGATTTGGTGCGCGCGACCAAACGCAAAACGCCGTAGTCCGCGAGACGGCGCACCGCGTTGCGCACTGGATTAGTTGAGAGGCGGGCGGCACGTGCGAGCCAGGCAATGGAGAAGCGAATCCGGGCTCTACCTTCGAGACGAGTGTGGCGCAGGAGATGCGAATAGACGGCGCGGTCAATGACGGAGAGGCACAGCCGCGGGACGAGCAGGTCTTTCAATTGTTTCCAGCACACATCGGAAGGTATTGCGACGGACGATAACATTTTTGCGCGGCGCACAACGAATTTGAGGATTAGTAGTACAGAGGCCACAGAGTCCACAGAGATCACGGAGAAGAAAGCGGAAACCGTCAGACGCGACAGATTCACTCTCGTTGTGGGGGCGCGCTTTAGCGCGTCCCGGCCCTAGCTATGTGGAGTGGGGCACGATATATCCTGCCCCACAGGCGGGACTAACTGCCTCGCATATTCTTGGGATAAAGCACTACTGAAGGAGAGCCCGAGACAAGCCTACCGGAAAAGAAAAAGGGCAAGCTGCGTGACTGCAACCTACCCAAGAACTATCATACCAGATCGGAAGCCTTTTGCAAGAACTATTTTTCTTGCAACGCGGAACCTAGGTCGGGGGACTCTTTCTTCCGGGGCCACAGGACTCAACGGGGCGCCTGTTCCGCTCGATGCCGAATGGCACGCAACCACATCACGCGGATCAGCGCACTCCCGGGATAGATTGTCCGCCAATACGCGGCAAATTTCCTTTTCGTCGAAGCATCGGTCGCATAGATACGCGTCTCTGTAGTCAAAACGATTTCGCCGTTCGTTGCATCCTCCACGCGAAAATTAATGGCTGCAAGCGCGAAGCCTGGTGTGTGGAGCGCTTTGAAATCTTCCGGAGTAGGATCTTTCTTCAGTCGCGTTCCTTTGGGAGCAGCCGCGAGCGTGCCCAGTACGATCTCGCGGTCTGGCTCTTCCGCCAGTTTCATGAATCCTGAGCGTGTCGCGACAGCCAAGATCGGCTCATGACGTGGCAGGTTCAGAATACTGTCCGGCCCAGGCCGCCCAAATCGCCTGATCCACGTGAGCGTGCGGAATAATGTAATCTCATTCGCAGTCACATCCTGAATCGCGGCGAAAACGCGCTCGCGCGTCGTTTTAATCCGGACTCTATGAAATTCCGCGAATTGATACGCGGGGACAAAGTCGTCAAGCATCGTTGCCCGCGCTGCAATTTTCTTCTCCGGCGCGGGCAAATTCACACCGACCAAGAAAACGACAACTCCGCACAGGACAACGCCGACGCCGTACGGGCGGCTTCGGATTCCCAGAAATTTCAATGGACGAACAGCGGAAACACACCCGAGGAACACGGCGGTGAGGGCCGCGTACAAAAGAATCGTGCCAAGCAAATTCATGAAAGGAATCTTGGCGCTACAACTTGAAGAGTTCACGCATACGCTTGACTTGGGAGCGGCCCACGGGAATCTGCGTTTGCTTTTTGTCGTCCATTTTCAGCATGTAGGTGGCATTGAACCACGGCACAACTTCCTTGATGTGGTGAATGTTCACCAGGAAGGAGCGGTGCGGCTTCCAAAACGATTCGGAATCAAGCGCCTCGCCCAGTTCCTCGAGCGTGCGGTAATTGGAAGTTCCTTCGGCCTCCCGCGCCATCACCGAAATCATGCCGCCATCAATCGAAGCCCAGATCAAATCCTCGCCGTCTATCAGCAACAAGCGCTGCTGCGACTTGACCAAAACTTTGACCGGCGGAGATGAATTTTGTTTCGCCGCCCCAAGCTGGCTGACGAGCTGCTCCAGCCGCTCCGTTGCGGAAGTCTGCGTCTCCAGCATCTTGCGCGCCCGCGCAATGGCCTTGGCGATGCGCGCCTTGTCGAACGGCTTCAAGACGTAGTCCACGGCGTTTACGTCAAACGCCTGTACGGCGTACTGGTCAAACGCCGTGGCAAATACGACGTGGGGCATTTTCATCTTGCGTTCGACGATCTTTTTCAGCACACCAAACCCGTCCAGTCCCGGCATTTTTACGTCCAGAAATACCAGATCGGGCGTGTGTTCTTTGATCAGGGAAACGGCTTCCACGCCGTTCTTTCCCTGCCCGATTACATTGATTTCAGGGAAGCCTTTCAGAAGGAACGCGAGCTCGTCGCGCGCGGGCTTTTCGTCATCCACGATGATGGTGTTGATCGACATTTTCTCTGCTTCTCTGGATGCTTCTATGGACGGGCGGGCCTGCCTCGCCGTCATCCATCGGGCATTCGAAGCTAAAACCGAGTATAGGCGCACCGTGTCTCCACAGGCAAACCGCGGCTGCGCATGGCCTGGCGTGGAGAATTTCCCTTTTCCCGGTATCATGGGCCAGGAAACGGAACAGGAAAAAACAAAAATGAAAAACCTTTCAGCTTCTCCGCGCCCGAAGAAGGCCATCGTCCTCAGCAGCTCCATGATTTATAACGGCCCGGTTTTCGGGATTCGCCGCGACGAGATCATTGAGCCGAGCGGCGTCCGCGCGGTTCGCGAAATGATCACGCACCCGGGATCCGTGGTCGTGCTTCCAGTGCTGCCGGACGGGCGAATTGTGCTGATCCGGCAGTATCGCTACGCCGCCAAACAATTCCTTTGGGAGTTGGTTGCCGGACGAATCGACGCGGGCGAAAATCCCCACAAAGCAGCGGCGCGCGAACTAATCGAGGAAACGGGTTATCGCGCAAAGCGCTTTCGCATTTTTCTGGACGTTTTCCCGACGCCAGGCTTCCTGGAAGAACGCATGTTCCTCCTTCTGGCCGAGGGCCTGACGGCCGGCGAAGCGCGGCCTGAAGAAGACGAGAAAATATTCTCCCGCGCCTATAACCGCAAGCAATTGGAGGAGATGATCGGCGGCGGGAAACTTAGAGACGCCAAATCCGTCGCGGGCATTCTCTACTACTTCCGGTTTCTGGCACCGCAGAGCCGCCTTAAGAAGCTTTAAGAAGTGGACGCGCTTAAACCGATTTTATAGCGGCCATAGGGCTGCTTATTTTCGGCCGAGGCGACGATTGTCCTATTGACTGGGCATCCGATTCTGATAGACTCCGCGCAATTCATATCTTTAACAGCGTTAGGGTTATTATTCCACCGGCGCTGCGGAGCTAAATCTTCGAGTCCCCGCTCAGGAGGGTAATCGAAAGTGCAAGGAACTGTGAAGTGGTTTAATAATTCGAAGGGATACGGCTTCATCGGGCGCGATGACGGCCCAGACGTTTTCGTGCATTATTCCGCGATCACCGGCGACGGTTATCGCACCTTGCAAGAAGGAGACATGGTCGACTTCGAGATTGTGCAGGGGCCGAAGGGCCCGCAAGCTGCCAACGTGGCTAAGGCTGCGGGATGAGGAAGTAGGCAATTATTCGGCCGGCAGGGAGCGCCCCCCTGCCGGTCTTTTTTATTTAGAAACGGGATTTTCCTCGGTAACCGTGGCGAAAGTCCCGGCATGCTTCTTCATGCCAGCCTCAATCAGCTCGATTTTTTCACCGGAGTGAAGACCGTATAGCGCTTTCCAATCGCCCTTCTTGTCCTGAGCACACAACGAGCACGGAATCAGAAACAGAAGACACGTCTTCGCAGCCGACGTCAACACGAAGCTCTTCGCCATCGCGAATCCGGAGAAAAAGGCAAACGGCACGCGCCAGGCGACGAAAATGGGATGAAAGACAGGACTGGCGCACTCCCCACGGCTTGCGAGCTGGCCACGAAACGCTGCTTCGGCTTATCCCAGCGCAAGGAAAGCAGAATTTCCTGGCCCTCAGCGGCGGTTCCCAGAGAGGTTTTTCCGATGAATTGCCCATCGGCCTGAAGATGAACCGATACCAGGAACTCCTTCGAGCCGGGTGCTCTCTCAAGCATCAAGAAGGCTTGTACTTCCAAGCCACGACGTGCTTCCTTAAGTTTCAACGAGGTTTCCTTTCAGGCTCAACGGAATGCAGATCCGCTTCACCGTGAGCCTTTGTATGTTTTGTGCCTGGACCTGACGCTGGGTGCAGCGTACGGAGCATTCTTAGGCTGAACAAGCGACAAGGAGCGACAACTGCCATGGATGCGACAAGTGTCGTGCTTTGACGTGGGTGGAGAGTCGGATCACGGGTCAGGCGTCTGGGCTAGCCGAAATTCAGCGCGCTATCGTAATGTAAATACATGACTTAGGCAAAGTGTTGCTAAATTTCGGCAGGCAAACTTCGGTCCGCCAGAACTCTTCGACAGAACCGGGGTGCGAACCTTTTTGCCGTTGATTTCCCGCCGACGGTGAACTGCTGGCGGTGAATGGCACTATAATCTTCCGATCATGGACAACAAACAGATCGCGAGAATCCTGCAGGATACGGCACAGCTCCTGGAAATTGACGGGGCCATCATCGGCCGGTATCGCAGCTATGAGAAAGCCGCCGAACTGATCGATAGCTTACCCGATTCCATCGAACAGCTGGTCAAAGAGCCTGAAAAACTAAAAGAACTGCCGGGGATCGGCGACCGCATGGTCGAGCACCTCGAAGAGATCGTGAAAACCGGGGATTACGCGCTGCGCAAAAAACTACTGAAGAAATATCCTGCGACGATTCTGGATTTGCTGCAACTGCAGTCCTTGGGACCGAAGAAGGTGGCTTTCCTGTGGTCGAACTTCAAGGCTGGCACGGTGGGGGACGTGGAGAAGCTGGCGAAAGAAGGAAAACTTCGCGACCTTCCGGGCTTTGGCGAAAAGAGCGAGCAAAACATTCTGAAAGCCGTGGAGGTGTTCAAAAAATCGACGGGCCGCTTTCATTTGGACAAAGCCGAAGCGGCCGCGCTGGCAATCGCAGCGCACATCAAAGCGGCAGGCAAGGCCGCGGATTCCGTCACACCGGCAGGTTCGTTGCGGCGAGGAAAAGAGACCGTCGGCGATCTGGATTTACTGGTCACTCTTGCTGACGGCCACACATCGCAGAAGCACGTCGATGCGTTGGCCAAGCACATCCTTACCTTTCCGGGCATCGACCAGACACTGGCGCATGGGGAAAACAAGGTCAGCTTCACGCTGCAGGATGGCTTGCAGGTGGATGTGCGGTTACTCGAAAAAGAGAATTTTGGCGCTGCTTTGCTCTATTTTACGGGATCGAAAGAGCACAACGTGGCATTGCGTGGCCGCGCCAATGACATGGGGCTGACGCTCAACGAGTATGCTCTGGCTACGTTGAAAGGTGAAAAGCGGGTCGCCGGCCGCACCGAAGAAGAGATCTATTCGAAACTGAAGCTGGATTTCATCCCGCCGGAGCTGCGCGAAAACACCGGCGAAATCGCCGCCGCCGAAAATCACATACTGCCGCATCTGGTCACGTTGAAAGACATGAAGGGCGACCTGCAGATGCACTCCACGGCCAGCGACGGCAAGAACTCGATTGAAGAAATGGCGGAAGCCGCCAAGGAACTTGGTCACCAGTACATTGCGATTACGGACCACTCGAAAGCAGTCACCGTCGCGAACGGGCTGGACGAAAAGCGCATGGCCGCGCACATCAAGAAAATCCATGCTGCCAACGAGAAGGGTCTGGGCATCCGAGTTCTAGCCGGCGCCGAAGTGGATATTCTCAAAGACGGATCGCTCGACTACTCCGACGAAATCCTTGCGCAACTAGTCGTGGTGGTTTGCTCGATCCACTCCTACTTCAATGTGGACCGCGCGGCGATGACCGAGCGCATGCTTGCGGCCATCGAAAATCCTTACACGCAAATTATCGCTCACCCCACCGGACGCCTGCTGCTCCGGCGCGATCCCATCGATTACGACATGGAAAAGGTGCTGGAGGCCTGCGCCAAACACGGCGTGGCCATGGAGTGCAACTCCTATCCCGACCGCCTCGACCTGAAGGACGTGTATCTTCGGATGTGCAAGGAGCGGGGGGTCAAAGTGGCCATTTCGACCGACTCGCACAATACCGGGAACCTTGCGTTTATCCGCTACGGCGTTACCATGGCCCGCCGCGGCTGGCTCGAAAAGAAAAACGTGATCAACACGCTGCCGGCTAATGAATTTCTGGCCGCCCTTCGCGCAAAACCTGGGGCTGTCCGGTCAGGAGCGCAAAAGAAGAGGGCGGCGAAGGGAGACTAATATCGTGCCGGAGGCTCGGCGGCGCCTTTCCCCTGAGGGAACCTTTTGTCCCTTGCTGTCGTATCTTATAGGCAGAACGCCATATTACGGAGGGTATTGGATATGAACTTGCTTCTCCACCGCTCGGCTGTTATCCGGATGGGAATTGCCTGCGCGGCCCTGCTGGGCGCTTCCGCGGTCGCAGCCAGTGCCGAGGAAGTCACCAAGTCTTTTGCCGTGTCTGGACGCGCCAACGTGCGCGTGGAAACCAATGACGGCGGCGTGCGGGTCACCTCGGGCGATGCGAAACAGGTCGAATTTCGCGCCGAGTACCAGGGCTACGAACTGGGCAAGACTTTGCGCGTGGACGCTCATCAAGACGGCGACAAGGTGGAGTTGACGGTGCGCGTCACCGGCCATTGGGGCTTCTCCTTTGGCCATAATTCGCGGCGTTTGTACATTGAAGTTCGCATGCCACGCGAGGCCGATCTCCAAGTGGAAACCGGCGATGGGGCCGTACAGGCTGAGTCCATCAATGGCACGATCAACGTCCATACGGGCGATGGGTCGGTGAAGGCCAATTCGCTGAGCGGCACGATCGATCTGCACACGAACGACGGCAGCATTACGGTCGAAAACCTTAAAGGGGATATGCGGCTGCGCACGGGAGACGGCTCGATTGAAGCCCGCGACCTGGACGGCAAGGTGGAGGCTGACTCCGGCGATGGGCACATTCGGATCGCTGGCCGGTTTGATGCGCTCAATGTGAAAACGGGCGACGGCAGCGTGGACACGCGGGTTCTGCCGGGATCCAAGATGGCGACGAGCTGGACAATTCGCACGGGTGACGGAAGCGTGGACTTGGTCCTGCCGGCCGACTTCCAAACGAATATTGACGCCAGCACGGGCGACGGACACATCAGCCTAGGGGTCCCGGTCACCGTGGAAGGAACGTTCAGCAACTCGCAGATTCACGGCAAGATGAATGGCGGCGGCCAGCCGCTGACGATCCACACGGGTGACGGGTCAATCCGGCTGAGCAAGAGCTAAGAACTGGTTGCACGGCTGGCTGTGACCGAGAGACCGCTTGGGGCTCAGGAGAGCGCTAGTTGCAGTACTTGTTTGCTGTAAAATGTAGCTAACGGTTGTCCGTTTTTGGCGACTTCTCTTCCCACCTCTTGAATTGCAACCTATTGAAAACGCTGGAAGTTTGCTTGGTATCAAACCTGCCCTTTTTTCATCTAAGTCCCTGGGAGACTACCCGTGATTATCTTCGCTCTTCTGGCTGCCCTCGTTCTTCTGGTAGCAGTTACGCTGATCAGCTCCATCGATTTTTCCCGCACGCGCCGCCACTGATGGTCGATTCCTGCCGGAGGTAGCCCTTTCCCAGGGCTTTCCGCCTTGCCTTATTCGGCGCATAATCTTTCCGCCGAGTTCCAATAATGGGCAAAGGGAAAACAATGCCGCGCAACTCAAGTCAACCCCGGCCGTTTAGCTGGGAACTGTTCTTCCTTCTCTTCACGGCCCTTGGCTTTTTGTCGTTCAGCTACAGGTACCTGGACGACCTTGCCCGCGGACACGAGGGGACACTTGCGCGGCGTCTGCTCGAAGAGGGGACGGGAGTATATTCGGTCCTCGTCCTCTTACCACTTGTCCTTCGATTCGCTCGAATTTATCTATTCGAGAAAAAAGGCTGGCTACTGCTTGCGGCGAAGCATCTCGCCGGAGCTGTCGCGTTTTCTGCAGTTCATACCAGCATCATGGCCCTGAGCCGTCATTATATTTTCCCCCTTCTCGGCCAGGGTCCTTACGATTACGGGATTATGTTCTATCGGTATCCGATGGAACTCTCTAACGACTTGATCAGCTATACCGTGTTCGTGGTCGTTTACTACTACTTTGAGAGGCTACGAATCGCGCAGGCCCAGCAGCTTGCCGCCGCCAAACTGCAGACTGAGCTGGCGCAGGCGCAATTGGAAAATCTGCGTTTGCAATTGCAACCTCACTTTCTCTTCAACACCTTGAACACAATTTCTTCCGTCATGTACGAAGACGTTCGGGCCGCGGACGCGATGATCACGCAGCTGGGCGACCTGCTGCGCCTCACGCTGCAGGCTTCGCGAACGCATGAGATTCCCCTCGCGGAAGAACTGGAAATTGCGCGCTTGTATCTCGACCTGATGCAGAAGCGCTTCGAGAACAAATTGCAAGTGTCTTACGCTATCGACCCATCGTTGAATGACACCCTAGTGCCGCAACTCGTTCTGCAGCCGCTGCTGGAAAATTCGCTGCGCCATGGAATGAAGTCCGGAAACGGACCGATCGAGTTGTCCGTCGCTGCACACCGCGAAGATGGCAGCCTTGTTTTGCAAGTTTTGGACAGTGGTTGCGGGCTCGGAGAAACTGATTCTTCAGCTATATTCGGCCGCGGCGTCGGACTTTCGAACATCAGGGACCGGCTGGCGCATTTGTATGGCGATCGCCAACAATTCCTGATCTCGAACCGGCCCAGCGGAGGAGCAGAAGTGACTCTCCGCGTTCCCTTACACACTTCGGCGCAAATTTCCCAAGCTTCCGAATGAATTCGCAGTCTCCACTCCGCGTTCTCATCGTTGACGACGAAGCGCCTGCACGCCGCAAGATTCTTCGGCTGCTGCGCCAGGAGTCAGCTGTGGAGATTGCAGGCGAAGCTGACGGTGGCGAGGCGGCCGTGGCGGCAATCCGAAAGCAGCGGCCAGATCTGGTTTTTCTTGATGTACAAATGCCCGGGATGGATGGTTTTGGCGTAATTCAATCGCTCAACGCGGCGAAAATTCCGCTTCCGCGGGTCATTTTCATTACGGCTCATGACAAGTTTGCGCTGCGGGCGTTTGAAGTGCACGCTTTCGACTATCTGCTCAAACCCGTCAGCGAAGAACGGTTTCGTGAAGCGCTCCAGCGGGCAAGAGCTCAGCATGAGCAATCGGCCGACGGATTCGCTTCCCGCCTGGACGCGATGCTGGACCAGCTGCAGCGCGAGAAGACTCTTCCCGATCGCTTACTGGTTCAGGAAGATTCGCGAGGAATCTTCGTTCCGGTGAAGGAAATCTCCTGGGTGGAAGCAGACCGCAACTATGTTCTGCTGCATTGCGGGAAGAAAACACATACGCTGCGAAGCACCCTCGACGCACTGCAGAATTTGCTTGATCCCAAGGTATTCGTGCGCATCAACCGGGGAACGCTGGTGCGGCTTGACGCCATCCGTGAGCTACTGCCGTGGTTCCACGGCGAGTATAAAGTGATGCTTCACGACAACACGGAACTTCGCTGGTCGCGGCGCTACGTGACGCAGCGACCGGAACTTCTGAGACTCTCCTGAAACAGTGCGCAGCGGTAGACCGCAGAACGCTATGGTTGCGCCAGCTGAAACGATTCATTCATAGCGGAGAGCGACGATAGGGTCAATTCGCGTTGCCCGGCGCGCGGGGATGAAGCACGCCAGCAGTGCGACAAATACGAGGAGGCCTGCGACGCCGGCAAACGTGAGCGGGTCCGTGGGGCTGGTGCCGAAAAGCAGGCTGGTCATAAGACGAGTAATCCCGAGCGCGGCGGCTATGCCCAAGGCAAGTCCAAGGAGTGTCAAACGCGTTCCCTGACCCAGGACAAGGCGGAGGACATCGCGGCGCTGCGCTCCAAGGGCGATGCGGATGCCGAGTTCCTGGATGCGCTGTGTGACGCTGTAGGCGATCAATCCATAGGTGCCTACAGCAGCAAGAACCAGAGCGAAAGTTGCAAAAAGTCCCAGAAGAAGCATGGTAAAGTGCGCGCGGGAAAGCGAATCGGCGAGAAGCTGGTCCATGGTGACGATGGAAGCCATGGGCTGTTCGCGATCCAACTGTTGGAGCTCAGCGAGTATTCCGGAGACCACAGCCAAAGGGTCGTTGGATGTGCGCACTAGAATGGTCATTCCCGACATGACGAGTTCGGGATAAGGCCAATAGACGGATGGCTCCGCGGCAACATCGAGTCCCATTGCTCGAACGTCGCCGACGACGCCAATAATCTCCGATGGCTTCAGCTCGTTTTCTTGAAAACTCTTCATGTAGATGGCCGCTTTCTGTCCAAGAGGGTTTAGCCCGTTCATGTATTTGTCTACGAAGGCTTGATTCACGATGGTCACATGCTTTTCCTCCGCCATCTCCTGCTCGGTGAAGAGACGTCCGGAACGCAAAGGGATACTCATGGTGGAAAAGTAGTCCGGGCCGACGACGCGGACATTTGCGACGGGAAGATCCATCAGCGACTGCTGTGGCTGGCTCAGGATGTGGACACCCGTGGCCGAACCCAATCCCATGAGAGGAGGAAAACTCTCCATAGTGGCAGAGCGGACGCCGGGAACGGTGCTGATGCGAGTGAGCAACTGTCGGAAGAAAGCCATCAGCAGTGGATCTTTGGCGTACTTGGATTGTGGAAGGGTCACCTTGAAGGTTAACAGGTGGCCCGTATCAAACCCCGGATTGACGCCGACCAGCTTGACAAAGCTGCGAATCAGCAATCCGGAGCCGGCGAGAAGGACGAGTGCAAGGCTCAATTGCGCGACAACGAATGCGCTTCTGGCGAAGCCACTGCGCTTTCCGGGAGACGCGCCGCGCCCGCCCTCTCTAAGAGTCTGGGCGATTTGCGAATGCGCCGACATATACGAGGGCAGGAAGCCAAAGAGCAAGCCTGCCAACAAGGTGGCGCCAGCGGCAAATGCCAGGAGGCGAAGGTCAATGGAGACAGAAGTGAGATCGAGAAGATTTCGCGGGCTTGCGGCGAGGAGCGCGTTCGTACCCACGACGGTGAGCGTGACGCCGATTCCTCCGCCGATCAGGGCAAGCAGCAAGCTTTCCATCAGCAATTGACGAGCGATGCGCCAACGGCTGGCGCCGATGGCGGTTCGAACGGCGATTTCACGCTCACGGCTGGCGGCACGCGCCAGAAGCAGGCTGGAAACATTCGCGCACGCAATCAACAAGACGAACGCAACGGCGCCGAACAAAATCAGCAGGGCAGGACGGAGTTGGCCGGAAATCTGATCGCGCAGGGGGACAACGTTGACGCCCCAGTGTCCGTCAAAATCGGGATACTCGTGTTCCAGTTGCGCGGCGATGGCGCTCATTTCGGCCTGCGCCTGCGAATGGGTAACCCCCTGTTTCAGGCGCGCAACCACGGTCAGGAAACGGCCAATTTGCTTATGATCGTGAAACGATTGCGGGAAGACAAACGGAGACCATATGCGAGGCTTTGCGCCGGTGAGAGAGCTGTCTTTGATGAACCAGTTGAAATTCTGAGGCGCGACGCCAACAACGGTCTGAGGCTTTCCATTGAGAAGAATGGATTTACCGACAATCGCTGGATCGCCAGCGAATCGTTCTTTCCAAAGGCCGTAATCGAGAATGACGACGTTGTCGTGGCCAGCTTTACCATTCTCGGTAGTGAAACCCGGACCAAGGATAGGATTGACGCCGAGCAAGGAAAAGAAATTCGCGGAGACAGCCTGGACGACAACTTCCTCGGGCTCGCCATTTCCAGTGAGATTGTTCCGCACGTCGGCGATATAAGCCATGCTGGAGAAAACTGTGCTTCGGCTTTGCCAATCGAAGAAATTCGGAGGAGAAACCGTGTTATGAGGATTGGGGTGTTGCGAATTGGATTCCCAGACCATTACCAGGCCGCCTGGAACGTGGTACGGAAGTGGGCCGAGGAGAACGGAATTGATGACCGAAAAAACAGCGGTGTTTGCGCCGATGCCGAGAGCGAGCGTGAGGATAGCGACGGCGGTGAAGCCCGGGCTGCGTTGCAGCACGCGGAGCGCGTAACGAAAATCGCGAGCGCACTCGTCGAGCCAGCCAATGATGTCGACGGCGCGAGTGTCTTCCTTGAGGAGGGTGGTGTTGCCGAAGCGCCTTTGCGCTTCGTAACGGGCATTCTCGGGAGACATTCCTGCGGCAAGGTTGTCCGCGGTGCGCATCTCGAGGTGAGAACGCAGCTCTTCGTCGAGTTCACGGTCCAGTCGTCTGCTTCGCAGCAGGCCCTTCAGACGAGCAATGAAAGACACAGGACACCTCCCCTTCACGCGAATCGGAGAACCTGGGCAACAGCCTGAGTGAGGCGCTCCCAGTTCTTTTCTTCCTCGGCAAGCTGCTTGCGACCAGCAGAAGTGAGGCGATAGTAGCGTGCGCGGCGGCTGTTTTCCGTCGTGCCCCACTCCGCGCTGATCCATCCATCCTGCTCCATGCGGTGAAGTGCGGGATAGAGCGAGCCTTCCTCAACGCGCAGGAAGTCCTTTGAAACCATCTGGATATGAAGGGTGATGCCGTAACCGTGCGTGGGGCCCCGAGCGAGAGTCTTGAGGACGAGCATGGCCAGGGTGCCTTGGAGGAGGTCGTTTTTGGGCTTGTTCAAGGCCGCTCCTATAGATAGCTATGGGTAGAGACGGCCCAACGGACAAAATGTTTCACTGCAAGCCCACGTAAAAACGCCGTGCGGCAACGGATTGGCCCGTTCGTCCCCGGTCCAAGCCCATTTATCCCGGAGGTGTTGCGCGTCCCACTCTGTTCGCGCTATTCCTTCTTGCCATGAAAAACGCACACCTCTCCCGCACTGTTCCCATCTTGCTGTTCCTATTGCCGGCATCTGGTTCCTTCGCGCAAGGCAAACCGGATGCTGGTTGGCCCAATTATGGCAACGATCGCGGAGGCACGCGCTATTCCCCTGCGGCGCAGATTGATCGGAGCAACGTTGGGCAGCTTAAGGTGGCGTGGACGTTTCGAACCGGGGCGCTGCCTCATGATGAGGAGCTGGACAAAAAGGCGGCGTTTGAGGCTACGGCCATACTGGTTGATAGCAAACTCTTCCTGAGCACTCCGTACGATCACGTGATTGCTTTGAATGCGGAGACTGGCGCCAAATTGTGGGAATTTGACCCGAAGCTTGAATTGCCTTACGGCGCATCGGAAGTGACGTCGCGAGGCGTATCCGCATGGCGTGATTCCCATGCAAAGGCGGGCGCGCCTTGCGCCCTTCGAGTTTTCATCGGGACCCTCGACGCGCGCCTAATCGCCTTGGACGGAGCCACTGGGAAGCCTTGTCGCGCTGTGACCGTGGAGCGCGGCATTGTTCGCGCCTTCGATGTCCGCACGGGCAATCTCCGCTGGACATGGGATCCCATCGCGCCGTGGGCTTATCAGACCTCGCCCCGGACCGGCGCGGGCAATGCGTGGTCAACTATCTCGGTAGACGCCGAGCACGACCTCGTGTTCATCCCCACGGGGAGCGCGAGCCCGGACTACTTTGGTGGTTTCCGAAAAGGCGACAACAAGTGGGCGAATTCCGTGGTGGCGTTGCGAGCGAGCACGGGCGAGTTTGTGTGGGGATTCCAGGTGGTACATCACGACCTGTGGGATTACGACGTAGCGTGTCAACCAACTCTGTTTACCTGGAAAGGCGGGACACTTGCGGTCGCGATCACAACGAAGATGGGCCGCGTGTTCGTCCTGAACCGGCTGACGGGTGCGCCGTTCTTGCCTATCCAAGAACGTCCGGTGCCGAAAAGCGATATCCCCGGAGAAGAGGCCTGGCCGACGCAGCCGGCGTCAACGATTTCGCTGGTTCCGGAAAAATTATCGCCCGAGGACGCTTGGGGGAAAGACGCTGAAGAGAAACAATGGTGTACGGAGAAAATCAGAGCCGCGCGAACCGGAGAAATCTTTACGCCGCCGAGCTTGCAAGGCACGCTGGTCTTCCCGAGTAACGTCGGCGGCGTGAACTGGGGCAGCGCCGCGTACGACCCGCAACGGCACTTGCTGTTCGTGGACACGAACCGTTTGCCGATTTTCGTTAAGCTCATCCCGAAGGACGAACTTGCGGAAGCGCGAAAGAACGCGAGCGATCTCGACCGGCTGCACGGTGAATTCGCGCGGCAGACGGGCGCACCCTTCGCCATGTTTCGCACCCCGCTGCTGGCGCCGAGCGGACTTCCCTGCAATGCGCCGCCCTGGGGGACTGTAGCGGCCGTGGATCTCTTCGAGGGAAAAAAAGTTTGGGACGTGCCGCTCGGCAGTTTTATTCCGGGGATGAACACGGGAACGATCACGCTCGGTGGACCAATGGCGACGGCGGGCGGGCTGGTGTTCACGGCAGCGACGATGGACAACGGCTTGCGCGCGTTTGATTCGGAGACTGGCAGAGAGCTGTGGAAATACGATCTTCCCGCGGGCGGACAAGCTACGCCGATGACTTACACCCTGAAGGGCAAGCAGTATCTGGTGATTGCCGCCGGCGGCCACGGAAAGCTTGGAACCAAGCAAGGCGACTATGTGATCTCCTTCACGCTGCCATGAGCAAATTGGAGGAATGGAACGTTTTCAGAGCGCGTGCGTATCTGCGGATGCCCAAATGAATATCAGTGCTGAACCGGCTCCCGCTCTTGAAAACGAAAAGGCATCCTTTCTCGCAGATGGAATGTTGATTGTTGTGCTCCTTGCAGTCGCGAATTTTCTATTGCATCTCTACTTCAACAATCGCTACGGCTACTTCCGCGACGAATTCGATTACATGTCCTGCGGTGATCACCTTGCGTGGGGATACGTCGACCAGCCCCCGCTCATCCCTTTCCTGATCCACATCTGCCGCGCCCTGCTGGGTGACTCCCTGCGCAGCATTCGCTTTATCCCGGCACTGGCCTCCTCCCTGTTGATCGTACAGACTGCCGCAATTGCCCGCGAACTGGGAGGACGCCGTTACGCCCTCCTCCTCAGCGCCGTCTGCGCGCTCATTGCGCCGCAATACCTCTCCAACGGAAGCCTGCTGGGGACAAACTGTCTCGAACCCAACTTGTGGATGGGTTGCGC
>MNEA01000143.1:0-7726 GCA_001917435.1 Acidobacteria bacterium 13_2_20CM_2_57_6
GACGAGTAAATATCTCCTTAGCACGCTCCGCGGCCTGAAATGCCTGGTCGTACTCCCCCACCAGGATCATCGGTTGGATAGAACCGCTTAAAGTTCGCGCGGCTTCGTTCCAATTGCCCAACGATTCATAAAGCCGGATAGCTTGCTGATGATGCTCGATGGCAGCGCGATTATCCCCAGAGGAATAGAGAGCGTTGGCCATTGCACGCAAGCCAAGCGCCAAAGCTTCTTTGCGACGCAGACGCTTCGCGATGAGCACGGCGGCCTCGGCCAGGTGGAACGCTTCTTGTCTGCTTATGCGAACCTTTTCCCAGACCAGTTGGGCGAGACGCTCGACAATATCCTGACGAAGCAGGGTCTTGTGTTGGACAAGGAACTTGCGGCGGGCTGATTCGCTCGATAATTGCCCCAGCTCGGCGATCAAGGAGTCCGTAGAGTTTTTCTTTTGAGTTGCGGGCATCAGCCAAAACCCAGTTGTTCGAGTTGCGCGCGCAGCCGCTCGAGACATTTCTGGCGTGTAAATCCAATAGAGCCGACAGCCAGGCCAAGTTCCGCCGCAACTTCCGTGTACGGCCGCGAGGGAGTTTCAAAGAACAAGAGCTCGACCAGACGACGACATTGTGGCGTCAGCATCGCCATGGCCTCTCGCAGCATTTGCTCTTCCTGTGTCTGCTGAACCAGATTATCGGCGATCGCGGGCGTTGCAGGCTCCGCAAGATCTGTCTCCCCATCGCGGCTCACCACGCGCTGACTATACCGCTTCCACCGGTAAGATTCGTGGTGCGCCACTTGCATCAGCCACTTGGGCAGCGCGCGCGGCTCGCGCAATTCGGGCAGACGCACGAGAAGCTCCGTACAGGTTGCTTGAAATACGTCCGCGGCTTCCTGCCGCGACAATCCGTATTTCACGGGGATTGAGTAAATAAGTGCCTTATACTTGTCGATGAGCGACGCCCACGCATCCTCATCACCTGCGAGACATGCTTTGACGAGGCGTGTGTCGTTCCACGCGGCCGGCGGCTTCTTGGCCTTGGTCAACGAGGGGCTCATCGAGTCGCATTCTCCGTCCCATTCTTGAGATAGAGCTGCTCCACGTTCCAGAGTACGTAAGGTTCCAGGACGGCGGGACGGAAATTGCCGATGGAATTCTTCGCGCCTGCAAGAATGTTCGGACTCGCCAGGAATATCATCGGCTGATTTTCAGCGAGGATCTCCTGCGCGCGGTCATAGAGCTTCTTCCGCTGTTCGAAAGTGCGCGCGGACATTTGTTCCTCAATCAGGCGGTCGATTTCGGCTTCCCATGGAGTGGCGGGATGCGCCTGCGAGGGATTCCATAAGTGCAATCCGCCGCTCGATAGCCAGACGCTGATATCTGAATTCGGGTCCGCATCATAGCTGGCTATCCCCATGATACAGGCATCGTAGTCCCTGCTCTGCGTGACACGATCGAGGAGAGAGCGAGACTCGAGCGGCACAACCTGGACGCGCATTCCGAGCTGCTTCAAGTCGTCCTGCATGAGCGCCGCCATCTTGGCGCGGTCCGCGTTCGAAGAGCTGGTGAGGATGGAGAATTCCACGGGCTTCCCGTCTGAATCCAGGAGCGTTGATTCTCCGTTGGGACCATTGCTCCAGGAAAAGCCGGCCTCCTTGAGTAGTGCGCGTGCGCGCTCGAAGGACCACGCGGGATGCGGGAGTTTTTCATTTCCCCATCGGCGATTGCCGGGTGCGACCAGGCCCCATAGGGCGGCGCCGCGCCCCTGGTAGACGAGACGAACGATCGCTTCGCGATCCACGGCAGCGGAAACCGCTTGCCGGAACTTCACTTCGCGGAACCATTTTTGTTTCCGCTGCATCTCCGGCGATGTTTTTTCGCCGGCGTCATTCAGATTGAAGAAGAGAAAGTTGTACTCCAGGCCGGGTCCGGCGTCCGTCATGGTATACCCGCGCTGCTGTCGCGATAATACGGAGAAATTTTCCGCACCCAACTGGCTGATCATATCCGTTTCACCCGACTGGAACTTCAGGACCTGGGCATCTGCGTTTGGCACGAATAGAAATACGAGCTCATCCACGTAAGGCAGTCGATTGCCTTGAGCGTCCGATTTCCAATAGTAAGGATTGCGCTCAAGCACTAATCGTTGCCCGGCAACGTACTCTTTCAACCGGAACGGGCCGAGCCCCGCCCATTGATCCGCAGCCGTGGCCAATGATCCACTCTGCCCCAGCTTCCCCTCTTGGTAGGGTTTTTCGAGGAGATGCCGGGGAAGGATTGCCAAGCCATCGAACAGCCTTTCGCCGACGCCGTAAGTCTTCGCCAATTGAAAGACGACGGTATGCGCGTCCGCCTTGCGCACGGTGATCGGTTTTCCGCTAACAATCAAGAGATCGCGCTGCGGAGCGTGTACGTTTTCGTCGAGGTAGACACGGAAGGTGAAAAGCACATCATCCGCATCCAGCGGCTGCCCGTCGGAAAATTTCAAGCCCTGCCGGAGCACGATTGTGTATGAGAGGCCGTCTGGCGAGATCTTCCAGGACTTGGCTAACGCAGGTTCCGTTTGTTGCCTCGCGCGGTTGATATGGACGAGGTCGGCCTGCATTACGCCAATGACTTCACGGGATCGCGCGTCAGCGGCAATCAAGGGATTCAAGGTCTTCGGTTCGCCGCGGAGCGACACGACGAGGCGCCCTCCTGGCCTGCCCACTTCCCCTGGGAGCACGAGTAATTCTTCTTTTGTAATTTTCTCCTGTGGAAAGGCAATCGCCGGGGGGCCGACAAACACGAAAAGCGACAGGAGCACGGTCGGGCAGATCCAGCAGCATTTGAGATTTGCTGTCACTCTTTTCACGTTAGATTCCCCAGATTCTCGATTCTATCTTGTATGCCGCTCCTCGCTCCTGCAACGAGCTCGCCAGACCCAAGTATCCTAGGAAGAACGGCACCATTGCCAGCGCGGGCAAATATATCCACCAGTAAGAGACTAAAACGCTGTATTGCTGAAGGCTTGAGAGAAGATTTCCCCAACTTGGCACCGGCTCTGGGACACCCAAGCCGAGAAATGAGAGGGTCATCTCCGCCAGCACATACTGTGGTATCAGAATCGCTGCTTGTGTCAAAAGCACGCTGGAAGTTTCCGGCAGAATATGCCGCCGGAACAAGTATCCATGGGTTGCTCCGAAGCCCCGTGCCGCGCGGACGAAGTCCCGTTCCTTGGCGCTGAGTACGACTCCGCGAACAAGCCGCGCCGGCCGGGCCCAACCCACTATTCCAATAACAGTGATGATCAAAAAGAAAGCTCTAAGTGGGCTTACGGCCAGCGGCAGGAAAGCGCGTATCGCGAAAAGGACGTACAGCCAAGGCAACGCCATAAAAAGCTCGGCAAGGCGCATGAGCAAACTATCTCTCCATCCACCGAAAGATCCTGCCACGGCGCCAATGCACAAGCCGATGCTCAAGGTGATTCCTGCCCCTAGAAGGCCAGCGAGCAGAGACACCTGTCCACCGAAGAGTAGTCTTGAGAGCTGGTCGCGGCCATAAGCATCGGTGCCGAGAAGGTAGATTCGTGTGTTCTCGAGGCCGAAAAGGTGCCTTCGGCATGGCAGGAATCCCAACAAGCGGTAGCGAGCCCCCTTCATAAAAAACCTTACGGGCTGAGGTTCCGTTGTGTTTTCCACATACCTGTCGAACGAGCCTTCGCGCAATTTCAGCGCATAGACAAAAGGCCGCGCGTGGAAATGCCCTTGACCATCTATGAGATGAAACCGCATGGGTGGTAAATACGGGCTTTTGCGATCTTGCTCCACGGGATCATACGGAGCGAAGAAACCCGCAAAACCCACAATTCCGTGTAGCACGCCAAGGGTGACCAGCCATCTCGTAAGAACGCGACGCACTCTCATCGTGCGTTGCTCTCAGCCCGGATTCGGGGATCAGCCCAATAGAGGAGCATGTCGGCAAACAGATTTCCTCCGACCAGGAAAAATGTCGAGAATAGCATGCCTCCGATGACTACGTATAGATCGCGCGCCAGTATGGCCTCCAATAACAGCGGTCCGAGCCCCGGCCAGCTCATCACGACTTCAATGAGCAGCGATCCACTCAACAATACACCTATGCTAAAACCAAACAGAGAGATGAGAGGATTCGCGGCGGCCGGAAGCGCGTAGCGATATAGAAGCGTGCGTTTCGGAATGCCATGCCCCAATGCCGCCAGAAGAAACGGAGCGTCGAGCACATCAGCAACGCTTGCGCGAACGTGGCGAACCAGCAGCGGCAGGGTTGACAGCACAAGGGCCGTTACGGGCAGAATCATATGCAAGGCTAGATCGCGCAGTTTATTGGCCGGCGATAGGGTTTCAAAGTCGACGGAAGCCATCCCTCCCGTGGGAAACGATCCACTCCTTACCGCGACGATTAAGAGTCCAAGAGCAAGCGCCAGGTCGGGAATTACGAGAAGCACGGCAGTTCCCCAGGAGAGCAAGCGGTCCGACAGTCGACCAAGACGCTCCGCGCTCCATACTCCGAGAGGCAGAGCGATGGCCCAGGCGAACAACGTGGATGTGATCGTCAGTAGCAACGTGTTCCGCGCACGAACCACCAGAAGTGGTGCAACGGGCCCGTTATAGGCGAAAGAGAATCCCATGTCGCCGTGAAGCACGGAATTCAGCCAGGACGCGTAGCGAAGAGGAAGCGGCTTGTCGACACCGTATTGAGCCCGCAGCGCGGCCACGGTCTCTGGAGCAATCTGTGGGTTCAGACGCATTTCGTCAAAGTAGGTTCCCGGAGCCAGCGCCGTAAAAAGGAAGGCGAGTACGGACGCGCCAGCCAATAAGAAAAAGGCATGACCGAGCCTGCGCACCAGATAACGCATCATCGCTCCAGCGCGGACTGGTCTCCGCGCCCGATTCTAGGAACTGCCGCCAGGAGACGACGCGTAGTTTCCTGTTCAGGTTGAATGAAGATCTTATTCGGGGGTCCCTGCTCAACGATTCGGCCGCGGTCCATAACGGCGATCTCGTCAGCGAAGTGAGCAGCCATGGCCAGGTCGTGGGTGATGAACAGATACGTCATTCCCAGGGAGCCTTGCAACTCCATCAGAAGATTGGCGATTTGCGCTTGCACAGAACAATCGAGAGCCGAGAGCGCCTCATCCAGAATCAAGAGTTTGGGCTCGAGCGTCAACGCGCGGGCGATAGCCAGCCTCTGGCGCTGGCCGCCACTCAACTCCATGGGGGACCGTCCCACAATGTCTTGGGAAAGACCGACCCGTCCGAGCCAGTAATTAACGCGCTTTTTTATTTCTTCGCGATTAAATTTGCGCTGCAGAATCAACGGCTCAACTAGTACCTCGAACGCACTCCATCTCGGATTCAAAGAGCTTGCGGGATCTTGAAATATAAGCTGGATTTGCCGGCGAACTTGACGGCATGCACGCTCCTCCAGCTTCACGATGTCTTTTCCTTCGAACCAAATGTTTCCCGAAGTGGGAGATTCCAGGCAGGCGAGACAGTTCGCCAGCGTACTCTTGCCCGATCCTGACTCTCCGACAACTGCAAGCGTGGTCCCCGGAGAAATTGTGAAGGACACGCTGTCCAGAGCGAGCAACTCCTCTGGAGTGCCAGCGAGGCTCCGCTTCGTGTATCGCTTCACCAGGTTTTCAACCTTCAAGAGTGGGTGCACGTTTTTGCCTGTGGCGGTGGCTTCAACTTTCATACTTAAAACAGGAAACCGTGTGAGACACACTCAGGTTTGCCGGTGAGGGCTCACGCTCTTTGCAGATCTCCATGCGTTCTGTACACCTCGGTTCGAAGCAGCATCCCCGGATGGGCAATGAAGACCGTGAAGAATCACCAAGGATCACCGGCAGTTTTGCTTTACGACCAGTTCCGGGCTTACCGGAAACTGCAGGAGTGGACTGAAACAGAGCCTTGGTATAAGGATGCCGGGGCAAGCCAAGCACGCTTTCGGCCGGACCGCACTCAGCGACCTCCCCGGCATAAAGAACCAGCACGTGGTCGGCAAAGTCGGAAAGCAAAGCAGGGTTGTGCGTGATGAAAATCATCGCGAGACCCAATCTTTCCCTGAGCCTTCGAAACACCCCTAGAATTTCCATTTGGGTGGTGGGATCCAGCGAGGCTGTCGGCTCATCGGCAACGACTACGGATGGGCCGCAGGCGATCGCTTGAGCGATTAGAACACGCTGGCGTTGCCCTCCACTAAGCTGGTGCGGGTAGGAGCGCGAAATGCGGTCTGTTTCTTCAGGAAAAATCTCCGCGAAAATCTGACGGGTCCGTTCATTGAGCGTCCTTTTCCCCCGGGATCCGTGGGCGGCCAGTACCTGACGAACCTGTTCGCCGACGCGTATGGTTGGGTGCAGGGCAAGCGACGGCTCCTGGAAAATGAGCGAAATGTGGCGGCCGCGGATAGCTTGTAGTTCGTCAGGGTTTGCTTGCAGAAGATCCTTCCCTTCGAACTGCACGGTCCCCCCTGTAACGAGTGCATTGCCGGGAAGCAGCCGCACAAGCGATCCAGCGAGCGTGCTTTTCCCGGATCCGGATTCGCCGAGGACGCCCATGATCTCGCCTGGCATTAGGCGAAAACTGACGCCTTTTAGAGCCGGGGACAGCTCGCTGCCGCTGGAGCGATACGAAACGTGGAGATCGTGGATTTCAAGAATGGCTGTCATGCGCTGGACCTGTTTTCGCCCATCCTCCAGTTCATGTTGAGGCAGGATCATCGAGCGGACAAGTCAAACATGATCGCTCGCGGACCAAAGGTAATTCTTCGAGTGTTTCTTGACAGTGTTAAATGCATCCGTTGCGATTGTTTACGAGGGTTGACTCGACATAGACTGAAGCTAGATCGTGGGGTCCCCCGTGCGTCCGTTTGGCAAGTTCTCCTGGCTCGCCTTCTCAGTTGCCGGTTTCCTGACCGGAGCGCTTTCCTTTGTTGTTGAAAGGGTCTCTCAGCCGGCGACCAGTCTCCTGTTCTCGGATCTCTTGCAGACCGCGATCATCCTCTGGGCTATCTTCTGTTTGGTTTATGTAGCTAGGCGATCCTCGGCCTACCTGCGTCAACTCTGGATGCTTCTGGCCGCGGCGTTCTTCCTGGCCTTTGCTGCGCAAGCACTGGAGACCTATTATCAGTGCTTCGCACATGCATCATCTTTAACTCCCTGGCCTTCTGACATCCTTTCCTCCTGTGGGTGACTCCTGCAGTCATGATGTTGCTTCCGCGCCCTGACAATGAGTCGGGAGCAATCGATTGGCAGCAGGTATTGGACTTTGCCCAGATTGGAGTCGTGGCGCTGACTGCCTACCTGTATTTCTTCTATATCCCCTCCCGATGGGAGGCCGAAGGGCCGCAGATGGTTCTCAGAATCAGTCGCCTGCAATTCATTCGCGACGCTGCGCTTGCCTCAGGGTTCTTGATTAGTGCCTTGACGGACACAAAGGATTCCATTCGGGCCTTCTTTGGCAGGATGACCGGCATTTTTCTCGTCGCTGGAGTCTCGGAACTTATCTTTCTTCTTGCTCCGTACACGTCCCGGGCCGGTGCGGTTTGGACCGACGTCATCTGGTGCGCGCCCTACTTGTTTGCGACTGTCATCGCCGGCACCTGGAACCGCGAAGAAGAATCCGTGCCCCCGTACAGTGAGCTCTCGATTTCGCACGATCGTCGTATCTCAGGTCCTGCCAATTCTCATTCCTCTGCTGGTCCTTTTTATGG
>MNEA01000143.1:7822-27526 GCA_001917435.1 Acidobacteria bacterium 13_2_20CM_2_57_6
CAATGACAGTTTTACCCGCCTTACCGGTTATACGCACGATGAGACTCTCGGACGAACACCGTTGGAAATGAACCTGTGGAAGGACCCTGGTCGCCGGACAGAGGTCATGGCGAAACTCCAAAAAGAGTCGGAAGTCAGGGATGAGGAGTTTGTTTGCGTGACGAAGTCAGGGGAGAGCCGCATCGCTCAGTTTTCCGGGACCCTGATTGAATTGGACGGAAAGCGCTGTGCCCTGGTCATCGTTCGGGACATCACCACTCGCAAACAAGCCGAGGAAGCACTACGCGCCAGCGAAGAGCGTTTTCGGACTCTGGTTCGAGATTTCCACGTGGGGGTCATCTTACATGGACCGAATGCAGAAATTCAGTTTGCGAATCAGGCCGCTCAACAAATGTTCGGGATTAGCCTCGAGGAGGCCAAGGGAAAGAACTCTTCGCAGCTTGACTTGATTTCAGTGCGCGAAGACGGAACCGAGATTCCGTTTTCGATGCGGCCCGGTCCGCGCGCAATAGAGATGCGGGAGTCGATTCAAAATGAAGTGATCGGCTGGCGCTGCAAAGGTTCAAACGAAGTTCTTTGGACTCTGGGAAATGCGCTGCCACAATTTGCGGCGGACGGGTCCGTTTCCGCAGTAATCAACACGTTTACGAACATCACCGAGCGCAAACAGGCCGAAGAGGCGCTCCATCAGCTTTCCACGCGCTTGCTGCAACTGCAGGACGAAGAGCGACGTCGCCTCGGCCGCGAACTCCATGACAGCCTGGCCCAAAGCGTCCTCGCAGTGAATTTGAATCTTGCGCAAGCGACGCGTTCTTTGACGTCCCTCGACGAGCGCTCGCGCCATTCACTGGCAGAGGCGAGGCGTGTGCTCGCGGAAATGTCCCGGGAGATCCGGACCCTTTCCTATCTGTTACATCCACCACTACTAGACGAGCTGGGTTTAGTTTCCGCAGTGAAAGAGTACGCCGAGGGATTTAGTGAACGAAGCGGGATCAAACTGGAATTGGACGTGCAGGCCGGATTTGGCCGTCTGTCGCAGGAAGCAGAGACCGCGCTATTCCGCATCGTCCAGGAAAGCTTGGCAAACATCCAGCGACACTCTGGCGCACAAACGGCCAAGATTCAGTTGCGCGGCGATTCCACTTGCGTCAACCTCGAGATCAGCGATCGAGGACGCGGGATGGGCAAGGAAGCCGTCGAGCCTGGGAACGGCTCTGCAACTCGTTTGGGCGTCGGGATTCTCGGCATGCGCGAACGAATCCCACAGCTTGGCGGAAAACTTGAGATAAAATCCAGCTCATCCGGGACCACCGTATGGGTTTGCCTGCCTTTGAAATCCGAGGTTTCCAATGCGGGTTCGCATTCTCATAGCCGATGACCATCAGGTCGTGCGGACAGGACTCCGCGCGCTTCTTGAGTCCAAGGCCGGCTGGCAGGTCTGCGCCGAAGCTGCCAATGGCCGCGAGGCGGTGGAGAAGGCTGGTCAGCTCAAGCCCGACGTCGCCGTGCTCGACATCGGTATGCCACTCTTGAACGGAGTTGAAGCCACGCGCCAGATTCGTAAGCTCTCTCCCCAGACAGAAGTCCTTATTTTGACCATGCATGACTCTGAAGTGCTGGTCCAGGAGGTTTTGGAAGCTGGCGCTCACGGTTATATTCTCAAGGACGATGCGGACCGCAACCTCATCGCCGCCGTCGATGCTCTTCGCCGGCATAAACCCTACTTATCTCCACGCGTCTCGGAGGCCGCCTCAGGCGCAGTTGGCTCGGACGGCTCGTCGTTCGGCCGGTCTTCACGAGGCCGATTGACTCCGCGAGAACGCGAAATACTGCAGCTTCTCGCCGAGGGTAAGAGCAACAAGGAAATTGCCGGCTTCCTGGGAATTAGCGTGAAGACAGCGGAGACCCACCGCGCCAACATTATGCTGAAGCTGGACTTTCACTCGATCACGGAACTAGTTCGCTATGCAGTTCGCAACAATATCATCATTCAGGGCTAAGCGTTCTGATTTCATATACCAGGACTCCTCTTAGGAAATAGTTAGAATGCTCCCTCAAAGTGGGCCGCTCTACCGATGCGATTTCTCGCCAGGGTGCGGTAAATCGTTAATTCCACCTCCGAACGAGCAGGTCGTTTCATTTTGTCGTAAAATCTCCTAACCCGTTCAGTAGCGCGGCGCATCTAAAATCTGACCTTGAGCTGCGGGTGCCCTCCTGCCCGCGACAGGAGCCAATGTGAGTCAGCCGAAAAGTCAGCTGGACCCTGACCTGCTAAGCATCAATACCATCCGAACTCTGGCGATTGATGCGGTGCAACAGGCAAATTCGGGGCACCCGGGAGCGCCGATGGGCCTGGCGCCCGTGGTCTACGAACTTTGGCAAAAATTCTTGCGCTACGATCCCGCCGACCCCACCTGGCCGAACCGCGACCGCTTTGTTTTGTCGGCTGGCCATGCATCGATGCTGCTCTATGCCACGCTGCACCTCGCGGGAGTGCGGGCCGTCAATGCTAAAGGCGAAGTGACGAAGGACGCCGCCGTGCCTATCGAGGAGATCAAGCGCTTCCGGCAGATTGACAGCCGGACTCCCGGACATCCCGAATCACACCTCACCACAGGAGTGGAGACCACCACGGGGCCGTTGGGCCAAGGAGCCGGCAACAGCGTCGGAATGGCGATTGCCAGCAAGTGGCTGGGTGAAAATTTCAATCGCCCGGGCTTCGATATTGTCAATTTCAACGTCTACGCAATTTGCGGCGATGGTGATTTGATGGAAGGTGTGGCGTGCGAAGCAGCTTCGCTTGCGGGCCATCTGAAACTGTCGAATCTTTGCTGGATTTACGATAACAATCGAGTGACGTTGGACGGTCCGGCCGAGTGGTCCTTTAGCGAAGACGTGATGACACGCTTCGTGGGTTATGGCTGGAATGTAACCCGCGTACACGATGCAAACGACCTGCGCATGCTCGGCCGAGCGTATGAGGTTTTCTCGAAAACGAACGACCGGCCCACGCTCATTGTCGTGGACAGCCACATCGGGTATGGATCTCCGCACAAACAGGATTCCTATGAAGCGCATGGCGAGCCGCTTGGCGAGGCGGAAGTCAAGCTGGTCAAGCAGAACTACGGCTGGCCGGAAGACGCTAAGTTTCTCGTACCCGAGGGCGTTTACGATCAGTTGAAAAATGGCGTTGGGAAGCGCGGCGCAGAAGCGCGCGCGGCTTGGAAAGCGAAATTCGAGGAGTACAAGAAAGAGTTTGCGCAGCTTGCCGATCAACTGAACCGCATGTGGAGCGGACAATTGCCCGAGGCCTGGGACAAGGATTTGCCAAGCTTCCCGGCCGATCCCAAGGGCATCGCAACACGCGAATCCTCTGGCAAGACCTTGAATGCGCTCGCCAAGAATATTCCCTGGCTCATCGGCGGCTCGGCAGATCTGGCCAAGTCCAACAAAACAAACTTAACGTTCGACGGAGCCGGAGAGTTCTACCCCAATCAGTATCGCGGGCGCAACGTCCACTTCGGCGTGCGGGAACACGCCATGGGTGCGATCGTAAATGGCATGACAGTGTCAAAGCTGCGCGCCTTCAGCGCCACATTTTTCAATTTCAGCGACTACATGCGACCCAGCATGCGGCTGGGTGCGCTGATGGAAATTCCGGCGATTTACATTTTTACGCACGATTCGATCGGCGTGGGCGAAGATGGACCCACACACCAGCCCATCGAGCAGCTGGCATCTTTGCGCGCGATGCCCAACATGCTGATCCTGCGACCGGGTGATGCCAATGAAGTGGTGGAAGCCTACAAGGTGATCCTGCAGCACACCCACGGACCTTCTACATTGGTGCTGACGCGGCAGGCCGTGCCAACCTTTGACCGCACGAAGTACGCGCCTGCGGCGGGCGTGGCAAAAGGCGCTTACGTTCTGGCGGACGCGGCTGGTGGAAAACCGGACGTACTCTTGATGGCCAGCGGAAGCGAAGTCTCGCTATGTGTGGATGCTTACGAAAAGCTGAAGGCTGAGGGAATCGAGGCAAGAGTCGTGAGCATGCCCTCGTGGGAATTGTTTGAGCGGCAGGACGCGTCGTATAAGGAGAGCGTTCTTCCTGCGACTGTGACCGCGCGCGTTTCCGTAGAAATGGCTTCCACATTCGGATGGGAACGTTACACCGGCCCGAAAGGCAAAATCATCGGCATGCGGAGTTTCGGCGCGTCAGCTCCGTTGAAGGACCTGCTAAAGAAATTTGGGTTTAGCGCGGACAATGTGATAGCGGCGGCAAAAGAAGTCCTGGGAAAGTGAGCCGGCGATGAAGCTCGTCATTGGCTCGGACCACGCAGGATTTCAACTGAAGGTGGCCACGGGCGACCTATTGCGCTCACTGGGACACGAGGTCCTGGACGTCGGCGCCTTCAATGAAAATCCTTCGGACTATCCGGACTTCGCCGAAGCGGTGGGCCGCGCCGTGCTGGATGGCAAGGCGGAGCGAGGCGTGCTGATTTGTGGCAGCGGTGTGGGGGCGAGCGTAGCCGCAAACAAGCTGCCCGGAATTCGCGCGGGTATGTGCCATGACACATACTCGGCGCATCAGGGCGTGGAGCACGATGACATCAACGTGCTGGTGCTCGGCTCCCGCGTGATCGGCGTGAAGCTTGCGGAAGACTTGGTGAAGGCGTTCCTGGGTGCAAAATTTACGAACGAAGAACGGCATGTGCGGCGCCTGGGCAAAGTGAGAGCGCTGGAGGCGAACTTTGCCGCGGGAAGGAAAGCGTAGAAGGGATTAGACTAGCGGTCCCGGGGCGTACAATAGAGTTTTGGGTCTTTCTGAGGTGCAAGGAGAATTAGCATGACCACAACAAGGACGATTCCAGGCATTTCGACAGGCGGAGCAACGAATCCGCTGAAGGGACTGCTGGCATACGGGCAATCTCCCTGGATGGATTACATCCGCAGAGATCTGCTGATCGGCGGCGGATTGAAAAAATACATTGATAGCGACGGGCTGCGTGGAATGACCTCGAATCCCGCCATTTTCGAGAAAGCGATCGCCGGCAGCAATCTCTACAACGATATTCTGAATTCAGCGGAGGCGAAAAAGCTCGACGCCAACGGCATCTTTGAGGAAATCGCAATTCGCGACGTGCAGGACGCGTGCGATATCTTCAAGCCGGTTTACGCGGAAACGAAACGGCGCGACGGTTACGTCAGTCTGGAAGTTTCCCCGTTTCTTGGCTTCGATACCAACGCTTCGCTCGCGGAAGCTCGGCGCCTGTGGAAGGCCGTGGATCGCCCGAACGTCATGATCAAGATCCCCGGCACGCCCCAGGGACTTCCCGCTATACGCCAGGCTCTCGAAGACGGCATCAACATCAATATCACGTTGCTTTTCGCGCAGTCGGCATACGAACAGGTTGCGGAAGCGTTTCTTTCTGCTCTCGAGGCCCGCGCCGCAAAGGGGCAAGATGTCAGCCACATCGCGAGTGTCGCCAGCTTTTTCGTCAGTCGCATTGATACGCTCGTTGACAGCAAACTCGATGAAAAACTGAAGACCACGACGGACGAGGCGCAGAAGGCTCTGTTCGAAAACCTCCAGGGAAAAGTGGCAATAGCCAACGCTCGGCTTACTTACAAGAAGTATGAAGAACTCTTCGGTGGCCCGCGTTGGAAGGCTCTGGCCGCCAAGGGCGCGCAGACGCAGCGCCTTCTGTGGGCCAGCACCAGCACCAAGAATCCGAGATACCGCGACGTAATCTATGTGGAAGAGCTAATCGGCGCAGACACCGTGGACACCATTCCGCCGGCGACATTTGATTCCTTCCGCGATCACGGAAAGCTTCGCCCCAGCCTGACGGAAAACGTGGAGGGCGCCGCCAAGACCATGGCCGATCTAGCGAAAGCCGGGATTTCCATGAAAGAAGTAACGGACAAGCTGATGGTTGACGGCGTCAAACTCTTTTCGGACGCTTTCAAGACCCTGTTGGGTGCGGTGAGCAAGACTGCAGGTGTCCCCGCGTGAGCCTAAACCGCCAGACCTACACGTTACCCGGCCCGCTTGCAGGTGCGATCGCCGCATGCATCGAGGACTGGAAAAAAAACAATAAAGTAGCGCGCCTTTGGGAGCGGGACGCTTCGCTCTGGACGGGTACGGACGAAAGCAATTGGCTAGGCTGGCTCACCATCGTCGACGAGCAGCTCGCGCATCTTGAAGTTCTGAAGAAGACTGCGGCGGACGTAAAGAAGGCGCGTTTCAAGCATGCGCTTCTGCTCGGCATGGGCGGCTCCAGCTTATGTCCGGAAGTTCTGCGCATGACTTTTGGGAAGATCAAGGGATTCCCCGAGCTTCACGTGCTGGACTCCACCGATCCCGCGCAAATCAAAGCCATCGAAGCAAAGGTCGATCTCAGGAGCACGATTTGCATCGTCTCCAGTAAATCGGGGAGCACGCTGGAGCCAAATATCTACAAACAGTATTTCTTTGAGCGCATCAAGGCCAAGGTGGGAGAAAAGGAAGCGGGCAACCGCTTCATCGCGATTACCGACCCGGGCTCGAAGATGCAGCAAGTGGCGGAAGCCGACAAATTCCGTAAGATTTTTTTTGGCGTGCCGAGCATCGGAGGACGGTTTTCCGCACTTTCCAATTTCGGCATGGTCCCCGCCGCTGTGATGGGCCTCGACGTCGCGAAATTCCTGCCGAACGCCAAAGAGATGGTTCAGGCTTGCGGCGCGACTTCAGCCGCCGACGTCAATCCCGGTGTGATTCTCGGTGCCATTCTCGGCGTCGCCGCGAACCAAGGCCGCGACAAACTCACCATCATCACCTCGCCTGGGATTTTTGACCTCGGAGCGTGGCTCGAGCAATTAATCGCGGAATCTACAGGAAAGGTCGGCAAAGGCATCATTCCCGTGGATCGCGAGCGCCTCGCCAAGCCAGCCGGGTATGGCAACGATCGGGTCTTTGCCTATCTGCGGCTCGCATCGAAACCTAATAAGGCCCAGGATGCCGCAGTTGAGGCGCTTGAAAAAGCGGGACATCCAGTCGTGCGCATTACGTTGCCAAATATCTACAATCTCGGGCAGGAATTTTTTCGCTGGGAAATCGCCACTGCCGTGGCCGGTTCGATTATCGGAATCAACGCGTTCAATCAACCTGACGTCGAGGCCAGCAAAATCGAGACGCGCAAGCTCACTACCCAGTACGAAGCTACCGGAAGCCTCCCTCCGGAAGTCCCGTTTTTCGAAGCGAGCGGCATCAGGCTCTACGCCGACGAAAAAAACGTTGCGGCTGTACACGGTCCCAACCTTGCTGACGTTGTGAGGGCCCATATTTCGCGGCTCGGCGCAGGCGATTACTTTGCAGTCCTCGGCTACATCACGATGAATGTGGAAAATGAAAAAGGGTTGCAGGGCTTGCGGCATGCTGTGCGTGATAAGAAAAAAGTCGCCACAGTCCTTGGTTTCGGTCCGCGCTTTCTGCACTCTACCGGGCAGGCCTACAAAGGCGGGCCGAACAGCGGCGTTTTTCTGCAGATCACTTGTGACGGCGCCAGCGATCTGCCCGTGCCGGGGCAGAAATACACTTTCGGTATCGTCAAGGCCGCGCAGGCCAGAGGCGATTTTGCCGTTCTCTCCGAACGTGGCCGCCGCGCCCTGCGCGTGCATCTCGGAAAGAATCTGAAGGCGGGGTTGGCCACCTTGAGCAAAGCCGTGCAAAAAGCAATCGCGTAGAATTGCCTTCAACTTTTCTAGCTTTTAGAAGTCTGAGGAGCGCGGACGATGCAACTGGGGATGATCGGGCTGGGAAGAATGGGCGCTAATATGGTCCGGCGTCTGCAAAAGAACGGCCACAAATGCATTGTCTACGACCGCAGCGCGGATTCCGTAAAGCAATTGGAAGGCGAAGGAGCGACCGGCTCGGCTTCGCTCGATGATTTTGTCAAGAAGCTACAGAAGCCGCGGGCGATCTGGCTCATGGTTCCAGCAGCGGTTGTCGATGCGACGCTTCACGATCTGGTCGGCAAGCTCGAAAAGGATGACGTGGTCATCGACGGAGGAAATTCGTATTACATCGACGACATCCGCCGCGCCAAGGAACTCTCCTCCAAAGGGATTCACTATTGCGATGTGGGAACGAGCGGCGGCGTCTGGGGGCTTGAGCGCGGCTATTGCCAGATGATCGGCGGCGAAACGAGCGTGGTAAAGCGCCTCGATACGATTTTCAAAACGCTAGCGCCCGGCCGCGGCAACGTTGACCGCACGCCCGGACGAGACAAAGTAGGCGGAACGGCCGAAGAAGGTTATCTCCACTGCGGCCCCTCCGGCGCCGGCCATTTTGTCAAGATGGTTCACAACGGCATCGAATACGGTCTGATGGCGGCTTATGCGGAAGGCTTGAACATTCTCAAGCACGCCAATGCCGGCAAATCTCATCGCGAAGCCGACGCTGAGACTACGCCCCTGCGCAATCCTGAGCACTATCAGTATGACTTCAATCTCGCCGACATCACGGAAGTGTGGCGCCGCGGCAGCGTCGTCGCGTCGTGGCTCCTCGACTTGACCGCCATTTCCCTCCTCGAACAACCGACGCTCGAGCGCTTTTCCGGCCGCGTCTCCGATTCCGGGGAAGGACGCTGGACGATTCTCGCCGCCATCGAATCGACCGCCCCCGCGCCGGTACTGACGGCGTCTTTGTTCCAAAGGTTCACGTCGCGCGGCGAGGATGATTTTGCGGCCAAGGTTCTGTCCGCGATGCGCTTCCAATTCGGCGGACACGTCGAAAAGAAATCGGGCCACTAAGCATTTCGGCAGCTATTCGACGGCTGAAGACAGGAAACCTCTCTCATGAGCGTGAACCATTCGGACATGAACCCCACGCCATCCCCATGCGTGATGGTCATATTTGGCGCCACGGGCGATCTCACCAAGCGCAAACTCATCCCCGCGCTCTGCAATCTCGCGCAAGACGATGTGCTGCCCAAACAGTTCGCCATCGTGGGCTTTGCCGGAAATGACTTTGACACCGCCAGCTTTCGAAAGATGCTGGCCGAAGAAATCCCCAAGTTCACCTCCGCGCCGCTCGATGCGAAGCTCTGGGACTGGATGGTCGAGCGCATTTACTACGTCAAAGGTGATTTCCAAGACGCGGAAGCCTACCAGCGTCTGGAACAGCAAATCAGCGAAGCCGACAAAAAGCACAACACTCTCGGCAATCGCTTTTTTTACCTCGCGGTCGCGCCTCGGTTTTTTTCCTCCATCGCTAAAATGCTGGCCCAGTGCTGCTTGTCCAAGGAAGAAAGTGGCCACTGGGCGCGCGTGATTATCGAAAAGCCTTTTGGACACGATCTGGAATCCGCGAAGAAGCTCAATCACGAATTGCAGGAGGTCCTGACCGAAAAACAGATCTACCGCATCGATCACTATCTCGGCAAAGAGACCGTGCAAAACGTCATGGTCTTCCGTTTTTCCAACAACATCATCGAGCCGCTGTGGAACCGCAATTACGTCGACCACGTTCAGATCACTGCGGCGGAAACCGTCGGAGTCGAGCATCGTGGCGGCTTTTATGAAACCGCGGGCGCGCTGCGCGACATGGTGCCGAACCATCTTTTTCAACTTCTTACTATGACCGCCATGGAACCGCCAATTTCCTTCGATGCCGATGAAGTACGCAACAAGCAAGCGGAAGTGCTCCACGCCATTCAGCCGCTCGATCCGGAAGAAGTTCTCACCAATATGGTCCGCGGCCAGTATGGTGCCGGGATGATCGACGGCCAGCGTGTCGTGGGTTACCGCAGCGAGCCCGAAGTGGCTCCCGATTCAAATACGGAAACGTTCGTCGCCCTGAAACTATTGATCGATAACTGGCGATGGGCCGGCGTGCCCTTCTACCTCCGCACCGGCAAGCGCCTCGCCAAGCGCATGACCGAGATCATCATCCAGTTCCGCCGCACGCCCTTCGTACTTTTTCGCAACACCACGGTTAAGAATCTCGAAACCAATCGCCTGGTCATTCACATTCAGCCTGACGAAGGCATCTCCTTGAGTTTCGGCGCGAAAGTTCCCGGCTCAGTAATGAAACTCGGTCTTGTGAATATGGATTTCGACTACTGCACGTATTTCGGCGCTGAGCACAGCACCGGCTACGAACGACTCCTGCGCGATTGCATGGCTGGCGATGCCACGCTCTTCCAGCGCGCGGACATGGTCGAAGCAGGCTGGAGTGTGATTCAACCGATCCTTGACGTGTGGCACGCTTTGCCCGCGCGTGGATTCCCCAATTATGCGGCAGGCTCATGGGGACCCATTGAAGCCGAGGAACTGCTTGAAAGAGATGGCCGCTCATGGCGCCGCCCAGGTGAAGAGGAAGTCGACAAGCGCGGCCGCGCCGCCTTGCCGGACAGGGCCGGAATCATCACGTGAGAGTTGCGGGTTTGGATCGAGAAACGGAAGTTGCTGTGAAGGCCAGCGTCATCGCATGACGGACTCTCGCGCCAACGTCGACGTGCGAATCCTCGAAGACGCCGCCGCAATCGCCAAGCATGCCGCGGAAGAATTCATCAAGTCTGCGAACGCCGCGACGAAGGCCAACAGCTCTTTTAGTGTGTGCCTCGCCGGCGGCTCCACTCCGAAAACCCTGTATGCGCTCCTAGTCAGCGATGCGTTCCGGGCGCAGCTTCCTTGGAACAAGATACAACTGTTCTTCGGCGATGAGCGCCACGTGGAGCCCACTCATCCCGACAGCAATTTCCGCATGGCGTCGGAGGCCATGATCTCCAAAGCTCCGCTGAAACCGGAACAAGTGCATCGTATCAAGGCCGAGAACCCGGACACTGAGCAAGCCGCCCTGGAATACCAAAAGGAGTTGCATTCCCACTTCCATCTGGCCTCCGGAGATGCTCCCCCGTTTGACCTTGTCCTTCTCGGCATGGGAAACGAAGGGCACACGCTTTCCCTCTTTCCCGGAACGAAAGCTTTGCGGGATAATGGTCGGCTGGTGGTGCGCAACTGGGTGGGCAAGCTTTTCGCCGAGCGCGTTACGCTGACGGCGCCTGCTGTGAACAGCGCGGCGCTGGTAATTTTCATGGTCGCTGGCGCGGATAAGGCGCTGGCACTGAAGGGTGTGTTGGAAGGACCGTATGAACCGGAGCAAATGCCGGCGCAATTGATCGATCCAAAGAACGGCAGGCTGCTGTGGCTGGTGGATGCGGCTGCCGGAGGAATACTTTCAAGAGGCATCCGAGAATAGCTGTCCGCTTTGCGGGCATGCGGGAAAACGAGGAAAAAGAAATGGCGACCACTGCAATCTCTGGAAAAATTGAAACCTATCTCGGCGCAAAAGCTGATTCCCTGCTGGGATTTAAATCGCCGAAAATCGCGAAGGAGCGCTTGCATCTTCCCGGTCCGGATTTTGTCGATCGCGTCTACGCTGCGACCGATCGCAACCTCCGCGTGCTTACAAATCTCCAGCGCATGTTCGGCCACGGCCGGCTCAGCGGCACGGGCTATCTTTCCATTCTTCCCGTGGACCAGGGCATCGAGCATTCCGGCGGCGCAAGCTTCGCCAAGAATCCCGATTATTTCGACGGCGGCAACATCATCAAGCTCGCCATCGAAGGCGGCTGCAACGCCGTTGCTTCCACGTTCGGTGTTCTCGGCTCCGTCGCGCGCAAGTACGCCCACAAAATCCCATTCATTGTGAAAATCAATCACAATGAGCTGCTCACCTTTCCCAATCGCTTCGACCAGGTGCTCTTCGGCACCGTTCAGCAGGCCTACGACATGGGCGCTGCCGCCGTTGGCGCCACCATCTATTTCGGCTCCGACCAAAGCACGCGTCAGATCGTCGAGATCAGCCAGGCTTTCGCGCACGCCCATGAACTTGGCATGGCCACTGTTCTTTGGTGCTACCTGCGCAACAGCGCGTTTAAGAAGGACAAGGACTATCACGTCTCCGCCGACCTCACCGGCCAAGCCAACCATCTCGGCGTGACCATCGAGGCGGACATCATCAAGCAAAAGCTCCCGGAAAATAACGGCGGTTACCAGGCCCTCAACATGGGTGATTCCAGCTATGGCAAATTTGACAAGCGCATCTACACGGACCTTTGCAGCGATCATCCCATCGACCTGACGCGCTATCAGGTCGCCAACTGCTACATGGGCCGCGCTGGCCTGATCAACAGTGGCGGCGCTTCCGGAGCAAACGATTTCGAGGAAGCCGTCACCACTGCGGTTATCAACAAGCGCGCTGGCGGCACGGGTCTCATCTCCGGCCGCAAAGCGTTCCAGCGCCCCATGAAGGAAGGCGTCCAGCTCCTCAACGCCATTCAGGACGTTTACCTCAGCCCCGACGTCACCGTCGCCTAACGAAGAGCCTTGTGGCGTCCCACTTCGGCGGAGTTGTCGTCGCGAGAATGGGGCGACAGCAGAGAGGGTCAAGCGCGGGTAAGTGTGGCGGCTCGTGCCGCTTCCAATAATCTCTTCGCGTTTTCCCGGATGTCGCCCTTGCCGAATACGGCGTTGCCGGCAACCAGCAGCTCCGCCCCGGCGCGCACAATGTCGCCTACCGTATCAAGCGCCACCCCGCCATCGATTTCGATCCGGAAAGACAGTCCCAGCGATTCACGCACTTCGGCGAGAGTCTTAACTTTATGGAGCGCGCCGGGAATAAATTTCTGCGCGCCAAATCCCGGATTCACAGACATGATCAAAACGTGGTGCGCCATGTCCAACACTTCATCCACCATGTGCACGGGCGTAGCGGGGTTCAGGACAACCGCAGGCTTGCACCCGTATGACTCGATAAGCTGCAGCGTGCGGTGAAGGTGCACGCACGCTTCCTGGTGCACCGAGATCCAGCTCGCACCGGCCGCCGCAAAAGCAGGAATGAATTCATCGGGATTTTCAATCATCAGGTGGCAATCGAGGATCGCTTCCGGGAGTGCTTTCCTGAGGGAAGCCACAACCAGTGGCCCAATCGTGATATTCGGCACGAAGTGGCCGTCCATCACGTCAACGTGGAGCACTGTTCCACCGCCGTCCAGTGCCGCTTTCGCGTCTTCAGCAAGCCGCGCGAAGTTTGCGGAAAGAATCGAAGGTGCCAGTTCGATGGTCATGAGCTGCGGCCCACTCCTTCTCCCTCAGAGAGAACAGATTATACGCGGAAGTCCTTCGATGCTCGCTGAAAAGTGTGATTCGAACAAAACTTCGGTCGTCACCACGGAATCGTGCACCGTTTCGCGCTGCTCGCGCGCGCCAGCTCGAGCATGCGCATGACGTCCAAAGCATATTGGGGAGTCACGGCCGGCGCCGTGCGCCCTAGGAGGGCGTCGCGGGCATTCGCATAGTAATCGCGGTAGTCGCAGTTGGCCGAAGGAATGCGCCGCTGTTCGAACCCATCTCCTTTGGGAATCGTGAGCACACCCCAATTCTCTTCCGGTTCATATCCCCAGGGCTTGTCCGCCGGAATGTAGCCGCGGCGAAGATTCATCTCTTGCGGATCAAATGCTTGCTTCACAAAACTGCCTTGAGTTCCCAGCAAAACAAAGCGTGGACGTGGCGCAGCAGCGAGGATGCTGGTTCGAAGAACCGCGCGCAGGCTCTTTGGATAGTGGAGCGTAATATCAAAAGCATCATCGGCTGCGGCGTTTTCACGTTCGATTCGAACGTCGGCCGTTACGGCTTCCGGCAGACCGAAAAGAACCAGCGCGTGATCGATCAGGTGTGGCGCGATGTCGAACAGAATTCCGCTGCCCGGGCGCGCGGCCTCTCGCCATGCTCCGGGCTTGAGCTGCGGGCGATAACGGTCGTACGTCGTTTCGAAACGGACGATGTGCCCCAACGTCCCGGCCTCGACAACCTGCCGGATAGCTTGGAAATCACCGTCAAAGCGGCGGTTGTGATAGACGGTTAGAAGGCGACCTGTTTTTTTCGCAAGCTGTACGAGCTGTTCGGCTTCTTCGAGAGTTGTCGTGAACGGCTTATCGACAAGCACGTCGCGGCCCGCCTCAAGACATTGCCGTGCGAAGGGGTAGTGCGTCTCATTGGGAGTGGCAATTACGGTGACGCGAATCTCCGGCATCGCGAGCAATTCGTCTAGGCTCCGCAAGATTCGGACATCAGGATATTTTTCCGCCGCTTCATTGCCGCTGCGCTGCACGATCGCGGCAAGATGCAAACCTGGCACCGCGCGAATCACCGGGGCATGAAACGCGCGGCCCGCGAGACCGAACCCTACGAGGCCGACCTCAATCATGAATGTTTTACCCTCCGCATCGGCAAAGGCTAAAGAGTATCGAACTTTCGAATCGCAGGCAGAGGGATTTCGAGAAGCGTCAAGTTGCTTGCGGGGACAGCGTACCTCACAATGGCTGATTACCAATGACCGATCAAAACTCAGCCATAGCAGAAACGCAAGGACATCGCAACTTGCTCATCCTGCTCTTCGCGGGCTTCGTCCTGAGCGGAATTGCAACTACGATCGTCGGCCCGATGCTGCCTATCTTTATCCGCAGATGGTCTCTCGACGACGGTCAGGCCGGCCTCTTTTCCTCAGTTCAATTTCTAGCCGCGTTAGGGGGAACTCTGGCATCCAGCGCGATTGCCGGGTGGTGGGGATACCGCCCCGCTTTGGTCATGGGGTATGCGCTCATGGGCGGAGGTTTAGCGTGCCTTAATGCGGACAAACACGTAGTAGCTCTGACCGCAACCGCGGCCTTCGGTTTGGGCTACGGGTTAATCACGCCAGGAACAAATCTCTTCGTTGCGGAATTGGGAGGAGCCAAGAGCGCCTCGCTCTTGAACCAGCTCAATTTCGCGTGGGGCGCTGGAGCAATGATCTGTTCCCCTCTGATTGCTCTGGCACTGAAACGCGATGGGCTTGGTATTTTGCTGGCGGGAACGGCGGTGTTCGGTGGGGTTCTCGTCTTGGGCCTGTTGTTCGCTTCTTTCGGCGTACAGAAACACCACAACGATGCGAATACGGCTGGTGCGGCGTCCGCCTCGATTGGGTTTGGAGTCACGATGGCGCTGGCCGCTATGTTTTTCATTTATGTTGCGATGGAAAACGGTGTTGGCATTTGGTCCGCGGAGTACGCCAAGCGTCTGGCGAACGGCATAACAGGCATGACCACACTGGCGCCGATGTTTTTCTATGCCGGCCTCACCTCCGGCCGCGCCGCCGCGCCTCTGTTTCTACGCCATCTGGCCGAAAGAAAAATAGTACTGGGCGCTCTGAGCCTGGCGGCCGCAGCTACGACGTTGCTGATTGCATCTAGATCGCTCCCGGTAGCCACGGCGGCAGTTTTTGTGGCCGGATTGGGATGTGCGAGTGTCTACCCCATTTACATCGCGTGGCTCTCGCGATGGTATGGAGCAGCCGCGAAGAAAATCGGAGGCATCCTCTTTGCGCTTGCTTCTCTCGGAGGATCGGCTGGCCCTGGCTTGATCGGCGCTGTCTCTAAATACTCCGGTAGCTTGCGCATAGGGTTGCTGGTGCCTCTGACTGGCGCAATTGTCTTGCTTTGCCTTGTGTTGCTGTTGGGCCGGCAGACCGCGGCCTGAGGTATTCTTAGCCCGTGCAGAGTGGCGCATCTTCGCAACGTTCACCCACGAACGGGCTGCTCTTGGGACTAGTGATCACGCTGGCCGCCGTGCTGGCCTACGCTTCGTACATCACTGTTCAGCTCGCCGGTCTGCGAAAGCTTCAAAGTGAGATGGTGGATCGCAACCGGAAAGACTCGTTGCAATTGTTGCGTGTCCAGAACGACCTCAACTCCATCGCGCTGGCTATGCGCGACATGCTGGACACCAATGAACCCTATCCGCTTACCGCATGGACTGCTCAATTCGAACGCATTCACCAGGACCTGGATGCCGGCTTGAAACTCGAAGAGAGCTTCGCCGTTGCGAATCGCACGCCTGACCAGCGGCGCTATCTCTCTCAATCGGTGGTGCAGTTCTGGGACGCCGTAAACCGCATGTTCGCGCTGGCGCAGAACGGCAAAGATGCGGAAGCGCGTGAGCAGATTCGCCTGTCCCTCCAAGCCCGCCAGCAAGCCCTCAGCACTGCGGTTTCGCGGCTGCTCATCGAAAACAACGAAGGCGAGGAGCAAGCAGCCGCGCGCATCGCCCAGATTTACGATGGCGTGCAGCGCCAGCTCTATATTTTCCTGGCGGCAACGCTCATCGCCATTGTTCTGACGAGCTTGTACCTCATTCGCAGCAATCGCCAGATTTTTGCGCGCCTCGCCGAGCTTTCTGAACAGCGCAGCGATCTCGCCCAAAAGTTGATCTCAACGCAGGAATCCACGCTTCGTCATATTTCCCGCGAACTCCACGATGAATTCGGCCAGGTCTTGACGGCGATTGGTTCGATGCTGGGCCGCGCCGGCAAGCACGCCCTGGAAGGTTCGCCACTGCGGGAAGATCTGAAAGAAGTGCAAGAGATCGCGCAATCGACACTAAACAATATCCGGACGCTCTCCCAAGCCCTTCACCCTGTATTGCTCGAAGAAGCCGGTTTGGAAAGCACTCTCGACTGGTATATTCCCACAGTGAGCCGCCAAACAGGTCTCAGGCTTCACTACGAGAAGACAGGGCAGCCGTTTCCTGTCGAAACCAGCGCCGGCGTGCACATCTATCGCGTATTGCAGGAAGCCCTAAACAACGTCAGCCGGCATTCCGGCGCCAGCGATGCGTGGATCTCGCTGAGATTCTCTTCGGATTCCTTGGAGCTTGAAGTGGAAGATCATGGCAAGGGCTTCGTCGCAGAAAAGTCTCAACGCGGGATCGGCCTGGTGGCCATGCGGGAACGAGCCGAATTAATCGGCGGCACGCTGGTGATCTCCCCGCATCCGCAGGGCGGGACCAAAGTCCGTTTGCAGATTCCTCGAATCAGAGTGGATGCCAATGGCGCCTAAGATAACGGTTCTGCTCGCCGACGATCACGCTCTGGTCCGCCGTGGATTTCGACGCATGCTGGAAGATGACCCGCAAATCTCAGTCGTCGGTGAAGCCAGCGATGGCAAAGAAGCCGTCCGCCTAGCCTGCGAATTGCGCCCCAGGGTTATCGTGATGGACTGTGCCATGCCCGAGCTGAGCGGCATCGAAGCGACTCGAAGAATCCTGGAAAAATTTTCGGAAGCCGGCATTCTGATGCTTAGCATGCATTCCGAGGAAACTCTGGTGAGCCAGGCGCTGGAGGCGGGCGCGCGCGGCTACGTATTAAAAAACGCCATGGATCTCGATCTCGTTAGCGCGGTGAAGAGTGTCGCTGCCGGCATGACCGTGCTTGACCCGCAAGTCTCCCGCCCGGACGCGCTCAAAGGTGAGCGCGGCGGCGGCTTGACGCCACGCGAACTCGAAATTCTGCAACACATCGTGGCGGGCAAATCGAACAAGGAAATCGCCGCTGAGTTAAATCTGAGCGTGAATACCGTCGCTGTTCACCGCGCCAATATCATGGACACACTCGGAATTCACAAGACGGCGGAGCTGGTTGTATACGCGATTCGAAGCGGTCTGGTGAACTTGCCGTGAACCGGCGCGATTTTCTTCTCTCAACCATCAGCGCAGGACTAACCACCGCAGCCGCTCCAGTCTGGGCATTTGTGAATCCCGCATCTTCCCTTGGATTCCGCCTCACCGACGTTACAAACGCGGCGGGAATCACTTTTCATCACAACAGCGGCGCGTATGGCGGCAAGTTGCTCCCAGAGACCTTGGGCTCGGGCTGCGCATTCCTCGACTACGACAACGACGGCTGGCAGGACATCCTTCTGATCAACGGTATGGACTGGCCCGGCCACAAACGACAGCGTTCCACTCTTCGGCTTTACCGCAACAATCGCAACGGCACATTCACCGACGTAACGCGCAGCGCGAGCCTCGATGTCGAGCTCTACGGAATGGGCGTGGCCGTCGGCGATTACAACAACGATGGCTTCCCCGACATCTTCATCACTTGCGTCGGCCAGAGCCGGCTCTTTCGCAACACCGGCAAAGGAACTTTTGTGGACGCCACGCGTTCCAGCGGCCTCCTCGGACATCAAGGCTTCAGCACTTCCGCTCTGTGGTTTGATTACGACCGCGACGGCTTGCTTGATCTTTTCGTCTGCAATTATGTGCGCTGGTCTCCCGAGCACGATGTTTTTTGCAGCCTCGACGGCTCGCACAAATCCTATTGCACGCCTGAAGCGTATCGCGGCGATACTTGCTGGCTCTTCCATAATCGCGGTAACGGAACTTTCGAAGACGTCACCGCCACCAGCGGCATCTTTGACAGTAGTTCAAAATCTCTCGGCGTGGCAATGTTCGACTACGATCGGGACGGCTGGCCGGACCTGCTCGTCGCCAACGACACGCAACCTAACAAGCTGTACCGCAATCTGCGCAACGGTAAATTCAAGGATGTCGCCGTCGAAGCCGGCCTGGCGTTCAGTACCGAAGGAAAAGCCCGCGCCGGGATGGGCGTCGACACGGGAGACTTCGATGGTTCTGGCAAGGCCGGCATTGCGATCACCAATTTCGACAACGAAATGATCGGCCTCTATCGCGCCACAGCGCCAGGAGTTTTCGACGACGTATCCATTCCCTCCGGCATCGGCGCGGCCTCCAGGAACACTCTCGGATTTGGCTGCATTTTCCTCGACATCGATCTCGACGGCGCTCTGGACCTCGCCGTCGCCAACGGTCATATTGATGAAACCGTCCGCAACATCCGCGGCAACGTCGGATACGCGCAGCCGCCCCAGGTTTTTCTGAATTCTGGCGGCGGAATATTCCGCGACGTTGCCGGCCAGGTTGGTGGTGGTTTCGAATCTCCAAAAGTCGGCCGCGGCCTTGCCTACGCAGATTTTGACCGCGACGGCGACCTGGACATCCTGATGACCACCAACAACGGTCCGGCCTATTTGTACCGCAACGATCAAGAGGCGCGCTCCAGCAGTATTCGATTTCACCTGCAGGGAATAAAATCGAATCGCGATGCGATCGGCGCCGTTGTCCGCATTTTCCTCGAAGGGCAAACGCAATCGAGGATCGTCCGTGGCGGTTCCAGCTATCTTTCGCAATCCGAATTGCCGGTAACTTTCGGCCTCGGCTCGCGGGAAAAAATCGATCGCGTGGTGATTGACTGGCCCAGCGGCGGCACCGAAGAGTATAAAGATTTGCGTGCCGGGAAGGCGTACAACTGCATAGAAACAAAGGGGATACATGCAAACCAAAACTGCTAGTCTTTTTACACTATTGCCAGCCTCTGCGCGAATCCATATAAGTGTCCCCACAAGCTATAACGCCTCCAGCCCTGCCAGATGCTGGCTCGCTTCGGGGCACCCCAAACTGAATTGCGGCCGGATGTTACCCTAGACATCCGGCCGCTCTATTGATAACCGCAAACCGCGCGTGCAGATGGAGATGATGGAAATGGATTTTGCTAAGCGGTGGTTATCGCGAATCCTGATTGCGCTGACGCTCAGCGCCGTTTACCTGTACGGGTATCCCTCGGCCACCATCTCTTACTCTGTTGTGGATTTGTTCCATGTCGCGCTCGGAATCATCTTAACGCTTCTCCTCTTTTTTTATGCTGTTCCATTGCTCCGTCGCGACTTTCTGTTGGCTCGTCTTGGCTGGACCTCGCTCGCTGCAGGAGCGCTTCTCGGAATCGTGTTGATCAAAATCGGCACGCCCCTCCGCTTGAAGGCGTGGTTG
>MNEA01000072.1:0-35628 GCA_001917435.1 Acidobacteria bacterium 13_2_20CM_2_57_6
CGCACGATTGCTATCGCCCGCCTTATTCTTGGGCCGCACATGAACATCCAAGCCCCGCCTAACCTGAGCTACGGCGATTTTCCGCTCTTGCTCGAAGCAGGCATCAACGATTGGGGCGGCATTTCTCCTGTCACCAAAGATTTCATCAATCCCGAGGCCGCCTGGCCCCAAATCGCGCGCTTGCAAGCCGAAACCGAGTCCCGCGGCTTCACCTTGCGCGAACGCCTCGCCATCTATCCCGAATTCGTCCATCGCGACGAATTTCTCTCGCCTTCTCTCCGCAATCGGATCGCGGAAGTTGCCGGTCCCGATGGCTTCGCGCGTGGCGCTGCCCACGCCGCCCGCATCTGAACTCTTCATGCCCTCAAAACCAAAGCTGAAAATCACCGCGCTTGCTGGCGGCGTTGGCGCTTCAAAACTTCTCCTGGGCCTCTACGAAATGATGGACCCGAGCTTCTTGACCATCATCGTCAACACCGGCGACGATATCGTTCTCCACGGCCTGAACATTTCGCCCGACCTCGACATCGTCACTTACACGCTTGGGGGAATTGTGGACGCATCAAAAGGCTGGGGATTTCGCGGCGAAACTTTTCACGCGCTCAAGCGGCTCGCTGTTTACGGCCGCCCCAACTGGTTCAATCTCGGCGATCGCGACCTCGCCACGCACATCCATCGCAGCGCTTTGCTCTCCGAAGGAAAAACGCTCTCGCAAGCGGCCGACTCCATTCGAATCGCGCTCGGCGTAAAATCCCGTATCTTGCCCATGTCGGATAGTCCCGTTCCCACGGTCATCGATTCGAACGAAGGCCCGCTCCATTTTCAGGAATATCTCGTGAAGCGCCGCGCCGAACCGGTCGTGAAGGCAATTCGCTTTGCAGGCGTGGAATCCGCGGCTCCCGCTCCCGGCGTTCTCGAAGCCATTCGCGAAGCTGACCGCATCGTCATCTGCCCGAGCAATCCTCTAATCAGCATCGGCCCGATTCTTGCCGTCCCTCAAATCCGCGATGAACTCCGCACTTACAAAGAAAAAGTGTTCGCCGTCTGTCCTATCGTCGGCGGCAAATCCTTGAAAGGCCCCTCCGACAAAATGCTTGCCCAGCTCGGCCACGCGCCGACTGCCCTCGGCGTCGCCAAACTCTACACCGACTTCACCGGCACTTTCGTCATCGACCCCTCCGACAAATCCCAATCCGCCGCCATCTCTGCTCTCGGCATGACAGTGGCAATCATGCCCACCGTCATGAAAACCTGCGACCAGAAACACAAACTCGCCCGCGCCCTCTTATCTTTGTCCTCCCCGTCCTCGCCCTTGTAGGGGGCAGCACGCTGCGCTTTGTCTTGGAACATACTGCTGCGGACTCTAATCGTAGATCCAGTCGGAGAGTCTCCGGGACGCATCCGCCAAGAGGAGAAGTGTCACTTCAAGGCAGACCGGTGAAACGAATTCCCGTGGCGTGGACTTTGTAGCGCATGTTCAACCCGATCAGCAGCGCCGTCAGCGATTCAACGATGCGCGCGTTCTCCAGCTTTCCGCCATTCAGCGCCCGCGCCCCCGGAATCTTGCCAGCCAATTCGGACGTCACTTGCTTGGCCTTCTCATCATCGCTGCACACCAGGACGTCGCAGTCGACTGGGCTATCGCTGGCAAGCACTTCCGCGCCAAGATTCTGGAACGCTGCCGCCAAGCTCACGCTCGGTGGCAAAAGCTCCTGCGTCTGCTCCACGGCTGAACCTTGCCATACACCGAGCACGCGCGTCGCTGCACCGCCAATCGTCGCTGCCAGCGGCACCGTCGTATCAATCACAATCGTTCCCGGTTTCCACGCGCTCTTCAGTTGTTTCAGTAGCGCCGCCGCTCCGGAGAAGGGAACTGTCAAGATCGCGATCTCGCACGCCGCTACTGCCGAAGCGTTGTCCATTCCCTCGATCTGCGCGGTGCTCCCAATGCGTTCTCGCAAAAGTTCCGCTGTCTCTTGAGCGCGTGTGGCCTCGCGCGATCCGATCACGATGTGTTCCCCGGCTTTCGCCAGCCGATACGCTAGTCCGGAACCTTCCGCCCCCGTTCCACCCACAATCGCGATTTTACGCGCCATGAATCTTCACCCCGTTTCAAATCCGCCACTCAACCAAAATTTGGACAAAGCATTTTGGCTCGAAACCACTGCTTCGCTTTTCGCGCACCCAGTATGGTATCTTCAAAAACTTCCAAGATGCCAACCTCCTCACTATCGTCGTCCGAATTCCGCAAAGCTCTCGGCCATTTCACCACCGGCGTCACCGTGGTCACCGTCGAACGCGAGCCCGGCAAAATTCACGGAATGACCGCCAACTCCTTCACGTCGGTTTCGCTCGATCCCATGCTGATTCTCGTTTGCGTCGACCACCGCGCAATCATGTATCCACTGCTTCAGAAGAAAAAACAGTTTGGCGTCAGCGTCCTCAAGCACAATCAGCAAGCCATCTCCGAATATTTCGCAAAAAAAGAACACAATGCCGAAGCGGAGCAGCGGCTGGGGATCCATTTTCGTCAGACGGCCAACGGGGCCCGCGTCGTCGAGGGCACGCTACTCCAGATGGGTTGCAAAGTGATTGCGTCGCACGTCGCCGGCGACCATACCATCTTTGTTGGGGAAGTGGAGGCCGCGGAAATGGAGGAAGGAGAACCGCTACTCTATTTCCGCGGTGAATATCGCAAAATCGCGCACCATTCCTGAGCGCATCGTTTGTGTTGCGTATCCGAGGCGAGCGCTGTGAAACCGTGGAACTGCTCTCGAGGAGAAGCTTTTAACGGTCGGGATTGCCGGAGGGGCGGGTCGACTCCGTCGAGTCGCCCATTTCCTTGCGGTGGCTTTTCACTTCGCGCAACGCGTAGATCTCCGCCATGATCGCCTGGTGCAGACTGAATTTTTCGTAAGCCAGGAAGCACGCGAGCAGCGAACCAAGTCCCATTCCGGCCACGCCCAGCAAGCCGAAAAACTGCAGGGGCCTCGTCGAGTAATCCAACAAAAATTTAACGATAATCAAGTCCAGGAACACGCGGATCGTGCGCCCGATCCCGTAGTTCGATTTTCCGCTCTTGCGGTGGAGGTTCTCGATGGGCACTTCCGCGATTCTCGCGCCCGTCGAACTCGCCAGCGCCGGGATGAAGCGGTGCAACTCGCCGTAAAGCTGAATTTCCTGAATGATCTCTCGCCGGTAAGCCTTGAACGTCGTCCCAAAATCGTGAAGGTCGATCCCCGAAAGTTTTGCCATCATCCAATTGGCGGCGCGGCTGGGAAGCTGGCGCATCAGCCAGTGGTCCCGCCGGTTGTGACGCCAGCCGCTTACCAGGTCGAAACCTTCCTCGATTTTCTCCAGAAAGCGCGGAATCTCTTCCGGGTCGTGTTGCAGATCTCCGTCCATGGAAATGATGACTTCGCCCCGCGCAAAATCAAAGCCTGCCTTCAGCGCCGGTGTCTGACCGAAATTCCGCCGCAGCCTTACGAGGTTCACGCGCCGGTCGTGCTCGTAGATTTCCGTGAGCACTTTGAACGAATCGTCTTTGCTGCCGTCATCCACAAACACCAATTCGTACGGCTCGCCGATCCCATCCATCACTTCGGTAAGCTTCATGTAGAGAGGTGGAATGTTTTCCTGTTCGTTGAAGAACGGAACGACAATAGAATATTGGATGGACGAATCGCTAGCCATCTTTCCGCGATATCCTCTTTACGCTTCCTGGGACACGAAGCCATAGTCTATCAGGCGAATCCCCAGCGAAGCGACAAGATTTCTAATCCCCGTGTCCGTAAGAATTTGCAACTCGGTCTGACGCGAATGCTGCAACCGCGTCGCAGATTTTTGTAGCGCGTCATCCGCGTAGCCCGGATGGCAAATTAGCTCCGTCGTTCCGTCAGGCAAATTCTTCAAGAATTGCTCCACGCCTTCGCGCGTCAGCTCTCCGGTTTGTGCGATGCCACAAAAATAATCGGCCGTAGAAATTCCCGCTCGCTCGGCTTGCTCGCGCGCGTCCCGCGCCAGCAGTTTCAATCCGCGCGCCTGCACGCCTTGTTTCATAATCACACCGGCGTGCTGTTTTGCGCCCGAAGCAAGGGCCGCGCGCAGACTCGAGGATTCCAGCGAAACGCGAATCGCAGCAATGCCATGCCGTTTCGCGAGCTTCAATGCAATCTCGAAAAGTCCCGGCAACATGTGCACGTGTTTGTGCCCATCGAGGTGCGTTGGCAAAATCCCCGCATCACGGACTTTCCGAATCTGCGCGTCCCACTCAATTTCGACTTCCGCCAGCGCGAGTCCGCGCCGCGCGCGCCGCAAAAGCAGGCTTTCCGGTCCGCCAGCGAATTCGCCCTCGTCGTTCAAAAGACTCGCAACGCTTTCCGGTTTGGCGACGGGGGGACCGTCGCTCAAATTCAGATGCACTCCTATCCCCAGGCCGGGAGCCGAACGTGCCGCGTCCACGCCCCCAGCAAACGCCGCGCCGTTGGCGAGCAGCGAAGTGCTGGTGACAATTCCGCCGTGGAATGCCTCGACGATGCCGCGGTTTACGCCCTCGGTCCACCCGAGGTCATCCGCGTTGACAATCAGGTTTTTCACTGCCTGTCCCACTCCATTGTTTTCACCTGTCCATTGGGACAGCTACTTATTTGCGCGAAAGCAGAAGTTCGTACCATTGACCCTTTTCGTCCTCAACTCTAGCATGGCGAGGTAGAGGCGAAAATGCAGGTAAAGGTCCGTGAAACCAAGCGTCTTGGATCGCGGCACCACGAGAAGCGCCGTGGCCGCCGGATGAATTCCCGAGTGCCCGTACGGCTCGAATGGGATGACGAAACCAGCAAGCGCGTCACCGCAGAGGCGCATACGCGGGTGGTCAACCCCTACGGATGCATGGTCGTCCTGAAGCACGAGCTCAACCTGGAGCACCGGCTGGCCCTCACCAATCTGATCTCCAATACCAGCAATGCTGCGATCATCGTGTGGAAGGGCAATCAGCGTCCCGACGGCTGGGAATACGGTGTCGAGCTCGTCGCGCCGGAAATGGATTTCTGGGGACTTGAACTGTGAAGCCTTCGCCGTACGCGAAACCCGGTGCGATAGCCGGCGTGCGCCCCACTGGCTCACGCCCCGGGCTGATGCGGCAGCCTACCGCTGAAGAGCGGCGCCGCGCGCAGCGTGTTCTGCTGCGCATGCCCGTGCTGGTCCATATTGCCAATAAGCCCGAGGCTATCCAGGGATTCACTCACACCGTGAGCGCTACGGGCGCGATGATCATTCTCAAAGAGGGCATTCCGCAGGGCACCAAGTTCATTTTGGAAAACCCCAGAACTCAGCAGAAGGTCGAAGTGAACGTGGCTCGTCCGCCGCAAATGAATCAGGAAGGATCACTCGTTCCTGTCGAGTTTCTTTCCCCCGCGCCGCTGTTCTGGAACATTGTCTTTCCGCCAAACCCTAACTGACAATCCGGCAACGGGAGGCAGTTAACCCTCCCCCCTACCCCTGTTTTTCATTAAGTGTTGATTTTAAAGGAAGTCTTTCGTTTTGATGCAGTTTTGCAAGTGTTGATTCTAAACGGACTTATTTTGCACCAGAATTGTGCAACTCACTTGATTTGTTTTCTGTGAAGGCGCGGGACGTTGAGCCCAGGCTGTGGAATTAACGACAGATTTATCTAACGCAAGAGTATCAGAGAGGCAGACACCTGTCAAGGAAAAGAACTAGAGAGTGAGCCAGTTTGAATTTGACTCCTATTTGTCACGATTAAGAGAATTCAAACGGACCACTGCCGAACTAAACAAGGGGTCCCGGAATTCCAGGACCCCTTGTTTTTCTGTCGGCTGGACCGACAAGTGTTAGTTGATGGTGATGTTGACGGTCGGCGTGGCATTGGATGCGGCCGGCGATGCCTGGATCACAAACGTGGTGGTGCCCTGGAACGTGATATTTAATGCTCCGCTCTGTGAGGCCATCGTATAGGTATCGCCCAAATAGTGTGCGCTGATCGAGTGAGTCCCCGCTGCCAGCCCCGATTCGTTGATCGAAGCTGCACCGTTGACAACGCTAGTGGGCGAACCCAGCGCGGAGCTTCCATCGAAGAGCTGCACTTGTCCGTTCGCGGCAGTTCCCGATGAAGTGACAGTGATCGTGAAAGTGTCGGTCTGCCCCGAGGACACTTTCCCGGTGGAGGCAGTTATCTTGGTGGATGTGGCAAACGGGCCGCTTCCGCCACCTCCGCCGTAGCCACCGCAACCCAAGGCAAAGCTGAGCAAGCACACAAGACCCAAGCCGAGGGCTACACGATAACGTTTGCGTCCCGGCAGGAAGAGGAGAACGAGCGCGGCAAGGCCGGTACCGGCGCTAAGAGTCCACCAGCCTTTGCCTCCGCTCGGAGGAATTGTGCCAGCTGCATAGAGGACGCGGCCGGCGGGCGCTGCCGAGGCTGTCAGAGTTGACGATGGTGCGGTCACGTTTAGCGTCAGGGAGCCGGTCACGGCAGCCGTGCCGGTTACATTGATGGCCAGCGGATTGGGCGAGCAAGTGACGCCCGCAGGCAGTCCGGCAGCCGGGCAAGTCACGTTGACCGTGCCGGTGAAGCCGCCGGTCGGAGTCACAGTAATGGTTGATGTGCCACTGGCCCCTGCCGTAGCCGTTACATCTGTGCCGCCGATGGTGAACGAGCCGGTTCCACTGCCGATTGTGCCTGTGAAAGAAAAATTCAAAACACTCTTGCCGCCAAAGGCGAGTGGGTTCGGGTCCGCCTGACCAAACGAACTTACCATGATGTAGTAAGTGGTTCCCGCATTGAGCGTTACGTTCGTCAACTGGGAGACGGTCACAATGCCGGGATTGATGTCGTCGTTGCAGCCACCGGGAACTTCGGTAAGCGCCGTTTGCGCGGTGCCGGACCACACAGAGAGCACGGAGTCGTAGGTGCTGCCGATGGTATCGATATTGGCAGTCCCCGTACTGGTTGGAACGACCTTGTACCAGATTGTGTTCGAGCGCCCGGTTACGAAAGGAATCTGCGTGCTTTGCGCGCATTGCGGTGTAGGGTCATTCGTCTCGGTCGTCGCACCGGAGCTATCTTTGGTGTCGGTGAACGAAGTGGAGGTGATGTTGATCGCAGCCGCGAAGTTATCGTTGGCCGACGGGGGAGCGACTACGGTGAAAGTCGGCAGCACAACGGGCGGAATTGCGTTGGGATTAGTAAATGTCGCACCGCCTCCAGGAGGCGGATTCTCGACACCTACCGAATTGGTGCTACCGAAGTTCGCCATAAAGGTTGCAGGCACGGTGGCCGTGAGTTGCGTCAAGCTTACAAATGTCGTGGCGATCCTAGTGAAGTTGGTGTCCGGATTAAGGATAACGTTAGAGTTGGTTTGAAAATTCGTTCCGGTCACCGTGATGAGCGTGTCCGGCGAGTTTACGGGAGCGCTGACGGGGGACACACTGGAAATCGTCGGTGGCCGCCCAATCACGGTGAAGGGCAGGGAATTTGTAGTATTCGCGCCGTCCTTGACACTCACTTGAACAACAGCTCCACCGCCGAGGTCACCGGCAGTAAGGGGCGCCGTGAGTTGCGTTGCGCTTACGAACGTCGTCGTTTTCGCAGTGCTTCCCCACATCACAACAGAAGAAGCTGTAAACCCTGTTCCATTCACCGTCAGCGTCGTAGCCGACCCTGGCGCATTGCGAGTAAACGGTGAGAGTTTGCTGATAAGAAAAGCCGGCGTATTTGGTCCCGGGCCCAGATTAATATCCCATACCCCGCGGCCATGCATCGCTGCCCGGAGCGTGCGGGACGGGTTATGAAGGGTCAGGGAAAGGATCTGAGAGTTGGGAAGCGAAGTGGAGGCACCCAACGGGGACCAGTTGAGCCCTCCGTCGGTGGTGAAGAAGGCGCCAATGTCAGTGCCAACGTAGAGCGTATTGTGTGTGTGGTCGTCGGGGTCAACGACAAGGGCGTTGACTGGAATATCCGGCAGTTTGGTGGCCGTTCCGCTGACGTCCACCCAGACTGTGGCCGCGCCAGCGGTACCGTTCACAGTCTTAAAGACGTGGCCTTTGCCATCGCAACCCGTGCAACTGCCAAACCCGGAAAACGTCACATAAGCAACGTCGCCGGTGGCACTCGACGGATCCACCACGATTTGTGTGACGGCTCGTCCAGGCAGGACGCCGCCGTTGGCCGAGATACTTGTCCAAGACGTTCCGGCATTTGAGGTAACTTCGACTTCGCCGGCATCACTGCCCGCATAGATCGTATTGGAAGTGCCGGTTGCAATCGCAATGGTGCTCAGCACAGCTCCTGATTGATTGGAGCAATCCGCGGGGTGCGCAGCGCTGGTCACGTCGGGAGAAATAGCGGCCCAAGTTTGGGCGTTGTCCGCCGTTTTGTAGACGAGGCAAGTGCCGAAGTAAAGCGTGTTTGAATTGTTCGGGTCGATTACGAGGGGCGGAATAAAGCCACCGCGGTCGCCACCATTGATGCCGGTGGTGGCTAGGAATCCATTGACGAGGTCTCCGTTATTGAACGAAGTTGCAATGAGCAGAATCGCGTTGGGGAAGTATTCGCATTCTCCATAAGTAGTGCTGGGAACGGTGAAATCGATGGCCGTAAATCCACCGTCGCAGCCAAGCCCGGAATCCTGCCAGACAAGCGGTGTGCTATTGAATCCCTGATAATCCTGAATACCGTTGTCTTGCGCGCCAGCCATGGCGAATCCGGTGTTCGAGGGATGAATCGAAAGTCCCGGATAAAACTGAGTGATTTGCAGATTTTGGTTCAGGTTGGTCCAAAAGCCAGCAGCGGGAGTCCCCGTAGGGGCCGCCGTTTTCCAGACTCCGCCGTCGTTGCCGACAAACATGGTGGCGCCATTGGCGCTAAAGGCGATCGCGTGCATGTCCACGTGAATGGAGTCAGTCGCACCGGTGACGTCGTTGCGAGAGATTTCCGTCCAAGTTGCGCCGCCGTCCGTAGAACGGATCAGCGTGCCATTGTTTGCGGCGCCACCTATAAAGACATCGTTCGCGCTGACGGGGCTAACGGCCATGGGGATGTCATAGAAGCACTGCGCATTGCAGATTCCACTTATTGAAAGCCGGGTGTCGCCAGTGAGTTGCGTCCAAGTTGTTCCGCCGTTTGTTGTCTTGATGACGCCGAGAAGATTCGAGGAAGTCGTGCTGCTGTCGGCCATGGCGGCGTACACCGCGGCATTTGCACCGGTGCTTGTGGGACTGGGAAAGATTGCCAACGTGATGCGACCGAGTTTTGAGGCCGGCGTGCCCGCGGGGAGAATCTGCGCGGTGAATGTGATCGAGCAGGAAGACACGACGGCGGAAGACTTGTAAATTCCATTGTTGGTTGCGTCTCCGAACGGATTTCCCAAAGCAACCCAGGCGGTACCATCGCTGGCGAATGCCACGTCGGTTCCTGGATCGCTGGCGGATGCGCTCGTTGGTAGGACACGCGACCAAGTGACGCCGCTATCAGCCGAACACCAAATCCCGGATTGAATGGTAGTTCCGGCGAGGCCCCGTACTCCGGCCAGAAGGATGTTGCTCTTGCCCGCCGCGGGATTGACTGCTAGAGCGCCAATCGAAGGGCCGCCTCGAACGGAAGAGAGCGGACTCACGGCATGGAACGTGTTGTCCTGCGTGCAGACAGCCGAGGGCGGCGTGCCGGTGGTAATCGCGCACTTCAAGACACCTTCGCCATAAATGTTCTCAGCGCCGAAATTGCCTTCGCCTGTTCCGACGTATACCGTCGTGCAAACACTCGCGCCGCATGTCGTGGGATCCACTGCAAGTGAACCCACGGCGATAGTGGGAATTCCACTGTTGGCTGGATTATCGGTGAGCGGCGTCCACGTGGTGCCGCCGTCGGTGGTTACCCAGAGGCCGCCGTCCGCCCCGCCAAGGTAGACGTTATTCGCGTTACTAGGATTCATCACCAAAGCCGTAACGCGGCCGGAGGTAGCGCCGCCATTCTGCGAAAAGTCAAAGAGCGTCGTGGCGGTAGGCTGGGGACCAATCGGGAACCACGCTGAAGTGGGTCCAAGGGGAGGTGTCACGAATCCGGGCTCTTTTGTAATTCCAAACTGACCCAGGCGCCCTTCGCGCTGGTACATCTGGATCTTTTGCTGCAACGCGCGTTCGCGTGCGCCTTGCGGGATGAAACCCAGAGGAAATGCGCGTGGCTTGAAAAACCAATCTTGCCTGCGACGCAGAAAGTCGGGCCCTTCCTGAGCTTTCTCCAGACCTTCGTTGTCCCGAGGCAACTTCCTAAATCCCGGCTGCACTTTAGATTGTTTCTCTTGAGTGGCGGTCGTATCCGCCTTGTCTTGTGCGGGCAGACGAACCGTTCCGAGAGCCAGAGTGAGAGTAAGAACGAAAAGGGAATTGCGAAGAATCGAAGATTGGAGTTTCATATCCCGCCCACACCGCAGATTTGAATTCGGTCCCAACGCAGATGCATCCGAGCTAAAAGAGCCGCAACTCACACCGAGGAAGAACTCTTACAAAGGGTTTCTCGCGGACGGGGCCTGGACCGAAAGCGATTCACCATTGACCGGGTAAAGAATATCACAAGCTTTTGAGAGACTCGCTAGTACTGTGACGGCGACCGTATGACTGTTGACGACGGCAGAGCCAGAGACTCAGGACAGCACCCACTTACCGACCGCCGCCATTGTGATGCATGCATGATTCCCCAGGATGCTTTCCGCGCTTCCGTTGAAAGGCGCGCTGCAGTTGTAAGGGTCGCGGCGTTTGCCTTTATTGCAACTTATCCTTCACTAGATTTCTACCGTTTGGATAACTCTTTTATAAAAGTTATTGTAAGGCAATCGTGGCGTGCGTTCGGCTCTCGCGAACATAGTGGAGAAGGGCGGCCGCAATTCCAGGTAGCAGTTCAAACAAGGTCGGTAGTCTTAGCGACGGAAACCGCGCCGGCCGTAAAAGCCAGGGCCCCAGCCCCAGCCGCCATAAAATCCCACGGAGCCGGGATAGGCGTAGCACGGACCGTAGTAACCACAGGGATAGGCATACGGGCCAGGATAAGGATAGCCACCGGCCACGCGGCGCGGGCCACGGCGTTCCAATTTGCCGCCGTCAAAATCCAGCTGCGTGACGGGCTGAAACGCCTGCTCACTTTCGTGGTGTCAACGTGGACGGGATCGACGAGGCGAAAGCTCAATTGCGCTTCCGGCTCCAGAATCGTGGGGCGCCCTCGCGTGAGCAGCACGGCGCCGATGCCAGCGGCTGCGCCCGCTCCTGCCCCGATGGCTGCGCCCGTGCCCCAATCTGCCGCGGCACCGATGAGTGCGCCGAGCCCCGTGGTGGTGCCGATGGTCGCGGCGTCTTGGCCGTGCGAAGTTCCGCCCGAGCCTTTCGATAGTTCAGTGAGAATGGGCACTTGGCGGCCATCGACGACGGTGAGATCGGTAGGCTCGACTCCCAACTCGGAGGTGCCTTTGATGCGGCCGGCTTTGCGCGCTTCCTTGACCTGACCAACCAGCACCTGGCCACGGCGAGCCACTACCCAGCCATTTACCACGAGCGGATTTTCCAGCACGGCGGTGAAATGGTCGCCGATCTGGTTGCGGTCGCTCGAAAGGTAGTCATTGACGCGAACAAGAAGGATTGTTCCGGCAGGAACGGTCAGAGTGCCGGGAACGGATTGGGCTGGGACTGATTGAGCTGGCGGAGGCGGCACATCGGGAACGTTCTGCGCGGGCCTGTCGTGTGAATAGGGCGGCTTGTCTGCGTCTTGCGGGGTGTAGGTTGGCTTAGGCGGTGTAGGCGGAGCATCTTGCGATGGCTGCTGCGCGTCGCTCTGCTGCTGGGCTTGCTGCTCTTGTTCTTGCGCGTAGACGCCTGCACCGAGAACAGCGGCCAGGGCCACAACGCCTGCGACGCGCGAAACTGCGCCAATGCTTTTTAGCTTTGCTGGGTAATGCACCATGAGTCTTGTCTCCCTCGACCTGGGAAACCTTGGAAATCCCTGAACCTATCCACGCTTGGGGAGTTGGATGGTATTTCTTGCCCGATACAATGCCCGAATGATTCGGAGATTGTCGAACTTACTACCGGCATCGCGCCACGGTGATTGCGAGGTGTGCGCCGTCAAGCCGAAACGCATTGTATAATTCTGTTCCGACTAGATCCACGACAGGAGACGCCATGGCAGAGCCAACATACGAAGAACTCAAAGCAAAACTCGCGGAAATGGAAAAGCAGGGAGGCGCGCGCCGCAGCGGCTCGCTGGAGTTTCGCGTCGGTGAAAAAGGGGGCGTCAGCGTGTACGGGCTGGGACGCTTTCCCGTCACGCTTTATTACGAACAATGGACCCGGCTGCTGGAGGCGGTACCGCAACTGCGCACGTTCCTCGAAGAAAACAAGACTCAGGGCAAGCTGAAGCTCAAGGAAAAATAGGAGTTCGATCCTTTGTCCGGCTACGAAGAATGAAGTCTCGATTTGACCGAGATGATCGGCAGCTTTCGCTCGTGAGTTTCGCGTCCCGCTGAATCCTGCATGCACGATCTCTCATTCCATTGACCATTGCAACTTCCAGGAGTACAGTCCGGCTCAATTGGGTGTAAGCCGAACGGCGATGGATCCCGTTGAACTCCCGGAGGCTCGTATAACCGAGATCATTTCCGGCGTGGCGGCCTATCTGCGCCAGGAGAAGGATCTCTATTTTCGCGCGAGTGAGCCGCTGAGTGCGGGATGGAGAGCCGCCGTCCGAGATTATTTTTCGCCCGCCCTGCTTGATAACGTTAAGACGATCGTTCTCAAAGGCGCCCGCATCCCGCCTCCGCCCTTTTATTCCGAGGCTATGGCGCTTAGCTCCGGTAACTTTCCTGACTTCGTGCACCTGGCTTCCTTTACCTACCTGGACGTGATCGTTTTTCACGACGAAATTACGTTGCGCACGCTTTTCCACGGTCTGGTCCATGCCACACAAATGGCCTTTCTTGGACTCAACCGTTACACGGAACTCTACGTCCGAGGATTTGTGAAGGCTCGCTCCTGGATCGCGATACCTCTCGAAGCGCAGGCATATCAGCTGGACACGCGTTTTGCCATGTCGCCGTCAGTCCGCTTCTCGGTGGAGGATGAGGTGAAATCCTGGGCCGAACTAAACCAGTATTAGGCGGGGCAAGGCGTATCGGACCTCTACTTCTACTTTGAGAGCCGAGAAAGGAGGGCCCCGAGTGCCTGTGGGGAAGCACCCGGGGCGGGGGGAGTGAGGAGGAGCCTGGGCGAATTCTTGGCGGCTACTTCGAAGATTGCGCAGCTAGCAAACAGAGTCTATGTAGCCCTCGCAGGTGAAGGCCTTAGCTTATGCCGTTGGCTCCGCTAACCTTCCGCCGACTACGTAGTGCATGTTGCAATCCAAATTTACTGTGGATAAGTGCTGTGCTATCTGCGGTAAAATGTTTGTCCATCCCAGGGTTTTGCATATTTGTGAAAGTTCCTTGCACAAATAGTGGAGCAATTTAGACGCCCGGTCAGGACCCGTGCCGACTTTGAGCGCCAGTCTCCCAAAGATTTACAAAAGGGTTTAAGATAGACAATCGGTTGGGGTGAGTAATCACCTAGTGGTTAAATAGAGTAAAGACCCTATATCTTTGAGTCGGTGTTTCTGGGAGGTTGTGCGCATTACTGAACCGGACGGCAGAATCCGGACCCCCAATGAAGCTTCGAGTTTGCCGTCCCGTTTGTTTAAAGAGAGGACTTAGAGTTGCAGGCTCCAATGCGGGCGATCTGCCAACCGCCAACAAGTAGCCCAGGCAGAAGATTAGCGTGAGCCCAAGAGGTTGATCATGTCCTGCGAACCGCGTCGCTATAGCGTTAAGGAAGCGGTCAGAGATCACTATGACCGTACGAGCCGGTATTACCGGGACCTATGGGGTGAACACCTCCATCACGGCTATTGGACAAGCGGGGATGAAACCAAAGAACAGGCTCAGATTCAGCTTGTTGAGCATCTCGCGCACGTAGCCGCACTTATGCCGGGCTGCACGATTCTCGATGTTGGATGCGGGTTTGGCGCCAGCAGCATTTATCTCGCGAAAAAGTATGGAGCGCAGGCAACGGGGATTACGATTTCGCCCATTCAAGTGGAAATGGCCCGGAAGTCGGCGGCTGCTGACGGCGGCGTGAAGGCAAACTTCGTGCTAATGGATGCAGAGGAGATGAGATTTGACCAAACCTTTGATGTCGTTTGGTCGATTGAATCCATTTCGCACTACCCGCAAAAACAAAAGTTTTTTGCGTCAGCCGCGCGGTGCCTGGAATCTGGCGGGACGCTAGCCCTGACGGATTGGTTCAAGAAGGAACAGCTCAGCGAACACGAATACAAAAAATCCATTCAGCCGATTGAAAAGGGCATGCTCGTCGAACTGGACACCATGCAAGAGTACGCGGGGTTCGTGAAGTCAAATTGCATGCGAGTCATTTACAGCGAAATTCTGAACAAGAATTGTGCGAAGACTTGGGACCTGGGCCTGGACCTTCTGAAGAACAAGAGACTGTGGCAGGTGGCGAAGGAAAACGGTTCGGAGTTTGTCGATTTTCTGCAAGCCTTCCGCGCGATGCGAGCGGGATTCGCTTCTGGAAATTTCGTTTACGGACTTATTGTCGCCAAGAAACTTTGAGCGGGGCGAGCGCGGCGCAATCTTCACACTGACTGCGAATCCACACAATCGGTTGCAGATGGCAGACTGACTTCACTTCCAGGGAAGGGAAGAAAGGTCCACGTTTCCGCCGGAGAAGATGACGCCGAGTTTTGGCGCGGTGCCGTCGGGGCGCTTCGGCAGATTCAAGGATGCTACAACTCCGGGCCTCAGCAGCGGCGCAATGGCCACGGCGCTTGATGGCTCGATGATGATTTTCATGCGCTCCCAGACCAAGCGGGCTGCGGAAATGATCTCCTCCTCGCTGACCAGGAGGATGCGGTCTACATGCTGGCGAAGGATCGCGAAAGTTCGCGGCGCCAGCGAGGCGCGCAAGCCGTCGGCGATAGTGTCGCTGGAGTCTTGCGATTGCAAAGTGCCGGTGGTGAGCGAACGGTAGGCATCATCCGCGCGTTCGGGCTCGCAACCAAACACGCGCAGGTCGGCGCGAATCCCTTTGGCACCGAGACACGTGCCGCTGAGCAATCCACCGCCGCTGACCGGCGCGAACACCGCGTGCAGGTCGCCAACCTCTTCGAGCAGCTCTTTCGCGGCTGTAGCCTGCCCGGCGATGATGCGGTCGTCGTCGTAGGGATGGACAAGGTGCGCGCCGGTTTCTGCCTGGACGCGGTCGCAAGTGGTCTTCCGCGCCGTCACCGTCGGCTCGCAGAAAACAACTTTTCCACCGTAGCCCTCGATGGCTTTGGCTTTCACAGCGGGCGCATTTCTGGGCATGACGATCCAGGCTGGAACTCCGCGCCATGTGGCGGCGCAAGCCACGGCAGCGCCATGATTGCCGCTTGATTGCGTCACGATGCCCCGGGCCGCTTCTTGCTCGCTCAACGAGAGGATCGCATTCGACGCCCCCCGAATCTTGAAGGAGCCGGTCTTTTGGAGGTTTTCGCACTTGAAGAAGAGTTGAGCTCCGGTCATGGCGTTCAAGGACGTGGACGTCACGACCGGCGTGCGGTGGATTCGCGAGGCGATGCGCGCGTGGGCCGCCAGGATGGCCTCCCAACTGGGCGGCTGGTAGTTGGTGGTTTCGACGGAGAAAGCTGTGCTCATAAGGTTCCAGTTGGGCTCAAAAAAGCCAGCCAATTTTTAAGGGTTTAGCGCGTTCTTTGCCCAGGATAAAGAGGCATTATGGCATGCTCATGCTTATTGCGTCCGCGTTGCGATGGAAGGCGGCAGTACCCGCTGGCTGGTACTGGTACGCATTGGCCATAGAAAGTTTGATACTTGACCGTGCGACTGGCTCTGTTACGCTGGAAGCACCCTCCACCAAGTTCGCGAGAGTCCGCGCTTTACCTTCCTCGCGCGGGGGGAGGACAAAATGAAAGTAACCGAACGTCGGCAACTGGCCCGCCTCAACCTTCGGACGCCCCTGCGTTTCCGAGCCCTCGGCGTAGCTTCGGACAAGACCGAACACTTTACTGAGGCCCTGAACGTTTCGCGCGGAGGCTTCTTCTTCGCGTCATCGGCACCCCTGCAAGTGGGGATGCCTATTGAGGCGACGCTGCGTATGCCCGCCGAAGTGACCGGAAATTCCGCCCAGGAGATGCGCTGCACCGCGCGCGTCGTGCATGTCCGCAACGAGCCTTACGGCGATGGCCGCATTGGCTTCGGGGCCGAAATCGAGAAATTCCAGGCTGTTCCGCCCAAAGACCGTTGGGCAAGCTGAAGTAAATTTCGGCACGCCGTTTTCAGTCGGCAATCCAAACCAGAGGAAAAATTTTTGCTTGAGGTGCTTGCGCGCCGGCTATGCGGTTGCGGGCCCGAGGCTATGGCTTCGCGGCCGGAACGGTGAATGTGGTTTTCGCACTGCCGACATTTTCGAATCGGTCGTAGGCACGCACCGCAACTGTATGTTCTCCGGGTGCCAAGGGTGGCAAGACGAGGCGGTATTCCTCGACAAGCGCATCGCTGATTCCGCCAGTCGGTGCGATAAGTATCCATTCGCCACCATCGATGCTGTATTGGGCGCGTTCGATGCTGCTCGTGTCGTCACGCACGGTAAAGGAAACGGTAACTCCTCGACTGGAGAAATTCTTCCGAGGGTTGTCAATGTATGGCATGGCGAGTGAAGCCATCACAGGTTCAATCACAGGCGGAGTGTTGTCCACTTCGAAGCGTTCGCTTTCGCGTTCTGCCTTGAGTGCCAAGGCGGGGGGATTGGACGGCGCGTCGCTTGCCACAATCTTCAAATAGTACGCACCATCTGGCAGGGCAGTTGTGTCCCATGAGTAGAACTTCTGCTCTAAATTGTCCTTCAATAATTTCCACTCGCGTTCATTTTCTCCCCGAAAGTAAACAGAGTAGCGTAACTCGTCGTCGTTGTCGTCGTGCGCGGTCCATACGACGGACTGATAACCCTTTTGCATGATGCCTTGCGGCGGTTGTTCGAAGCGCGGCGGGGTGCTGCTTTGCGTGACCACCACCCCAGAAACATTTGGCGATGGCGGCATCTTCAGTGTCACAGGCGCCGGTTGCCCTGACGAGATGCCGGCCTGGCTTTGCGCCCGGACTCCGGTTTCTTGCAGGGCGATTCCATCTATTACCGGCGCGACGTTGCGTGGCAAGTACGCGAGGCTAACCCAATCAATGCCGTCGCCGGGGCGGCCATCGTGAATGACCGCCTTCCATTGCACAAACCGCGCCGGCGGCGCTTCCATCGCACTGCCCGATTTCGTGTAAGGGCCGAACCAGCGGGACCACTCGCGGCCGGGATCTTCCGTGTTTCCCGAACGCACGAAAAATTCCAGGCGCGGGTCGTTCGATGGAGTTGAAGATTTTGCCGCGCCAGACGATGGCGGGCTCCACCACTCGATGCGCCCCCAATGCGAGAAGAGCTGCGCGTCAAAGGAGCGCGATTCGAAGGTACCTTCGGCTTCGTACTCCGGGCCGACCGAATAGACCTTTCCTGGGTTCGCGGTACACAGAAAAACTTTGCCCGAGGAATTGCGCGCGATACCCGTGATTTGCGCGGACCCGGACTTCGCGAGATGGGCGAAAACGCCGTGTCCATCAATGGCCAGGAGAGCGCCATTGTTACCTGTCCCTGCCAGCAGGCGGCCATCGGAAGCGAGCCCGAGAGAGTAAACGACATCTTCGCGCGAAGTCCAAAGCTCTTCCGGCGCGCCTTCGTTGCTGATGCGGTAGATGCTGGTGGACACGATAGGAGGAAATGGAACGAAGGGTTGCTGGGGTTGGGCTTGCCCGGGATTCACGACGGGGCCAGTGGTGAACGTTGTGGTGCCTTGCGGCGTGGAAATGACCGTGGTGGGAGCCTGCCCGGTACGCTGCTTCTCACCAATGGCCGAAACGTAGATCGTTCCATCCGGGGCCGCGATCAGAGAAGTAATTTCGCGCCTGGAGGTTTCGTAGAGAACGAAGCCTTCGGCTTTCGCTGCGGCAGAATCCTTGGAATCCCTGGAATCCCTGGCGGAGGTTTTTGAGGAACTCCGGGACATGCGCAGGATGCGGCCGCTGGGTTCCGTGCCGGCGACGAGATTTCCATTGGAATCGAATGCCAGAACGCGAATGTGGGCTTCGTCGCTGGAGTAGAAAAGTTCACCTTTGCCGTCAGGGGCGACGGCGAAGACCTGACCCTTGTCACCGGTGGCGACATAGAGAGTTCCGTCGGGTGAAAAGGAGAGGTCCCAGATGTATTTTGTTTTGGGATCGAAGAAAACGGACTTCTCGCCGGAAGCTGAGACTCTATAAACTTTGCCGTCGGGAGAAGTCCCGACAAAGAGAACGCCCCTGGAGTCAAAGGCCATCGCTTGCGCAGAAAGGTCCGTGGAATCGAAAACCACGGTGGGTTTGCCGGGCGAATCGAAGCGAAATACTTTCGCAGGCGAACCACCGGCCGCGTACAGCGTGCCTTTGGGATCGATCCGGATGGACCAAAGATAGGAAGCATCCGCGTCGGCGAGCAAACTGAATTTGGGAGCGAGTTCGAGGCGGCCATCGCTGCGCACTGCTACGCCATGCGCGGTGCCTTTGAGGAATTCATCGTAAGCGGACTGGCGCCTGGGCATTGTGGTGATCACCGGACTTGCAGATTCAGAGAGATGACGCCGGAGACGGGGCCTCCGAGAGGGATGGAAGCTTCGCTGTCCAACGATTCGCGCAACACCTGGACGCTGCCGGGAGTGGGGCGGCCGTCGAGGATATTGATCTGCGAGAGCGGAACGTTCGGCAGTTCCTTGTCGTCCCAAAGAAGCGTGGGAGCCGGTACGAAGAGACCGACGTAAAGACGGTCGTTCCGGCGCTCGCGATTCAAGAGGGCGATGAGTTGATCGAGGCCCGTAGGGCCGCTACCGGCGCCGGCAAAGGCGAAGCCGCGCGAGGCACGATTCAAAAGATCAGCGTCGCAGACCAGGATACGCAAGGTGGTGCCGCGCGCAACTTGTTCCGGGACGCGAACGGTGGTTTCTTCCACACGGGCGGCGCCACGATAAGGCCGCAGCAGGACGCGAACGCGAAGAGTCTCACAGGGAGCGGCCTCGCCTTTTTCCAGCCACGCGCTTTCAATGGCGAAAGATTTTCTGCCCGGGACGCTTTCTACGCGGAGCACGATGCGGGCCACCTTGGCGGGTTCGAAGGTGTTGAGAAACAAGCGGGTAAAAACATTTTGCATCGTCAGAGCGATGGGCAAACCATCGGGGGAGAGAGAGTCGCCCGGAGCGAAGGTGTTTTCAATTTGAACCGCGGCATGCCCTTGCAGGCGGATCTCGCCGGAAAGATGCAGGGTGGTGCCTTCGCCGTACAGGGAATTTTGTGTGAGCCCGCTGAACGTGGTGAGGGCCACAAGAAGCGGCGTGAGCTTCGGGTGATTGACAAGCTCGAAATGGAGCGATTTTTGCTTGGCAGGCTCGGCGCCAGAGACTAGCAGGGTCAAATCCAACGGAATCATTGCGGGAGGCGCACCAAGCTTGCCGGTGACGGCCGTGAGGTGATCGCCGGTGATCGTGCCGATGGATCCTCCCACATTGACGATTTTCGTGGAAGCGAGATCGGAAGAGAGCGTCGTGACCACCCGGCTGCGGGCCATGGGGATCTGAATGTCGCCGAGACTCAAGAACGGATGGCCACAGAGATAAACGCGGTCGGCTTGCACCGCTGTGACCGTGCATGCGGAATTGATGGAAGCATCGCCTTGAACCAGAACCATGCCCGCCATGTCTCCGGCAACGAGCCGGCCATCATCCGGGCGCGGAGACGCCGTGCCGCCTTGCGCCGCAACAAAGCCGTAGCCCTGCAGTTGGTTCGCGAACTGTTGCAACGCGGCAGGCTGAAATCCGGAGAAAACGAGCGGCGTTTCAATCGGCTCGAGTGCAGAGCCTGAAGGCAGACCAGTCCGCGTGGAGGCTTCGCTGGGGAGCCCGAGTTGCTGGGTCGCGCCCTGTGGTGCGGTAGCTTGGGAAGGCGGATTCAGCACGTCCTGAATGGGGGTAACGCCGGCGATAGGCTCTTTTGTGAAGATTCCCAGCTTCAGCGACAACGCGCCCGCGAGTTTGCCATCAAGATAGACGGGGCTGCCGCTCATTCCCGCGACTACACCAGTGTGTTCGACCTTCGGCCCCTTCAACTGTACGAGGATGATGGATTGTTTGGGCCCGAGAAAATTTTCAAGAACGCCGATAACCTCAAGGTTGAACTTTTCCACCTGATCGCCGGCAAAAATTGTGTACGCGTATCCCTGCATGCCTGCCCGTACCTGGCTGAGGGGAAGAATTTCGTTCGATTCCTGGGCGAGGGCGACGCCAGACCCCGGGCAAAGTGCCGCCGAGAACGCCAGGAGCGCGAGGAACAGCAGGCAAGGAGACTTGGATAGATGCGACCGGGCCGTATGCATGAATCGGTAATGATACGCGGCAGAGTACCGGGAAGCAATCGAACCACTGACGCGCAAGAAATAGGAAGACTTGGCTAGACGTACTGGGGCCATTGTGCGAGAAATCCATTCCGTTGTATGTTACAAGCCGGCTGAAGTTTTCGGGACAGTATGCCTTGCATGCGCAACCCGGCCCACCTGCAGGCGTACCCTACATCGGGTGTAACGAAGTCCGAGTGGGGAAACCACTACAGGAGAGAGCCTTCCTATGAAAGCCCTCGCTGCCTTTTGGCTGCGGTTTCTTATGCTTGCTATGTTCGTGACGATCGCTGGATTCGCGTTCGTGCGTGGGCAGTCTCCGAGCATTAAAGTTGTGAACCTGATTCCTGCGAGCCTCAGCGGGGAGACCAATCAAGATAGTGAACCCTTCCTGGCGGTTCAGACTGTTAATCCCCAGATTATGGTAGCTTCGGCGTTCACTCCCAATCCGTTTTCTGCAAGCGGCAACGCCCCGGTTTACGTTTCCGAGGATGGCGGTGTCACCTGGGTGCTAAGCGCCATCACTCCGGTGCAGCGCATGACTTGCGACATCACACACGCCATGCCCACGGGTGAAAATCATCCTCGCGGCGACCTACACGCCGGTACTCTGGCTTGCGCCGCATCCATCACGCTCGACGAGTCCGAATCGAACGATGTTTCTTCCAGCGCAGTTATGAACGTGCAGTCCACCCGTGGCAACGTGGATCAGCCTTTCGTGCGAGCTTTGGGTATCTCCAACAGCGACCATATCTACGTGGGTCTTAACGATTTCAATCAACCCAATGGCCACACGGCAACTGTGGATGTGTCCGTAGATGGCGGCGCGACTTATAAATCTATTCCCATCGAAATGCGAAAGACGGCGGGGCAAGATGGTCCATCCGTTCGCCCGGCCGTCGCTGCCGACAATACCGTTTACGCAGCCTTCTTTGGCTGGCGAAAATTTAACGGCACCGTCGCGACCAGCGATGTAGTCGTTGTCCGTGACGACACAGGAGGAACAGCTCCCAATCCTTTCCAGGCGTTGAAGGATCCATCGGACAAATTGCCGGGGCGGATTGTGGTTAAGCGCGTTTCGATCCCATGGTCCAATGCGCCGACCCTGGGGCAGGAGCGCATCGGTTCTACGCTTTCGATAGCCGTCGACCCGAATAACAGTTCCACGGTGTACGTCGGTTGGGCGGACCACGGGAGCAAAGGCGACATTTATACGCTGCACGTGCGGCGCTCCACGGACCGAGGCGTGACGTGGTCCAAAGCCGACCTGCCTCACACGACGATCAGGAACGCCACCAACATCGCGCTCGCGGTGGCCAACAATGGCACGGTTGGCGCCCTTTACCAGCAACTTTCTGGCAGCCGCTGGGTTACACATGTGGTGCAGTCGCGGGATGCTTTCGCGACCGTTCAGGACGTGATACTCGCGAATGTTCCGGCGAACACGCCTACGCAGCAATTCTTGCCCTATCTGGGGGACTACGACTACCTGCTGGCGGTCGGAACTGAGTTCCGCGGCGTTTTTTGCGCCAACAACACGCCGGACCTTGCCAATTTCCCCCAAGGAGTGACGTACCAGCGAGCCGCGGACTTCAGCACGAAGACACTCACGGACGGCTCCGGCAATCCCGTGGCGATTTCCATTGATCCATTTTATTTCAGCGTTCCGGTGAAGCCGTGAAACGCATTCGCACCATGGCGCGAAAGAAGGAGATGCGCATGAACACTTTGAAATTTTTCCTTGCAGGAATTCTGGGCGTGAACTTATTGGGTGTTGCGGCGGCGCTGCCGCAGGCTACGGGCAATCAGGCGGCGCTCGCCAGACAATCGAGCATCGTGTTTGCCGGTACGGTCAGCCAGCTGGGAGCCACGTCTTTTGTCGGCGTTCCGAAATCAGCTCAAACGATTGTCGTGCGTGTTGACAGTGTACTGAAAAAGCCTTCGGCAGTTTCACTGAAGAAGGGCGATAACGTCACCGTGGAGGTAAAAGACCCCTCGGCCTTTCACGATGGGACACAAGCGACATTCTATGCGGACGGCTGGATTTTTGGCGCGGGAGTCGCCGTCAAGGAGCTGGGCCACGAATTCAGGCCCAGCGGTGGTGAAACTCCTAAGCCCGCCGGCGTTGATGAAAAAGCACACCAGCAAGCTCAAGAGCAAATCGGCGATCAGGAACTGCGAGACCGGTTGAACACGGCAGACTTCGTCGTCATCGGGCGCGTCATGGACGTTCGTCGCTGGAATGCGCCCAAGTCAGCCACTACTCGCATCTCCGAACACGATCCGGACTGGCACGAAGCCGTTGTCGAGGTCCAGTCCGTCCTTAAGGGCGGGCAAGTCAAAGGGAATAAGGTCATCGTCCGGTTTCCAGGGCGCAATGATGTGGCCTGGGTACACTCACCGAAGTTCGCAAAGAATCAGCAAGGCATCTTCTGCCTGAATAGAGATCAGGCCTCCGGCGTGCCCACTGCGATGGTGGGAGGACGCCAGGTAACCGTATACACTTGCCTGGGACATGGCGATTCGCTTCCGATGTCGGACGTGCCACGCGTCCGCTCTCTGCTTAAGAACTAAGATCACAGACAGAATTAGTTTCTGCCGAGTATCACTCTGACATCAGATGCGGTACTGTCTGGCGAGGGCATAACCGTGCGCGGAGCCCCAATCACTCTGAAGGAAGCCGGGTTCAAGAACTCCTGGAACACCACTTGCAGCGGCAGAATACCAGCCGTTTTTCGCCGTACGAGGAATTCGCCGGAGGCATTGGTGATGACCAGCTCTTCGCCGACAAGTAAGGCGGCGCCTTCCACGGGATTTCCGGTTTCATCCTGCACGCGGCCACGGACAACGTAGCGAAGGTGCTTGAAGGCGTTTTGTCCATCACCGCCCGCGGGACGGAAATTTCCGTTCAGCGCCGTTTCCCCGGACGCGGTGTATCGGAGCCGGCCATCCGCCGAGCGAAATGTTTGTGCATTTACTTGAAGGCCGCCAAACAGCCTGATGCGCAGAGTAACGCTGATGCCCTGTGAAAAAGGGTTGGCGTGAAACGGCAAGTAAAGAGTCTGGTAGTCGACACCGACCGTGAAACGGTTCGAGAGGTAACTGCCGCCGTACAAGACGTTCGTGCGGCCCTGGGAATAATTGATGACCTGCAAGAGACTGATCCTGGGCGAAATCGTTTCGCGAAGCGAACCCGAGAGGTTGCTCATGCGCGAGCCCGTTCCCGCGAACGTGCGGAAATAATTCACGCTGGCGTCGAGACTGCTCGTGATCCTTCGCGATGCTGACAAATTGTTGGCCAGGTTGCTCCGGCTCTGGTACGTCGATTGAAAAATGCCGGCGCCAAGCCGGAAATCTCGAACGTCAAAGCTGGCCTGTGCCTCGTTCACGGTCGCGTGGAGATAGGCCGCAGCAGGATCAATGCTTTGCGGCTGGAGGAAATTCTGGTGTCCCAAAGTTAAGAGCATGCTGGAAGACGGTTTAATGACAGCCAAAATGTTTTCTCGATCCACTTCCGATGCATAGATCGACGTTGCGGTGACGCGCCGGAACCGATTTCCGGCAGAGATATAGGCTGCTTTCAACGAGAGGCGGCTGGATTCAATGTCGGTCGTCGCCGCGAGATACGGCTGGTTCGAACCGATCCCCGCGGCGACTCCGGTGCGCAGCCATTTCCCAGGATGCCAGTCGAGCGCTTGAATGGACGTTCGTTGCCGGGAGATCACGTTTCTGGAAGAAAAGCGCAACGTCGGCGAAACGGGAACATCTGTGAACAGCATTCCAACCGGCATATCCGCGCTGGCCGCCTGAAAAAACGGAGTGCCGCTGGTCAGCGCCGTGCCACCCACGAATAGAAATACGTTTGCCTTCCCCTCCTTTGCATTAACGCCGATTCCGCGAGTAGGAAAGAAATGATTGTTGTTAAAGATGTCGGTCGGCAGATCAAAAGCAATCGGCTGGTCGCCGAGCGTGACCACGTCAGAATGAATGATGGTCTTGACGGAAGTTCCCAGCCGAAATACTCCGTCAATCTCGCCTACTCCCAGGTAACCCGTATAGTTTGGGCCTTGAAAATTGATCGAGCCGCCCGCGGAAGGCAACAGATCCGAGGCTCCGGCCTCGACTCTTATAAATTGGGCAGCGGCCGTGGAGGAAATTCCCAGCAAACAAGCCGAGATCAAGACTATAGGAAGGGCCCACGAATTGGAGCGGCTAGGCACGGCAGTAAGCGTCGTGGCATCAGGGCGTGGTGCTCGCCACGCTTTGCTCTAACTTAAAGTGAGCAAGGCGCAGTTGTAACTTGGAGGGGTTTCCAGCTGCCTCCCACGGGATTTGCACCTGACGCTGGCTGAAGGGGAAGACTGGAAAGCCGCCTTGCGTCGACCGGCCTTTGGCTGAAGTTACATCGGCTTCCAGGACCCGTCCGAACGATGGTCCGGTGTTCTCCACTCGCAGAATCACTTTCTTCTCGCCCGCCCGGTATTCTGCAACTCTCACAACGAGTTCATCCTTTTGCAATTCCTGTTTCGGGAGCACATAAATCGTGTGCAGCAACTGGATTTGAATGCGGAACCCCTCGGGCGTTCTTTCCTTAAAGCCGCCGAATGTCGCGTACACGACGAACCAGGAAGGCAATTTGTCCGCGGACGCCTCGTAAAAGACGAAGAAATTCTGCTTCGGAGGGATGCGAAAACTCATCGTGGAGAATTTCGCATGGATGCCATCATCGAGCGGCCTATAGGAAAGCTCGCCGGTGTCAGACACAGTAAAGCTCTTTGGTTCCAAGACGACGCTCAGCGTTTGTGTGCTGTCGTTGGTATACTCGATTTTTCCGCTGGCGGTCTTTCCGGGGCCTTTCACGATGTTTTCGTCAATCAGAGGTTGGACCGTCTGTGCGAAAACCGGTGTGGCAGAGAGCAAAAAAGAAGACCTACGGCCCGGAAAGCACTTCTCCCGGGCCGCTGTCCGAACGTCAAAGAAAAACTGGCTCTCGCGTCCATCCAGGTTACGGTGTGGCTTGCGCCTGGATGTTAAGCGTGCCGATGTAAGTATCCGCGGGCAACTGCGGAACCACGGTCGTGTCAATCTGGTAGGCCAGCGTATCCGCCCTGCTGCCGGTCTTGTTCGCGCCAGTGATGGAAATGGACGAACCAATCTGCAGTCCGGAGGCCGCGGCGTTAAACGGGCTGACGGCGGTCAAAGCACTATAAGAGCCAGCGCCACCAACCTGAATTTTCACGGCCGATGACGGGATGTCCACGGTATTTCCCGCCGTTTGGTGAACGAGTGCAGCGGTCGCACTGCCGAAATAAGCCCACAGCGCAACGGCGGTACGGCCAGGCTTCAGAGTCCACGCCGTTGTCACGCCCGTCGTCGTGCTACCGGCGTTCGCTGCCGTGTTCGGAGCGAGCGTGAAATTTACCGTGCTGCCGCTATTGACTGTTACCGTGAGAGATTCGGACAGTGTAGCGTTCAGCGTTACTGTACCCGTGTTCGAGTTAATTTGTGCCGAAGCTGGCGGCACGTTCGCTGCAACAAAAAGCAGGGCCCCTGCGGCAATCAACAGCTTATGCGATAAGCGCATCTATATCGTCTCCTTTTTCCTTAAGCCACGTTGGCAGGCCGTCGAGTTGCAAAAAATGATGGCTCTGGGTGAATCACCGACCGCGCTCTAGGTTGGCCCATTCTGCGTTTCGGAGTGGAACAGCCTAATGGTACGCATGTACCGAATTGGGCAGGAATATGTCCAAAATGAAACGTTGTCCCAATTTGAACGTCTCAGCCTATAAATCCCGGCCTATTTGAGGTATTCCCGCCTTGTGCTGCCCCGGCTTGGCCCCACACTGAAAGTGACTTTGGATTCGATATTCTCGCGCACCGCAGATTACCGATTACCGGGGCGAAAAAAGTTCCTTTTGACAATGGAGTCGCGAAGCATAAAATACGCTCCACTCTCCAGCAAACTCAAGGCGAAGAAAGGCTCTCGCATCGAAAGCCTGATTTGCTGTAACAAGCTGGGAGTCTTCTCACATTTAATTGAGAAGGTTTCTTCGCTACGAAGAATGAACCAGAAAACAGTAGAGGAGGGAGCCGTGCGCCGACGATTGCCGGTCCTTGCAGTATTGATGATTTTTGCGACGGGTGCCGCCAGGGCACAGAGTGCGCCGTCCGATCAGACTGAGCAGATCAGGATTTTGCTTGAGCGCGTTCAACAGTTGGAAAAGCGCGTCGCGGATCTCGAAACCAAGACTCCTGCACCACGCGTTCCTGCTGCGGAGGTAGCCGCGAGCATTCCTGCCGCCCCGAAGCCGGAAATGGCCGAGGCCGCGCCACCCCCCGGGCCGATGCATCAGCACGAGACGACTGAATCGCAAACCACCACGCGACAGTTAGAGGCTCGCTACCCATCGCTGCAGATTCGCGGGTTTGGTGACGTGGATTTTTCTACGACGGACCAGCGAGGCGCCATCAGCGGCTTCAACCTCGGCCAGCTCGATCTTCACTTAGCTTCCGCGCTTTCCCACAAAGTCACCTACTTCGGTGAGATGACCTTTAATGCTCAGCCGACCGGCTACACTGTGGAAGTGGAACGCTCCATTATTCGGTACGACTACAACGACTTTTTCAAAATGTCCTTTGGGCGGTACCATACGCCGATCGGCTATTGGAACACCGCGTTCCATCACGGCGCTTGGCTGCAGACCACCATCAGCCGTCCGGACATGGTGCGGATCGGCGGCACGTTTATCCCTGTGCACTTCGTCGGCGTGCTGGCGGAGGGCAATATCCCGTCGGGAGGAGCGGGTTTGAGCTACAACGCAGGTGTTGGCAACGGCCGCGGGTCCATCATCAGCCGTCCTGGAGACGGGGGCGACAACAATAACAATCGCGCGTGGGTCGCCAACCTTTACTCCCGGCCCACCAAGCTCTATGGGCTGCAGATGGGAGTTTCCGTCTATCGCGACAAAATCACTCTGCCTATCGTCAGCCCGGCGGGGAATGAATTTCGCGAATGGATTTCCGCCGCGCATATTGTTTGGACCAAGGAGACTCCGGAATTCCTGGCGGAATTCGCCAATGTCAATCACAAGAATATTTTGACGAATGCCACCACCAATAACCAGGCATACTACGTGCAGGTGGGCTATCGGTTGCCGTGGCTTGAAAAGACCTTGAAGCCCTATTATCGCTTCGAGCATACGCACACCCCGCTTAGCGAACAGGTTTTCACCAATCAGGACCTGGTTGGCTCCATCCTTGGCTTGCGCTACGACATTACCAACTACGCGAGCTTTAAGGGCGAATATCGCAACACCAAGCGCCTGCCGACGGATCCTCGCGTGAACGGCGCCTTTTTCCAGACGGATTTTACTTTCTAGGTGAGCCAGATCATGAATGCCACAAGCAAACGCGTCGTGACATTTCTCGGGGTCATCCTTTGGGCCTCCATGGCTCTCCACTCTCCGTCTACCGCGCAGACTACGCGAGGCGCGGATGTCGCCGTTGTGGTGAATTCGGAGACTCCCGTGACCGATCTCAGCCTCTCCGAGGTACGCAAGGTTTTGCTCGGCGAGCGGCAGTATTGGAATTCCAAGCTTCCCGTCGTTTTGCTGATTCGCGCTCCGGCGGCTCGGGAACGCGATGTGGTGCTGCGCGTGATCTATCAAATGTCTGAAGCGCAGTTCAAACAGTATTGGGTGGCCAAGATTTTTCGAGCGGAAGCCGCGTCGCCGCCCAGGATTGTCTATTCAAACGACATGCAATATGAGCTTCTGACTGCTCTGCCGGGGTCGATTGCCTTCGTGGATTCCCGGAATATCCGCCCGGGCGTTAAGGTGCTCCGCGTGGATGGGCACATGCCGGGTGAGAAGGACTATCCTCTGCGGTAGTGCGCTTCGGCGTTGTGCAGGTGAGCCGCGCTGCGAACGCTGCGCTCCATAAGATGATTCTAATGGGGCAGCTTCATGCGCCGGACGATTTCCTTGAATCGCGGGTCAGTCCGGAGGCTTTCAAACATCGGCTCGACGGCCAAGGAAACCAGGCCGCTGTCGTGTTCCTCGTAGGCCTTTTCCAGCCATTCGAAGGCTCTTTGTTTTTCGCCCATCCGCATGTAAGACTCCGCGATGCTGCAGGACGAGACATAGCTGTGCTTCGACAGTTCCGTCAAACCGTCGAGCCAGCTTTGCAGAACACCCTTGTAGCCAGACTTGTTGAAGTCTTCCTCGATGGATGCCGCCAATTCGGCGCCTCCGGACAGAGATAATGCTTTTTCTCTTTCCGCCACCGCTTCCTTTTGCTTGCCCATGTGCGCGTAGACTTCCTCGAGTGTCCGCCGGGCAGGCGAGAACTTTGCGTCGATATCCAGAACCTTTCGCAACTGCTCGACGGCATTCTCGTTCTGGCCGGCCACGTAGAACTGCCATCCCATCGTCGTATTGATGATGAGCGAGAGCGGATCCAACTCCTGGGCCTTCTTCGTCTGCGCCATTCCTTCCTCGAAGCGGCCCATGTTGGTCAAATAGTCGCCGTACCAGTGATGCGCAGTCGCTAGATTCGGATTTAGTTCGATGGCGTGCTTGAACTCCTGCTCGGCTCCCGCCCAATCCCACTCAAAATGCTCCTTCACGAGGCCCAGGGAGGTGTGTGCTTCCGCGAGACTATCGTCTATATCCAGCGCCTGCATGGCAGCGGCTTTTGATTTCGGCCAGGCCTCCGACGGCGGCAGATATCCGGCGTCCCCCAGAAGACTATAAGTGTCAGCAAGGCCCGCGTAAGAGAGCGCGTAATGCTGATCCTTCTCCACCGCCTGAGTGAAAAAATCCGCGGCTTTCTTGAAATCCGCTTGCGTCCATTTATTCCAATAGAAAAGACCCTGCAAGTACAGCTGATAGGCTTCGGCATCCTCGGTCGGGCGCTTGGCTAGCAGCTTCCTCTCTTCCCCCGCCAATCGCGGACGCAAGCGTCCGTAGATGTCTCCGGCGATCTCCTGTTGCACAGCCACGAGATTGGAGAGCTTGCGGTTGTATTGCTCACCCCAGATCTGGCGGTTATTCGTCACGTCTTCCAGATTCACGCTGATCGTCAAGTCGTCGCCACTTTGGATGAGCCTGCCGGTGAGAATGGTCCTCACGTGCAGGTCGCGCCCTACTTTTTGCGGGTCTGACGCTTGTCCCTTGTAGCGAAAAACCGTGTTGCGCGACATGACTGCCAGGTTGGGAAGTTGCGAGAGGCTGTTGATAAGGCTCTCGGTCAGGCCGTCGCTCAGGTATTCTGTCTTCGGGTCATTGCTTAAATTAGAGAACGGCAAGACGGCGATTGATTCGATGCGCGCCTGGCTTGCTCCGCCAAACAAGCTGTCTCGCACATTCCCCACGTTCAAGCCGAAAAGGAGCAACAAAATGGCCAGGACTCCCGCCCACACAAAATGAGGCCAATAGCGCCGCAGTTTCTGGCGCGAAGCTTCGCCGGATTTGAACGGCAGCGCGCGTGACGAATCCGTATCTCTCTTCAGCCGCTGCAAGTCCGCTCGGATGTCCGAAGCCGACCGGTAGCGCAGTTCGCGGTCTTTTTCCAGAGACTTGGCGATAATCTGTTCCAGTTGGATGGGAATCGCGGGGTTCAGCCGCGCCGGTGGTGTCGGAGTGCGATTCAGAATGCCGTCGAAGATCACGCCGGAAGTATTTCCGGTGAACGCCCGCTGCCCGGTAGTCATTTCATAAAGCACCAGCCCCAGCGAGAAAAGGTCGGTGCGTTCATCGAGTTCCAGACCACGAACTTGCTCGGGGGACATGTAGGCGACCGTGCCCAATGCCACGCCGTCGCTCGTTAGATGTGCGTCCTGTGTTGTGACACCGAAAGAGGTCACAGCCTGTTTGGCCCGCTCCGCACCTTTGCGTTCGGGCAAAAGCTTGGCCAGACCAAAGTCGAGAAGTTTCACCTGCCCTCGATCGGTGACAAAAATATTAGCCGGTTTGATATCGCGGTGAATGATGGCTTTGGCGTGCGCCGCTTCCAGAGCATCTGCCATCTGGAAGCCGTACTCCGGCACGCGCTCCAGGTCTATGGGCTTTCCGTTGATCCTGTGTTTCAGCGTGTGCCCTTCCAGGAATTCCATGACAATGAAGTGCTGGCCTTCGTACTGGTCCACGTCATAAATCGTGCAGATGTGAGGATGATTCAGAGAGGAAGCAGCCCGTGCTTCCCTCTGAAATCGTTCAATCGCCAGGGGATCCCGGGAGAGCTCCTCAGGAAGGAACTTCAGCGATACGTGGCGGCCGAGTCTCAGATCCTCGGCTTTATAGACCACACCCATCCCGCCACCGCCCAACTTCTCCAGGATGCGGTAGTGAGAGACAGTGAGCCCAATCATAACGAAGAAACCGCCATTCGGAGGTCATATTAGGTTGCGCCCAGAGACAAGTCAACGCATACAGCCGCAGTGCGTTCCATGGATTTAGTGGGATGCAAGCCGCTTATGCGCGCCGTCTCAGTCCATGCGGTGGTGCATGGCGAAGACTTTGTCGAGTGAGTCTTCGAACGGGTACACGTGAACCATCCAGCCAAAGATGACCGGCTGGAAGCGGCCATTCGCAGCGTCGCAGGCTTCTTCTGTGGCAATCGAACCCTTCAATCCAAACTTGGTCCAATCCGCATTCCGGAATTGCCCCTTCTGCGGCATACACAGGTTGGTGTGCAAATGCCACATGGCGACACTGAGAGGGACGCGCGCGTTGAGCTGTTCTTCCGTCGCGCGCTTGGGCATCGTGTACATGGCGCCCACCAGCTCGTATCCGTTCGAAGTTTTCCTGTAGAGCAGGGAAGTTGGCCGTGCCGCATCAAACGAAAACCCTTCCAGGAAGCCGTTCCAGTAATTCGTAAAATGATATTCAGGCTGAGGCAGATTCGGCAGAAAGATCTTGTAACCCTCGTTTAACGCGAGATGATAGTCCTTGTATTTCTCAATGCCGGAGCGGAGTTGCACGACAATTTCGTTAGCCCGCGCCGTATCTTGCGGCGCTTCCGGACGCATTGCCGTCATGCGCATATGGAGGTTGTGTGCGTCTATGTGCCCGCGCGTCATATCGTGAACGGCGTGGGCTTCGTTAGCTTTGGCGTCGTCCATATCCATCCGGGACATTTTGCCGTGGTCCATCGGCTGCGATTCCTGCGGCTGCGAACCGGACGGTTCCTGGGACTCCTGTTGAGGCGCCGCGGGCGCATGATGGCCGGGAATCGCGGCAAGCAGAACGCTTACTAGGAATAGTGCTCCGAACAAAATGCCGGCTTTTGCGGCGAGATGGATAAACGTGCTGCGGGCTGGCATGACAATTCTCCTCACCTGATAATACGCATTGCAACGCCAGGGGATTTCATCGCGCTGGGCAGGACGTGCCTCACGAAAAACTGGCCGCTTGGACAGGGTGAGCTGCTCCGGAATAGAGATTTGAGAAGGGAGGCCGTGACGGCCTGGTGGAATTCGAGACCATGTGACGCCGCGTGCTAGAATTTCTACGTGAAAAAGGAGACCATTCAGCGAGCTAAATATCTAACCGGTGGACTGGACCTGCCCGGCGATAAATCCATTTCCCATCGATATGCGATGCTGGCGGCCCTGGCCGAAGGCATCAGCGAATTACGCCATTTCTCCGCGGCAGCTGATTGCCACAGTACGCTGGCCTGCGTGAGCGCGCTGGGCCCGGAAGTGAAAATCGAAAAAGATGCTGTCCGAGTGGCCGGCCGCGGGTTGCGCGGCCTGAAAAGCAGTTGGCGTGCGCTCGATGCCGGAAATTCCGGCACGACGATGCGGCTGCTGTCGGGAATCCTGGCCGGACAGCAATTTTCCTCCAAGCTCACGGGTGATGACTCGCTGCAGAAGCGGCCTATGAAGCGCGTGATTGGGCCGCTTCGCGAAATGGGTGCGGACATTCGCGCGCGCGATGACAATTTTGCTCCGCTGGAAATTCGCGGCGCCCAGCTCAAACCCATCGACTACAGCATGCCCGTGGCTAGCGCCCAGGTGAAGTCCGCGGTTCTTCTCGCCGGATTGTTTGCGGACGGCGTGACCAGTGTAACCGAGCCCGCGCGTACCCGCGACCATACCGAACTCGCGCTCGAAGAATTTGGCGCGGCCATCGAAAAAAATGGCCGCACCATTCGAATCCACGGTTTCGCCAGCGCAAATGGCGGCGGCAAGCTGCTCGCCAAATCGCTCGACGTTCCTGGCGATCTGTCTTCCGCAGTCTTTTTTATCGCTGCCGCTTCCTTGTTTCCCGATTCGAATATCCTGATTCACAACGTGGGTCTGAATCCGACGAGGACAGCCATTCTGGACGTGTTTGCCGCGATGGGCGCTTCGATTCAAATTCTCGGGCCCAAGGTTGCCCACGGCGAAGTCGTTGGAGATTTATCCGTGAAAGGCTCTTCGCTCAAAGGCGGCGTGATTGCGGGCGAACAAATCCCGCTGGTGATCGATGAGCTCCCCATGCTCGCAGCGCTAGGCCCCTACACCGAAGAAGGCATTGAGATTCGCGACGCCGCCGAACTCCGCGTCAAAGAAAGCGACCGCATCGCCGCACTCGCGGAAAATCTCCGCCGCATGAACGCGAAAGTCGAAGAACGTCCCGATGGCCTCAAGGTTTCCGGCCGCAGCGCCGGAAAATTGCGCGGCGCCGAAATCGATCCCCGCGGCGACCACCGCATCGCCATGGCCTTCGCCGCCGCGGGCCTCGCCGCCGAGGGAAATACCGTCATTCACGACCCTGATTGCGCCGCCGTTTCCTTCCCCACATTTTTCCAGGAATTGAACCGCCTGGTGGAGCGTTAGGGGAAATACCTGATAGCGATTTGAGGTTTATTTTTTTCACTGTTTTGATTTAGCGTTTACACGGACATCTTCAGCTTTGCCTGATGATGCGTCCTGTGGATACCCGCCCTCCCAGCGAACTCCGGCCGCTTGTGGGCTGCGTTCGAAGTTCAACTATCAATCAGGGAGTGACCTCATGAAATTCAATCGCCGAGAATTGTTGAAGAATGCAGCGCTCGTTTCGGGAGCAACGCTGGCCGCTGCACCCTTTTACTCTGAAAAAAACCTGTTCGGGCAATTGACGCTTCCGACTTTGCCCAATCCGGAGAATTCAGGCATCGAGCACATCGTCGTCGTAACGATGGAAAACCGCAGTTTCGACCATTTTCTCGGCTGGTTGCCGAATGCCGACGGTCAACAAGCTGGCTTGACCTATCTAGACACCGCAGGCGTGGCCCACTCGACGCATTCGCTTTCCGGTGATTACACCGGATGCCCGCATCCGGGTCCCGACCATTCCTACAACGGCGCTCGCGTCGAATATGACAATGGATTGATGGATGGGTTTCTCCGCGCCGGGAGCAACGATGTCTACTCCATCGGATACTACGGCGAGCAAGACATACCGTTTTATGGAGAACTGGCCCGCAACTATACGACGTGCGACCGCTATTTCGCTTCGATCCTCGGGCCGACATTCCCAAATCGCCTGTTTCTTCATTCCGCGCAAACCGACCGCCTGGGAGACACAGTAAATTTCACCTCATTGCCGACAATCTGGGACCGTCTCGCCGGTGCCGGAGTCAGCGCGAAGTATTTCTATTCGAACGTGCCTTTCCTCGCCCTGTGGGGTGAGAAGTATCTCGGCATTTCGCACCTTTACGAAGAATTTCTCCTGGGGGCAAGCACCGGAACGCTTCCCGCTGTTTCTTTCGTCGATCCGAGGTACACCGTTCTCGATGACGGCACCGGCAACGACGATCATCCGCATGCTGACATCCGCGAAGGAGATTTAGTCCTCTACAAAACTCTCCAAGCCGTAGCCAACGGCCCAAAGTGGGCCAACACGGTTTTCATTGTGAACTTTGACGAATGGGGCGGCTTCTTCGAGCATGTCGCTCCGCCGCGTGCCACCGCGGCCAACAACGTGGATCCCGATCTCGTGGAAGGTAAAGCGCTGCTTGGCTTGCGCGTCCCCACGGTTGTCGCGTCGCCATTCAGCCGTGGGAATGCGGCTGATCCCAGAGTCAGCGCGCTAGTGTTCGACCACACTTCTGTTTTGAAGCTGATCGAGTGGCGTTGGAGACTTGCGCCATTGACCCCACGCGATGCGAGCAACGACGTGCTGAATCTTGCATACGCGTTGAACTTCAGTCAGCCGGACGCAACAGTGCCATCCCTGCTGAAGCCGCAAGCGCCTCTCCTGGCCGCGCCTTGCCTGCAAAATCTCTTCGGTGGAATCCTGAGCAGCGGCGGCACAGCAACGCCGACCGCCGTCTGGCAAGAACTGGGCAAGCGTGCGGTAGCGCACGGGTTCTCTGTGAAACACGTGCGCTAAGCAAGGCCACGCATCTTTGACTCGGCGCACGCTCAAGATAATTTTCCAGGCGGAGGCATTCCTGACGAATATTTCCGCCTGCAAACATTCCTGTGCCAAAACAATTGTTCCAGGGAAGTTCTCAGCTGGTCTTGTGAATGGAAATCGGTCCGTAGCTCGTCTTCAAAATAATTTTCGGTCCGCGCCCGCTTCCGTATTTGCCTTCGAGGTGCGAATCGCCTGACTTTGTTCCCGGCGTTAGCTTTAGTGAATCCGATTGAAACTCGCTGTCAATATCTCCCGAGTGGCAGTCCGCCACAATCTCGAAGCTCGATGATTCCGGAAGGCTCAGCGTAATCCCCGCCGACGCATTGTCGATCTCGATGTCTTCCTTTGGCGCAACCGAAAACCGCACGTTCACGTTCCCGCGGCGATTATCCACTTTGACTTTGCCGCCCGCATTCTCCAGCGTGATGTCGTCCTGCGTGCGCACGCTCAGGTTTCCCGGAGCGTCAAAGATTTCCAGGTTGCCCGGATTGGCCTCCATATGGCCGGCGAGTTGCGACAGCGTAAGATCCGTGCGGCGCGAAAGGAAACGCACTCCCTTCGCCACTTTGTCGGCACGGATCGCTCCATAAAATTCTCCATCGATGGTCAGGCCGCCCGTGGCGCTCGACACATTTATTTCCCCGCCGTGACCGGAAATCTTGACGTTGCCTTTCGTGTCGGAAAC
>MNEA01000072.1:35640-54657 GCA_001917435.1 Acidobacteria bacterium 13_2_20CM_2_57_6
TCATTGCGAATCGTCAGCAAGGCCTTCTTTGGAACCGCCACGTCGAGATCGAAGCTGATCCGCGAATCGCCCGCGCCGACTCCCGTGGGGTGAATCTCGTAGCCGTCGCCATTCTGCGCGATCTCCACCCCGGCGCGCTCGGCAAACTGTTGCGCGTCGCTCTCATTCCAGGCCTTGGCGTTCTTTTTTCCGGATACGCGAATTTGCGAATCCTCCGAAGGACGCACGCTGATGTTGCCGCGGCCGTTGTGTATCACAATTCGCGCATCTGCCGGAACGACTTTTGGCGCGACGTTCAGGTCGAAGTCAAAACTATTTCCCCACTCGTGAATGCGGCCCGGCAGATTTTGTCTGCCGTAATCAATCGCGACCACGATGCCCAGAAGACTGAGCAGCCCCAGCACAAGGACAACTTCGCTTCCGCTAATCTTTGCTGCACCCGGATCGCCCGCGCGGCTCGCCGCCATCCGTTCATACAATTTAATTCCGCCCCAAAAAATCAGTATGAGTGGCCACCAATGCCCGATCACTTCGCCAATACTGATACCCCTGTAGTTGTGAAGGAGCAGCAGCAATCCAACGAAAAGCAGGAGCAAGCCAGGAAAAAGTGAGCTGCCGCGTGAACGGAGATTGGCCATAAAGCCCTATTGCCCCTGTCCCTGACCGGGCATTTGATTTTGCGGGACAGGCGCGGATCCTGAGGTCCCCGGAGCCGTTGGAGGAGTCGGTCCGGAAACGTGACCATCCGCCGGAGCAGCCGCGGCGGCAAGGCTAATCGCGCCGATGACGATGAGAATGACGGGATACGTGTTGCCGAACGAAAAATAGCCGCCTCGCATCTGGTCAAACAGAAAGAGCACGCCGACGGTAATGATGACCGCGGGACCCATCAGCCCGCGAATCGTACATCGGCGGCACGTGCATCGAATCCGATCACTCATCGATAAAATCCTCCTAAGGACGCCGGTCCAGCCGGTTGCGCATCATCAAGACGCCCGCGCCGATCAAGACTGCCGGCCAAAAAAACTGCGAAATCCGGTACCAGGGAAACCAATCAAAATTGTGCAGCAACAACAGGACTCCCGCGCCAATCAGCAGTATCGGCCCAATCGGGCGTTCTTTTGTAAAGGAATCCAGCGGGTCAGACACTGTCTCGCCCATCTGCCTCGCTTTCGCCGTGCGGTAAGCTTCAATCGGCATGTAGACCCACAATCCAGCGACGCAAATCCATAGGGCGGCTACCGCTCCGCCGCTCATGGACCCGTCAATTCCAGTAATGAACAGCACCAGAAAGATGGCGAGGTGAATCATGCCTTTGCCATATTGCTCGTTGTAGAAGGCGCCCATCCCTGGCAGAAACCCCAGAAAGAACGCTAGCACGGGGCTCGATCTCGCGTGGCTCGGCGAAGCAGGAGGCAAGCCGGAGGCAGGCATCTGATAGGGTGATGCCGCAGGCGGAGCCGCAGCCACAGGCGTCGGAGCGGGAATGCCCACGATAGTTGCCAAGCACTCTTCGCAATAGAGAACGTCGCGCACCGGCCGCACACACGTCGAGCACATCGCTTTGCCGCAATTCCGGCAGTACCCTACTGCGTCCACATCGGAATGGACGGCACACTTCATGGCATTCTCCTCTCACCAATCGAGCCGCTCACAACGGGAATTTGCGAAGCGAGTACCCGCAGACTCCGGCCGAGTTCGTCGGCACGGTTCTGCTGCTTGGGCGCGGACGGATTCGTGTTGTCGGTGCGGCCCGGCTGCTTGTCGGGAGAATTCTTGGGTATCGATTGTTCTCTGGTAGCGGGATTCTGGTCGTTTTCGCTCAAGCGCGTCTGAATCTCATAAACGACGCGCAGATCGCTGACGAACTTCACGCTGTGAGCATAAACGAGATGCGCTTGGGCGTTCGTTTTGCGATAAATCGTGCCTGGAGCTAGGTCCGCCAGCTTGGGCTTGCGAAACGAGAAACCGGAAGCCGCAAGAATGACGACGATCGTCGCCGCCACCGAGGCCATGCTGTAAACAAACCGCGGCGATTGCAGGCTCTTCAGCCACCGCCGTAGGTTCCGCCAGTTCGGTGCCCCCAGCGTCGCCGTCAGGATCGCGCTCTCGAGTTGGGCCGGCGCATCCACCGGCTCCAGGGCGTACAAGCTGCCCAGCGTCCGCGCGACCGCGGCAACCAGCGGCGCGCACCGCTCGCACGTATTTACGTGGTGGTTGAAAGCCGATTGCTCTGCAGGCTGAAAAAGCCCGTCGAGGTAATCACTCAATCGCGCTTCGGTTTGTTCGCAAGTCCAGTTCATAAAATGTTCTGCGCCAGCCTCGAAACTCCCATCTCCCTTATGATGGCCGCACTCCCATCTGCTGCAAAATGCGCGCCAGTTCGATTCGTCCGCGGTTGATTCTCGATTTTACCGTTCCTTCCGGCACGGCTAACACCTGTTGAATCTCGCTATACTCCAATTGCTGCAGGTCTCGCAAGACCTTGTTTTCCACCACCGGCATCTTGTCGTCCAGCGAATCCGTTACGCGATCCCTCTTGGTTCTACGGTAATGGTCAATCAGCAGATTCCGCGTCACGCTGGTCATCCAGGTCGCGAATCCGCCATGGGCCGAACGATAACTCCCCAACGTGCGGTACACCCTCAGAAAAACATCCTGCGCCAGGTCCTCGGATTCCGTTCGGTTTCCGGTGAACCGGTAGCAGATGTTAAAGATGCGTCTGGTGTGCCGGCGCACAAGTTCCTCCCAGGCCGACCCGTCGCCCTGGAGGCATTGCTGGACCAGTTGGGCATCCTGCTCCAACGTATCTTCAGCCTCATAACCTGCTACGGTGCAAGGCGTGTCTGCGAGCCGGCTTCTCTCTCAAAAGCCGTCTGGCAAGTCATCTCGGCCTGCCAACTATGGAACGTAAAATGCTCTCGAAAAGTTCCCCTCGGGACCAGTCACTGATTGCCAACCGTTCTGTCCCGCATCTTACTCAGCGCTACCCTAAGACACAAGAAAATCAATCTGGTAGCAGCGTTGATCGGTCTGAACTCCGATCGGAACGGTTCTTGATCGGCCGTTCCGACGGCGCTCTGCCCTGTATTGCAGGCACTAACATGCACGTCGCTTCACAAGAGTTTGAGGTCACTACCCGTAAGATACTGATACCATATAGCTTACAGAGAATACTTGAACGTGTTCACTTTTCCTTGACAAAGCGTCCGGTTTGCTTTAGTATTTGAACATGTTCAAGCACGCGGTGACTTCATGAATCTAGCCACAAAATCAGCCGGCGAGAAGACAAGAGAGCTGATCCTCCAGACTGCTCTTAGACTGTTTCGTGGTTGCGGCTTCGAAATCACTACCATGCGCGACATCGCACGGGCCGCCGAAGTCGCCACCGGTGCCGCCTACTATTATTTCCCCAGCAAAGAGGCGATCGTTTTCGCCTATTACGATCAGGTGCAGCGCGCCCACGCCGAAACGGTCCGTGAAGAATGGAAAGGAGAGTCTGGCCTTCGCGAACGCCTCGGCGTCGTCTTCCATTCGAAACTGGAAATTCTGAAGGACGACCGGCGCTTCCTCGGAGCGCTCTTTCGCTACTCTGCAGACCCGCAGCACCCCCTCTCCGTTTTCGGGAAAGGTACCCAGATGCAGCGCGCGCAAAGCATGGCCATCTTCCGCGAAGCCATTGCCAAAACAAGCATCAGCGAGGAAGCGCAGCAGCTTCTTCCAGCCGCCCTGTGGCTCGTGCATCTCGGCATGATTCTCTACTTTATCTATGACGAATCGAGCGATCAGCGGAAGACGCATAAGCTCCTCGACGGCGTTCTGGATCTTCTTACACAAGCAATTGAATTGAGCGACTCGGCTCTTGTTCGGCCCTTTGTCCAGCCCTTCCAAAACAGGGTGCTGCAAATGTTGCAAGAAGCCGGCTGGACCGCGGAGCTTTAGAAATTTCATTTCGACGAATGTGGCATTGCGTGAAACTCGAATTCCAGGAGGAATAATGACGAAAACACACCAGCCACTCACATACTGGTTCCCGGCCACGGTAGCGGGAGAGAGGCCTTCCGCGTGGTGGTACTGGGGACGCGCCGTTTACGTCAGCCGCCGGGACTATTGGAGAATCACGAAGAAATTTCTCGCTGTCGGAATTCCGCTCGGGCTCATCGGAGTCTTTCTCCACTATTCCCTGGCCTTTTGGGCGGCCTTGGCGCTCGCCGAGATCGGGCTGCTGCTTCTCGCCTATTCGCTGTTCGGTCTCTATCGCATGTACGGCCATCCCGGCGTGCGCTACATCCGCCGGCTCGTGGAGCTCGGCGGAGTGCAGGGCCAGGTAACCGTCGCTGATTTACACATCGGAACCTACCGTCACGCTTTTCTGCTTTCCGACGTCCTGCCGGAAGCCACCATTCACTCCGTCGATTGTTGGAACGTGGAAGGCGAACCCGCCGAGGAAGCCGTGCAGGACGTGCGCGATCTGGAATTTCCTCCTTCTGGGAATCCGCGAATTGTTCCCGCCAAGGCAAATCATTTCACGGTACCCCTGGCGGACGCCTCCTGCGACGCCGTTTGTCTTGGCTTTGGTACGCACGAGATCCCCACGGGTGGCCCACGCGAAAAACTCTTCAGCGAAGCCATCCGCATCTTGAAGCCCAGCGGAAAAGTGTTGCTCTTCGAACACGGCTGGGACGTGCATAACTATGTCATCTTCGGCCCGGTCATCCATCACGTCACCAAGCGCCAGGATTGGGATAAGTTCCTGCGCGAGCGTTTCAATGATGTGGAGTACGCGCGCAGTTCTCAAGCGGTTGATTTGTTCGCCGCGACGCGCCGTTAAGGAGCAACGGAGTGAGCAGCCAGAGCAGAGACGCGGACGTCATCATCATCGGTGGAGGCATCGCCGGACTTGGAGCAGGACTGCGTCTCAAGGATCGTGGACTTGATCCACTGGTGCTGGAAGCCGAGTCCCGTGTCGGTGGCCGCATGACTACGGACCGCGTCAACGGCTTCGTGGTCGATCGTGGCGTCACTCTGTTCGGCAATGGGTTCGGCTCCATGCGCGCTCTCGTGAAGCGTTTGCGTCTTTCCCCACTGGTGTGCAAAGGCAAATTCAGTGTTGGCATTCAGGACGCCACCGGATGCCGCGGCTATCGTGGCGGTCGCTTTGCGGATCTGCTTTTGGATCGCGGGATTTCCTGGCGCGCCCGTCTTGCCAGCGTTCGCTTTGGATTGGACTTGCTGCGTCATCATCGCGACCTCGTTCATGGATGCAGCACTCGCAGCGGCTCGCTGGATGGTGAAGACGCGCGCACCTATTTCCAACGCATTGGCGGGGAAGAGGTTTTCGACCGCATCTTTCTCCCGGGGCTGAATGGTCCGGTCGGCGGAGCTGTCGACACTTCTTCACGCGTGATTCTCATGCAAGTGCTGTGGAATTTGCTGGTCCGCGGCCAATGGAATCTCACCGATGGTGTCGACCGCATTCCGGAAGCTGTGGCGTCCGAAATAAGGGTTCTAACGGAAGCCCGCGCATTCCACGTTGAGCAGAAAGATTCGGGAGTTCAGGTCGAAGCCGAAGTGAAAGGGAAGCAGCAAACTTTTCGCGCGCGCGCCGCCATCTTTGCTGTTCCTGGCCAGTTGGTTCCCGCAATTTGCCCAAGTCTCCCGGAAGAAATTCTTGCTGTGCTTTGTCGCACGCAATACTCCAGGATTGTGAACGCGGCCGTGGCACTTTCGACGCCGCCGAACACTCCCTACGCTGGTTATGCCTTTACGGAAGATGTTGTTCCCGGCGCCGAAATCGAAATGGAGCACCTTCGCGCGCCCAATCGCTGCCCCATCGCCACCGGCATGGCCGGAGTATTCTTGTGGGACACTCCTCAGCGTCGCCGTTTGGATGCCGGCGATGAATCCCTCAAACAGCAAGCCAGCGATGTCGTCGAACAAAATTTCCCCGAATGCCGCGGCAAAGTTCTCTTCGTTCATCTCGTCCGCTGGAACATCGGCATCGCGCAATTTCCTCCCGGCCGTTTGCGCCAAATGACCGCTTTGCGCAAGCAGCTCGCCGTCTGGAATTCTCCTTTTGATCTTTGTGGCGATTACCTCGACGGTCTTTCCAGCGAAGGCGCCCTGCGCACCGGCGAAGAAGCTGCCCACCGCACCGCCAAAAAACTTGCCCAGTGACCCGCAAGAACGAACTCGTATTTACTATGTATCGACAGCGAGCCTATAGCCGTGAAGACACAACTTGCAAAATGGGGTAACAGCATGGCCGTGCGAATCCCCAAAGCTGTCGCGGAAGCCGCCAGGCTCCGACCTGGCGACCAGCTGGAAATGGCCGTCGAGGATTCCGGCACTTTGAGAATTCGGAAGAAAAAGGGTAGACAAAAACTGGGCCAGCTTATTCGCGGTATTAATTCCGCGAATCTCCATGGCGAAAGCGACTGGGGTGCACCGGTCGGAAAAGAATTGTGGTAGACCGCGAATACGTGCCCGACGCTGGAGATTTGGTTTGGTTGGACTTCACGCCGCAAGCGGGCCTCCAGCAGGCAGGACGCAAGCCCGCAGTCGTTCTCTCTCCTCGAAGTTACAACGAGAAGACCAGCTTGGTGGTCGTTTGTCCCGTGACAAGCCACGCGAAAGGGTACCCGTTCGAAGTTCCCGTTCCCCCCGCCAGGCCATCAAGGGAGTGATACTTTCTGATCATTTGAAAGGCCTCGATTGGCGTCAGCGAAAAGCCCAAAAGGCAGGGAGAATCCCCGTGTCGCTTCTTACGCAAGTGCGCGACCGTATTGCCGCCCTTCTCGGGTTCTCCTGATTTCTCCTCGGCTAACTTGACGCAAGTGCTTGCGCCCGTTAGGCTGGCCAGCGCATGCAGAAATCGTCGAGGAAGCTCCTTGTCGTCCTGATCGGGCTGCTGGTGCTGGGGTTTGTTGTCTACCGTTCGACCGGGTTGATCAATCTTGCCGATTTCAGCGGAACAAAACTGCTCCACGCCATCCGCAACGCCAATCCTTTCCTGTTGATTCTTTCGATTGTCGCTATCTATGCCTGCTACGCGCTGCGTTCGCTGCGCTGGAAAGTCTTCCAGCGAAACCTGGGGCCTTCGCGCTTCGGAACGATTTACGCGATGACGCTCGCTGGCTTTGCGGCCATTTTCCTTCTTGGCCGTGCCGGCGAACCGGTGCGGCCGCTGTTGCTGGCGCGCAAAGAAAGACTGCCCATCGCGGACCTGTTTGGAATTTATACACTCGAACGTCTGTTCGATTTGGCCAGCGCCGCCGTTATTGCCTCCGTCGGACTCCTCCTCTTCCAAGCTCGCGGTCATGTTGGCGAAACTGCGGCCAAGCTGGAAACTGCCGCGAAGACTACGGGCTCGCTGCTATCCGCCGGAGTTGTGGGAGCGGCTGGAGCCTTGATTTACCTGAGGCTCCACGGATCTGCTTTGCTCGAGCGCCGCTTGCAAGGCTGGCGTATCGCACACGGCTGGCGCGGCAAGATCGCGGGAATTCTTCTCGGGTTTGTGCGCGGTGTGCAGGCCATTCGAACCGCAGGCGATCTCGCGTTCTCCGTGTTTTATTCCGTGGCCCACTGGTTCCTCGTTCTGCTCGTTTATCTCTGGGTCTCGCACAGTTTCGGTGGCGCGCTCGCAAGCCTCAATCTTGGCGACGCCATGCTCGTGATGGCGTTCACGCTGGTCGGCTCGGCGATACAGTTGCCGGGAGTTGGTGGCGGTTCGCAAGTGGCCGCTTTCCTTGCTTACACGGCGGTGTTTGGAGTAGAAAAAGAAGCCGCCGCCGCTGCCTCGATTGTCATGTGGCTGATTACCTTTGCGGCGTGTAGTCTGGCGGGCGTGCCGCTGCTGATTCATGAAGGGCTTTCGCTTGGAAAATTGCGGGAATTGGCGGAGCACGAAAAAGAAGCCGCGGGCGAAAGTCCTGCCCAGCAAGGAGAATCAGCCCGGTGAAGTGTCCGTTTTGCGCGCACATCGACGACAAGGTGATTGATTCGCGGGAAGGCCGCATCGGCGACACCATTCGCCGCCGCCGCGAGTGCCTGAAATGCGGCCGCCGCTTCACAACCTACGAGCGCATCGACGAAATTCCCTACATGGTCATCAAGAAGGACGGCAGGCGCGAGCGTTTCGAACGGCAGAAAATTCTGCAGGGACTTTTGAAGGCGTGCGAAAAGCGTCCCGTGGCCACGCCAAAACTCGAAGCAATTGTGAACGAAATCGAAAGTGTTGTTCAGGAGTCAACGGAGCGCGAGCTGACCACCACGGAAATCGGCGAAATGATTATGCACCGGCTGAAAAAACTGGATAAAGTCGCCTACGTGCGATTTGCGTCTGTGTACATGGACTTCAAGGACGTGCAGGAATTCATGAGCGAGCTGAAGAATCTGCTGAAGGATCGCGTCAAGAAGTAATTCCTTTCTCCAGGAGTTTCCATGAAGAAATATGCGGTGATTTTTTCATGCGCCTTGCTTGCGTTCGTGTGCGTGGTCGCAAAAGAAAATTGCGCGGCGGCACAGGGGAAGACGGCGGGGAGAACGAAGAAAACGCCTGCGGCCGAGGCACCGTTGCCGCAGGTCGACAAGGAAAAAATTCGCGCGCACGTAAAATATCTTTCGAGTGACGAACTGGAAGGGCGGGGAACGGGGCAGCGCGGCGGCGACCTGGCCGCGGACTACATCGGGAAACAGTTTGCTTCGTACGGACTGAAACCGGCGGGGGACAACGGCACATTTTTCCAGGAAGTTCCGATGGTGGGCGTGAAGACGCTTCCGGAAACCACTTTCAAGTTCGTCGAGGCGAGCGGAAAATCCTTCGAGGCGAAAAATCTTACCGACTTTGTAACCAACAACGAAAATCAGGCAGAGACAGCGGACATTGATGCACCCATCGTGTTTGTGGGTTACGGAATCAAAGCGCCGGAGTACGACTGGGACGATTACAAAACTGTCGATCTCCACGGCAAAGTAGCGATGCTTTTTGTGAACGAACCCAGCTCCGACGATCCTGATTTTTTCAAAGGCAAAGCGCTGACGTACTACGGCCGGTGGACGTACAAATTTGAGGAAACAGCGCGGCGTGGCGCCGTAGCCACGCTGATCATCCACCGCACGGACCTGGCGAGTTACGGATGGGACGTGGTGCGGAATTCGTGGGGCACGGAGCGCTCGTACCTGAAGAAAGACGCTACGCCCAAATTGCAAACGGCTTCGTGGATTCAACTGGATGTGGCAAAAAGAGTTGTGGGCCTGGTGGGGCTGGACCTGGACAAAATGTTCCAGCGGGCGCAGATGAAAGATTTCAAGCCGCTACAGTTGCCGATCCGATTGAAGGCGCACGTTGCGAGCCAGCTGAAGCCATTCGTCTCGAGAAATGTTTTGGCGATGCTGCATGGGACGGATGCCGTGCTAGGGAAAGAGGCGGTGCTGTACACGGCGCACTACGACCATTTGGGAATTGATCCGAATTTGCCGGGCGATAAGATTTACAACGGGGCGAACGACAATGCGACGGGGTGCGGAATTTTGCTTGAACTCGCGCGCGTGTGGGCAGCGATGCCGGTGGCGGCGCCCCGATCGATTCTTTCGCGGCCGTCACTGCGGAAGAGCAGGGGTTGCTTGGGTCGGAGTATCTCGGAAAACATTCGCCCGTGCCGCCCGGAAAAATCATGGTGGATTTAAATTTTGACGATGTGCCGCCGCTGGGGACGCCGGAAGAAGTGGAAGTGAGCGGCGCGGAGCGAACGACGTTTTATCCCGTGGTGCAGGCGACGGCGCAAGATTTTCGCCTGGCCATCCGGCCCGATCCTCGCCCGGAGGCGGGGCATTATTACCGCTCAGACCATTTCAGCCTGGCGCGAGTGGGCGTGCCATCGTTCTCGATCAACGAAGGGATCAAGTACGCGGGCCACACGGCGGAATGGGGCATGGAACAGGCGAAGGATTTCACCGAGCACTGTTATCACCAGCCGAGCGACGAGTACAGCCCCGACATGGATTTCACGGGGGACACTGTGATCGCCAAATTCGCGTTCGTTCTCGGGTCGGAGGCGGCGTGGCTGCCAACGCTGGCCGGCTGGGTTCCGGGCGATGAATTCGAGGCGGCGCGAAAGAAGAGCCTTCAATAAATCAGAATCGAGAGAAGCGCTGGGTTCCCGACCCCCGCCGCGCTCGGAGCAACTGGCCGCCTAGGGCGGAAACCTCGTTGGATTCCTAGTTTAATCATAAGTGGGCAAGTTGGTTCAACGCCGCCGCGCTGGGTTGCACCTCCGACAACACAGATGACCGAGACCACGGAGCGTCCCGGCGCCATTCGCGGCCCGGGCTTCTGGCGCACCGACTTGTCTTTGTTCAAGAACATCAAGTTCACGGAGCACCTCACCGGCCAATTCCGTTGGGAAACGTTCAACGCCTTTAACCACACGAATCCGATTTGCTGTGGCTCAACGAACATGATCTCGTCGCTGTACAACACGATATCGTCAACCCGCGATCCTCGAATCATGCAGCTGGGGATGAAGCTGAACTTCTAAGGTCGGGAGGAAAAGCTGAAGAGAGAACGGCCCCATCGATACTGGGGCCGTTCTCTCTTACTTGAGTGCCAGGCATAAGTTGAAATCATTTCTTCAATTGTGAATGGAAAAGGAGTATCGTTCGGTCTTCTGTTTCTGCGGCGGCTATGAACGACCTGCGCCAGTATCCCCGGGTGCCCTCGCCGAAAGGGACCATACTAGCCTGGCAGAATGCGGGGATGAAGCATCTCTCGCGCGTAGCAAATCTCGGAATGGGCGGGTTGTACATTCGAACTGCCGAGCCTCCTCCTCCTGGCACGTACATCCAGTTGTTAGTAGACGTACCCGCAGGCGAAGTACGGGCGCGCGCCGCCGTGCGACGGAGCAAGCACAGGGAAGGAATGGGCGTGAAGTTCGTGGCGATGCAGCAGGAAGACCGGGCGCGGTTCGCCGGTTGGCTGAAGCATCTATCCGTGTAGGACAATCCTTAAGAGTGAAACTGATTTGCGGCTTTGCTTTATTTGCGGTTCTCTGTCTACTTACGGCGCCGTCAGCGCGGCCAGACGCCAGCGGTGAAAGTCTTAATGGTGTGGAAGCCGAGTTTTTCGTATAGCAGGACGGCGGCGCGGTTATCCGAAGTCACGGTCAGAGTTAGTTCCCTGAATTTAATGGAGCGAAGCGCTTCGGCGGAAGTTTGCATGAGCATGCGGCCGAGGCCATGGCCCTGGTAGCCGGGCAGCACGCAGATTTGCGTGGTGTGGCCGACGCCGGGGGAAACTTCGCTGGTCAGAACCGCGGCGACGAGTTCGTCGCTGCCGGGCTCGTGAAGAACGAAGGATGCCGCCGGCACGAATTGGCCGCACCCGGGCAGCAGGATAATGTTTTTCAGAAACTTGAGTGCGCCGGCGCGGCTACGGTATTGATCGTTGATTTCGCCATCGACGTGATTGGTGTAAGCGAGGTAGATCAACTTCGCGCAAGGTTCGAAATAACGATCATTCCAGCGATTGAGGCGCATGCCCGCCGAGGCGCCGGCTTTGGCCTCATGGGTCTTGTGCAAATCCAGCAGCATGAACTGGCGCGTGTACAGGTGGAAACCCTGGCCGATCAGCGGCGTGTCCACCGGTCCGCTGAAGGGCATCAATTGCGCTTCGATGCGCGCGAGATGAGGAATGGCGCGCATGGAGACGAGCAACTCCTCGAGAAGGCGCGGGGCGATGGAATCCTGAGGGAATTTGGAGGAAACATACAGGCCGCCGATCAGCCCTTTTTGATCTTCGAGGACGTAGAATGAATATCCGACGGCGACGCCGTTTTCGAAGGCGACGCATCCGGCAAGGGCATGCGCGTCCAGGAAGCGTTTGATGAGCTCAAGCGCGCCACGGTAGTCCCAATGCAATTCGTCGCGCCAGTGCCGCGCTTCTTCTTCAAGAAGCGGCTCAATCTGACGGACCGTAGTCTGTCGCAAATCGACGATGTTCATGAATTAAGGAAAGCGGCGCGGCCCCTGCAGCGCCATTCCATCATAAAGGAAGTGAAGGAAAGAGAGAAAGCAGAGGAGGTAAAGAAGGAGACACAACGGAATGGGGCGGCTCAGGGAGCGATGCAAAAGATGTGCTACGATGCAAATCATCGAAAGAGTATTGTGAGGTAGAAAGAAGCGGCGTCCGCCGCCAGCCCAGTTGCGCAGACGACGAATGCAGATCCTTTACGAACTCCGTTATCCAAACAGACTGTCCACCAAGATGCTGATGGCGCTATTGGCCTTGGCGTTTTTTGCCGTGTTGGCCACAACGGCCATCGCGGGCTTTCTCGTTTATCGCATCGTGAAGCCGCAACGCACGAGCACGGAAATCAACATGGCGAGTTTCCCAGGGCGGCCGGAAGTGCTGGAGTTCGTCGTGCCGGGGGGAGCGGGCGGAGCTGAAAAACGCGAAGGATGGTTCTTTCCCGGGCTGCGGGGAGCGGCGACGATTGTTTTGTGCCATGGATACGAATCCAGCCGCGGCGAGTTGCTGACGCTGGAATCGGCGCTGCAGGACCACCAGTACAACGTATTCATTTTTGATTTTGCTGCGCACGGAGCGAACGGCGGAATTAGCACGCTGGGCTATCACGAAGTGGATGAAGTGCGCGCGGCGGTGGATGTGCTTGCTGCGCGGCCTGATTTGGATCCCACGCGCCTGGGACTTTGGGGCTACAACATGGGCGCGTACGCAGCACTGCGCGAAGCGGAAAACGACAAACGGATTCGCGCGTTGGTGCTGGACTCGGTGTACGACGAGCCAAAGCAAATGGTCAAGGTGGGAGTGGAGCGTAATGGGCTGGGCGGATTTCCGCTGATGGTGCGCGCGGCGCAGTTCAGCTTTGAATATTTGAACTACGCGCACCGCGACGACCCACCGGTTTCGAAGAAGTTGATTGCTTTGGCTGGGGTACCGACGCTTTACATACAGGCGATGGACGATCCGGAGCTCGCGGAGACCACGCGACAGATGTTCTTGAAGGCGCCCGAGCCGCGTGAGCAGGCGATTATTCCGCATGGAAATTTTGTGAGCTTGGGAGACGAGGAAAAGCGGGCGTACGAAAACCGCGTGGTGTCGTTTTTTCTAGTGAGGCTGCCTCCCGTCGGGCAGCATGCCCGCTGAGCGCCGTTCGATTCGGTAGAGAAAGAAACCAGTCTTCTCCAAATTGAATGGGATTTCCACGCACGTAAGGTCCGATCCGATCATACGCCCACAGTATTTTCCTCCTGAGAGCAGGTAGCCCTCACGGGGATGCTCCGCTTCCCAATCTGTGACCTCGTTGTGAAGGTAAAAACTCAGGCTGTACCGCTGACCGCGACCCATTGCTCTCACCAGCAACTCCTGCGAAGGAATTCCACTCCGCCGAATTTCCTCGGAAAGCGAGCGGCCAGATGGATCCCAGCGAAAGTAAGATGACAACAAATCATCGGCCAGCGAAACACCCAAAAGAATCGGTATGACCCCGGAAGCGGCAAGGAACTTGCGAAGCTCTGTCGCGGCGGGCGATGGATAGAAGATACCCAGGAAAATGTTGGCTGCGCCCATTAGGGCCATGATCAAGCCGGCCATGACTCCGAATTTCTCGCTTGCCCGAGATATATGCGGAGTTGCCACTCTAACCAGTGAGAACAAAAAAAACAGAATGACGCCCGCCGTGATGACGACGAACCGAAATGATCGTTGGTAAGCGGATACCATTGAGATGCACGCATGGGTCACAATCAGACAAATCGCCGTAATAGAAGGGAGGATGTAGCCAGGAAGCTTCGAGTGTGAAAGGCTGAAAAACAATACGACGAACCCAGGCCAGGAAAGGAGAAATAGAGTAGGTGGGCTTATTTTTTTCGATTCCGCAATTCGTAAGCCTCCCTCGATAGCTGCCCAGAGCATTACTGCAGTCCACGGCAGAAGCATCACAAGCAGAACGGGAAAGTAAAACCAAAACGGCTGGATGTGCTGGAATTCGGGGGTGAGGTAACGCTTGAAATTGTGTTCGATGATGAAGATGCGGAAAAAATCGGGGTTCCGACGAGCGCAAAGGATATACCAGGGGAGAGCCGTAAGACAAAAAGATGCCATGGCGGCTGGATGAAGGAGGCGAAAGGCGTCGCGCCAGCGTTTGGTGAAAAGGGCCCAGAAAAAAACGGCGCCTCCGCAGAGAATGATGGCGGCGGGGCCTTTGGCGAGGACGGCAAGGCCGAGGAAGAACCCGAAGAGAAGGAGGGCCAGCCAGGGAGTGCGCGGAAGGATCGGTGTGTTCTTGTTGCGCGTGAGGCCCAGGACCACGGCGGCGCAGACCATCGCGATCGTGAGCATCGCGCTGAAGGGCATATCTGTGGCGGCAGCGTGAGAGAAGCCAATCATGCCGACCGTCGTGGGCAGCAGGAGCAGCAGCCAGCGGGCCGTCTCCGCGCCGTAGAGACGCAGAGCCAGCCAAGCCATCGCGAGCGTTGCGAGCAGCGCCGAGACGACGCTCGGCAACCGCGCGGCGGCTTCGCTGACGCCGAAGAGCTTGAAGCAAAGCGCAGCGCTCCAATAGAAGAGCGGGGGCTTCTCAAACCACGGTTTTCCGTAGAGACGCGGCGTGACCCAATCGCCCGTCTCAGCCATGTCGCGTGCGATCCAAGCGTAACGCGGCTCATCCGGCCCGACGAAGCCAATTGCGCCCAGATGGCTGAAGTAGCAGACGTAGAGCGTCGCTGCGATGAAAATGGCCCAGCCAATTCTGGCGGCGGTGCTGGTGCGCGTGTTCTCGGCGATGAGGACGGTTGTTTCGGTCACGGAAAGGTGAGTCTAACATCGAAGCACTATCTTCCAGCGACGGACCTCTTGCATACTGTCGCCCGGCGGGAAACGCGCGCAATCTTGAACAGGCCATGAAGGAATGGATCGAATACGCGGCGGTGTGGGTCATTCTGAAAGGGCTGGGCGTCTTGCCGCGGCCGCTGGCGCGCAGTTTTGCGTCGGGAATGATGCGCTTTTTTTATGCTTTGCTGCCTCGATTGAGGAAAACCGCGGAGATCAATCTTCGAATTGCATTCCCGGACTGGAGCGACGACCGGCGCAAGAAAGTCATTCGCGGGATGCTACGGAATCTGGGTTGGATGGCGGCGGAGTTTGTCCGGCTTCCGAAGTACTCGAAAGAGAATATCGAAGAAACTGTCGCTCTCGATGGCCATGAAAACTTCCTGGAAGGGCAGCGGCGAGGGAAAGGCGTGCTGTACCTGACAGGGCACATCGGCGCGTGGGAGTTGTCCTCGTTTGCGCACGCACTCTATGGATTTCCGCTGCACTATATGGCGCGGCGGATCGACAACCCGAGAATCGACGCGCTCGTAAACAGTTATCGATGTTTGCCGGGGAATCGTCCAATATTCAAAAACGAATCAGCCCGCGTCATGTTGAAGGTTTTGAAAGACGCGGGAACGATCGGAATTCTGGCGGACCAGAACACCATGCCCGGGGAGGCCGTATTCGTGGATTTTTTCGGAAAGCAAGCCAGCACAACGACCGGAATCGCCCGCGTCGCTCTGCATACGGATGCCGCGGTCGTGCCGGGCTACGCGGTGTGGGACGAAAGCCTCGGGAAATACCGGTTGCGGTTCGAGCCGCCGATCGAGTTGATTCGAACGGGCGATATGGAACGCGACGTGGTGGAGAATACGCAGAGATTCACCAAGGTGATTGAAGACATCATCCGTAAGTATCCAGACCAGTGGGTCTGGGTACACAGACGATGGAACACGAGGCCAAAGGGCGAGCCACCGGTTTACGATTTCTCGTGAGGGCAAAATGCGACGAACAGCGGCAGAATTGGCGGAGCAGGCCGGCGCAAAGCTGGAAGGCGACGGTACATTGGAAATTGGCGGAGTCGCTGGTCCGGAGCGCGCCGGTGCCCGCGACCTGATCTACGTGGAAACTGCGAAATATGCCGGAAGGGCTGTGGCTTCCGCGGCGCTGTGCGTCATCGCAACCGACGGAGTGTCCCTACCGGGCAAAACAATCCTGCGGAGCAGGCACCCAAGGCTCGCGTTTGCAAAGGCAGCCGCGCTGTTGCTCGATCGCCCGCCAATCGCATCTGGAATTCACGCGACCGCCATTGTTGCTCCCCTTGCACGCGTCGCGGCAGGCGTTGGCATTGGTCCTTACGCCGTGATTGGCGAAGACGCTCACATCGGCGCCGGGACGCAAATTGGAGCCCACTGCGTAGTTGGCGCGGGATGCTGGATCGGCGAGAATTGCCGGATTCATCCGCGAGTGACCCTCTATGGCAGCGTGAGAATCGGGCATCGCGTGGAGATTCATTCCGGAGCGGTGCTCGGAGCGGACGGTTTTGGGTATGCTCAAGGGGAGGGGAAGCACTGGAAGTTTCCGCAGACGGGCATCGTCGAAATTGGAGACGATGTGGAAATCGGCGCGAACACCACCATTGACCGCGGCTCGCTGGAAGACACACGCATTGGTGAAGGGGTGAAGCTCGACAATCTTGTACACATCGGCCACAACTGCCAGATTGGCGTGCACTCCGTGGTCGCGGCTCAGGCGGGCTTGTCCGGCTCGTGCGTTTTTGGGAAGCGCGTGGTTGTAGGGGGCCAGGCAGGCTTTGGAGAGCGGTGCAAATTGGAAGATGGGGCTATTATTGGTGGCCAAAGCGGCGTCCTCGGAGGGAAAATCGTTCGCAGCGGTGAAACAGTCTGGGGGACCCCCTCCCGTCCCCTTGAAAAATTCAAGGAACTTTACGCCTGGTTCGCGCGGCTACCCGAACTGGCGGCGCGCATCAAAGAACTTGAGGGCAAGCTTGGCGGTAAATAACACAAATGGGTCACCACGCTGGCGCTTGATTGTTGTTGGCGGGCACACGCGCAGCATTGGCAAGACGCAACTGGTCTGCGACGTGATTTCTGCGTTTCCCCGTGCTAATTGGATCGCTGGCAAAATCACACAATATGGCCACGGCGTTTGCGCGCAGAATGGAGAAGATTGCGATTGCGCGCCAGATGAGCATGTCTGCGCTATCAATTGGGAAACGCAAGCGGACACGGGAACGGACAGCGCCCGTTTTCTGGCCGCCGGAGCACGGAAATCGTTCTGGTTGCGGACCAAACAGGGATTCCTTGCCGAGGGCCTGCCGCTTTTGAGGACCGGGCTTCAACAGGCGGTGGAAGCCGGCGGCGAGGAGCAGCCGCCCGTCATTGTGGAGAGCAATTCGCTGTTGCAGTTCCTGAAGCCGAGCCTCTATCTCTCCGTAATTGATCCCGCGAAGGATGATTTTAAGGATTCCGCCCGCGCTGCTCTCGATCGCGCCGATGCGCTGGTGCTGCGCGGGACTTCTGACGAATTCTCCGCTGAAGGCCCATCCTGGACCAGGCTGCCAGCGCGCCTTCTCAAGGAAAAGCCCTCCGTTTCGCAGCAGGAGGGGGAACCACTGCCTGAGCCTTTGCAGGTGCTCGTTCAGAGAATGCTGGAAGGGCCTGCAAGCGTTTCTATTTGACAACGCAGTGTCGCGTTTAGTGCATCTTAGCCGTTGACCGTCACGGGGAAGGCGGCGATAATTTAATAGTACTCGTGTTACTCGATGCGAACTGCCGCGTTTTGTGGGGAAATGAAACGCGATACGGCAGTTAAGTTGATTTTAATGTTGCCTGTATAGGCCTGCTGGCAGTACCAGCATGAAGTTCCGCTCTGGGGGGAGCACTGATGGCCTCATTCGCCAGAATGGGTGAAGGAGTCTCCGTCGCGCCCGCGCCCTTGCCTTGGCAGGAGCAGGAGTGGGCTGCGCGCCTGGAAAAAACGATTGAGCGCGGCGCGAATCACCTCCTTTCCATTCAGGCAGAGGAAGGATACTGGCAGGGCGAGCTCGAAGCAGACACCACGCTCGAATCCGACTACATCTATTACCTGCACGTTCTGGGCAAGGCTGATCCCGAGCGCATTGCCAAGCTGGCAAATTACGTGCGCCGCCGGCAGCTCGCCGATGGCGGCTGGTCCATCTATCCGGGCGGGCCTTCCGAGCTGAATGCGACGTGCAAAGCGTATTTCGCTTTGAAACTGGCTGGCGATTCCACGGAAGCACGCCACCTGGTGCAAGCGCGCGAGACGATCCATCGTCTCGGCGGCCTGGAGCACACGAATTCCTATGTGCGGTTCTATTTGGCGCTGGTTGGCGCTGTCGGATGGGAGGTTGTTCCCTCGATTCCGCCGGAGCTGATGCTCCTGCCGCAATGGTTTTATTTCAACATCTATGAAATGTCCTCCTGGACGCGCGGCATCGTGATTCCGATGGCGATCCTGTCCACGCTGCGGCCCGACTGGCGCTTGCCGGAGCGCTCCCGCGTGGATGAGTTGTTCAAGGATCCCACGCGAAAGACCGCGGCGTTCGACTGGAGCAAGCAGCTGCTCTCCTGGAAAAACGTTTTCCTGGCTCTGGATCGCGGGTTGAAGCTCTACGAAAAATTGCCGTGGAAGCCGCTGCGCCAGCGTGCCTTGCGCGAAGCGAAATCCTGGATGCTGAATCATATCGAGCGGACTGAGGGCCTTGCCGCCATCTACCCGGCGATGATGAATTCGATTTTCGCGCTGATGGCTTTGGGGCACGGCCCGGACGACCCGCTAACCTGGCGCGAGATCAAAGAATTTTCGCGTTTTGAAATTGAAGAGGGCGACACGATTCGCATGCAGCCGTGTGTTTCGCCGGTTTGGGATACCTGCATCGCCATGGTCGCCCTGGAAGAGGCTGGCTTGCCCGCGGATCATCCCGCCCTGGTGAAGGCCGCGGACTGGATGCTCTCCAAGCAAGTTCTCGGGCCCGGCGATTGGCAAGTGAAGAACAAGGACGCGGAGCCCGGCGGCTGGGCGTTCGAATTTCGCAATGATTTTTATCCCGACGTCGACGACACCGCGTTTGTGCTGATGGCACTGCAACGCGTGAAGTATCCCGATGCCAAGCGCATGGAAGGTGCGATTCGCCGCGGCAT
>MNEA01000001.1 GCA_001917435.1 Acidobacteria bacterium 13_2_20CM_2_57_6
CGTGCCGGCAAGTAGGCCGAAAACCACAATGGTGCATCCTTCGGGAGCCCGTTTAGAAGTATGGTCCCAGACTCCGTGCTCAAGTCAGTGGTGACGGCGGCCTCGTACTGGGGTACGTCGATCCCGATCAGAAGAGTACTCTCTTTCGCACAGTTTGGGCCGACTCGCATGGCAGATCCGTTCAAGGGAGAGCCATGTCGAGAAAACGAAGGAGCAGCAAGAAGACCGGTACACCGGTCTTGCACAGCCTTAATCCGAATGCCGCTGGCGTAGATATAGGGGCCACCGAGATCTACATCGCCGTGCCTGCGGATCGCGATGCGCAACCGGTTCGCCATTTCTCGACATTCACAGAAGACCTGCACGCCGCTGCAGACTGGTTGAAATCCTGCAACATTGAGACAGTGGCGATGGAATCGACAGGAGTGTACTGGATCCCGTTCTTTCAGATCCTGGAGGCGCGGGGATTGCAAGTCTTTCTGGTCAACGCACACCACGTAAAGAATGTGCCGGGGCGCAAGTCAGACGTTTCCGACTGTCAATGGCTGCAGTACCTGCATTCAGTGGGGCTGCTGCGGGGGTCGTTCCGGCCGGAACAGGAGGTCTGCACGGTGCGCTCGATCCTCCGTCATCGGGATGGTCTGGTACAGATGGCGTCGAGTCATGTGCAACACATACAAAAGGCGTTGGATCAGATGAACCTGCAGTTGCACCACGTCATCAGCGATATCACCGGTATGACCGGGCTAGCGATCATCGAGGCGATCTTGGCTGGCGAGCGCAACCCACAGACGTTGGCGAAACTGCGCGACGGGCGGATCAAGGCCACCGAGAGCACGATTGCAAAATCTTTGGTTGGGGACTACCGGCGCGAGCATCTGTTCACGCTCGGCCAATCGCTGGCGGCGTACCGTCATTACCAAAAGTTGATCGGTGCGTGCGACAAGGAGATCGAGCAGTATCTAGAGACATTCGAGTCGAAAGCGGATCCGCCGGAAGATCCCAAGTGGAAATCACAAGATGGGCAAAACACACGCGGTGGCAAGCCCGGCTTCGATCTCCAGAGTCATCTCTATCGGATCTTCGGAGTGGACCTGACACAAATTCCAGGGGTGCACACGCTCACGACGCAAACTCTTTTGGCGGAGATCGGTCCTGATCTCTCGCGGTTCGCCAACGCGGCGGCGTTCACATCCTGGCTGGGGCTCTGTCCGGATAACCGGATCAGCGGTGGAAAAATACTGTCGGTCAAAACACGTAAGGTCAAGAACCGAGCGGCCACGGCCCTCCGCATGGCGGCGCAATCCCTCTATCGCAGCCAATCCTACCTCGGGCATTACTTTCGCCGGATGCGAGCTAAGTTGGGAGCCCCGAAAGCGATCACCGCTGCTGCGCACAAACTGGCGCGCGTCATCTACCACATGCTGACGACCAGACAGGCCTACGATGAGACCATCTGCGTACAAAACGAGTTGCAGAACCGGCAGCGTCTGGAAGCCCGGCTCCGTAAACAAGCCCGAGACCTTGGGCTAGAGATCATTCCCGCAAAAACCGGTGCCGTATGACGACATCAGTTCCTCAGAAGTGCCTTGCAGCTACGCGCTGCCGATCGCCCGCTTCAGTACCTCGCGCGAAATGTTCGCTCCACTCACGACTAGTGCCACAGGATCACCGCTGCCGGCCTCGCCTTGTAGCAACGCCGCCGCGCTCGCAGCTCCGGCTGGCTCGGCCAGCACATGCTCCTCCAGCAGTAAAGTCTCAATCGCGCGTAGCAATTGCTCCTCGCTTACCAACACTACTTCATCGACAAGATTCTTCACCTCGCGAACGTTCGCCTCCGCGGGAGTTCGCGTCGCCAATCCATCGGCAATCGTGTCGCACGTCTCCGTACCCACGACCTTGCCTTCCTTCCATGACAAGTAGTACGAGGGTGCGCGTTCCGCCTGCACGCCAATAATCTTCAGTTGCGGCGCGATCTGCTTGGCTGCCGCCGCGATCCCGCGAATCAGCGCTGTATCCCCCATCGGCACAACGATCGCGTTGGTTTCGGGAAGCTGTTCCAGGATTTCGCAGCCAATCGTTGCGGGACCGGCAGGCAGATCCTCGTCGGTAGCATCGTTAAGAAAGAACACCCCCGGCCTTTCGGCATACTCCGCCGCCAGCGTGAACGCAGACGCCAGGTCGCTTTCTCCGCTCTCCACAATGGACGCTCCCAACGTCGAAATGCGTTCGCGCTTCACGAGATTGCAGTTCGTCGGCAGAAAAATCCTGGCCTTGATTCCAAATTGCTTCGCGGCAAAGGCAACCGCCGCCCCGTGATTCCCCGTGCTGCAAGCCACCACTTCTTGGATCGGCCCCCGATTCATTCTCTGCGCCAGCGCGTAGACCGCCCCCCGCACCTTGAACGATCCTGTCGGCAGCTCCGTCTCCAATTTCAAATAAACGCTCTTGCCTGTCCTTTGGCTGAGGAATGGCGCAGCAATCAACCGCGTCGTCCCAAAATGCTTGGCCAGAAATTTCTGCGCCTCACGTATCGTGGGAATAGCCGGAACAATCTGCGAGTGTCCCACAGCGGTTTTCATTCGTACCTCAGCGCCACCATTGGATCGAAGCGCGTGATCTCTGCGCCCAAGAAAGAAGAGAGGCCTATCCCTGCAACGTTCCCTGTCGCAGGGATGAGCCTCTCTTGATTTCTAACTCCGGACGCATCCACCTCGGTCTAACACAAGCCCTTCAAAGAAACGGCGCCTAATTGTGGGTTCAGTCCAAGGCTGAATGCGCGTCCTGCTCACCAACTGAACAGAGCATAACCTCCCTGGCCTGCCGTCGTGGTCGGAAAAAAGGTCGCCCCTGCCCCGCCGGCGCCAAACTGCCCGTTGGGTTGGAAGGCAAAGCCGATCACCAGATAGCCCGGTCCTCCACTGCCAGTAGTAGAGAACGATGGGGCGGAAACACCGCTATGGCTAATCATGGCGGTTGAGTCGGACGCTCCGCCAGCAGCGCCAGGAAGAGGCAAGCCGCATGGTTGAGAGTCAGGTTGACCTCCGCTGCCGCCATGAGCGACAACAAGCATCGTGTTATTGGCGTCCAACACTTGCGTATCGCTTCCATTGCCTCCGGCCGTGGATAATGTCCCAGCAACACCTCCAATGCCCACGTTGATTGTTAAAGTTTGACCCTCTTGGACTGTCAAGATCGTATTCGAGTAAGCGCCGGCACCTCCGCCGCCTCCGCTATTGCAATGCATAACGGCGCCACCTCCGCCGGCGCCGTACAGTTCGATACTCAGCCGGCTAACCCCAGCTGGCACAACGAAAGGGCCGTTGCTCAGAAACTCCTGCCTGCCGCCAAGCCCACCACTCGAGCCGGCGGTTCCCGCTGGGCCCTGGGGCCCGGTATCTCCTTGGGGCCCCTGCGGAATCAAAAAGTTGAGCACCGCGGCATTCGCCGTCCCGCCATTCAGAACCGAAGCCGGCGTGCCTGCCGCGACAGTCACAGTGGTTCCCACCTGAATCGTGGCCGCCGCACCTGCAGCGCCAGCTGCTCCCGCAGGCCCCGCGGGGCCGGGATCACCGGTGTCTCCTTTCGGTCCCTGTGGACCGGGGGCGCCTTGAGGTCCAGTTGGACCGACAGGCCCCGGAGGACCAGTGGGGCCTTGGGGGCCAGGATCACCTTTAGGCCCCGGAGGGCCGATTGGGCCAATGGTCGAAGCGGGCAGCAAGGTCACGCTGAGGTCGTTGTTGCCGGAAGCCACGTCTACGCTTCGCGTGTCCGCGTTCCAGCTCGAGTTTGGGATGGAAACCACCACCGTGTGCGTGCCCACAGCGAGGCTAGTGCTCATCGGCGTGACTTTGCCGGTGTCCACTCCGTCCACGGCGACGTTGGCGCCCGACGGAAACGAAGTCACCTTTAGCGCGCCGCTCCCACTCTGCGCCCCTACTCTGCTAGGCACCAGCAAAAGAGCTCCGGCCAACGCGATCATCCAGGCAATCCTGCTAGGCTGGTTCATCGAGCCCTCCTTGAACGTTCTCACCGTTCAACTTCTTTGCGCCAACCTGACGCGGTTTGTGCTTATTTTCGGGGGAATACTTAGGTAAATCTTGGCAATTGCCGCTCCATTGTTGTCGCCACACGTAAACCATTTGTTTTCAGCGATGGAGAGTGGCAATCATAATGCTCAATTGACAATTACTGTCAGTCCTGATGCGGAAGAGTGTCGTACAAATCGTTCAAAGTCGCTGGTACATGATTCATCATGCGCCCGAGACACGCCTAATTCGTTCGACCATCCACCCGTCTCGGAAGCGACTACGCCTCACTCGTACCTCAGCGCCACCATTGGATCGACTCGCATCGCGCGGCGCGCGGGGATGTAGCTTGCCCAGAGCGCAACTATGAAGAGGACGACAGCAACCGCGGCAAATGTCACCGGATCGTGCGCCGTCACCTCAAACAGCAGGTTCGTCATCAACCGCGTCAATGCGAAAGCAGCGCCGATTCCAATCGCCACGCCCACCAGTGCCATCTTCGCGCCCTGCTTCAAGACCATTTGCAGCACGTCTCCACGCTGGGCCCCGAGCGCCAGGCGAATTCCAATTTCGCGCATGCGTTGCGACACAGTGTAAGAAATCACGCCATAGATGCCGATGATCCCCAGCACCAGCGCCATTGCCCCCGCAATCCCGAGCATCACAAGCGTGAAGGAAGTTCGCGCCACCGATTTGTCATACACTTCCTCCATCGTCCGCACTGATGCCAGCGGCAAGTTCGAGTTCACCGACCACACCACCGCTCGAACTTCGTCCAGAAAACTTTGCGTCCCAGCGCGCTCGCTTCGTATCACGAACGTCACCGTCCGTACCGTGTCCGCAGTCTTGCGCCCGAACAGGTATTCCATCATCGGTGGCCAATAAACGATTTCAGGCGCCTTGTCCTGCACACCTCTTTCTCGAACATCCTGTATCACGCCGATCACCTCATGCCATGGCATCGAGGAAAACTCCCGCAATTGTTTGCCAATCGCCTCCTCCGGCGTGCCCCATATCTCTCGCGCCAAATTCTCCGAAATCATCACTACTGGTCGCAGTCCGTATACGTCACTCCACGTAAATTCCCTGCCCGCAATCAATCGTGTTCCCGCCGTTTGCAAAAAGCCTGGAGAAATATACTTGTACAGATACAGCGGTGCCATCACGTTGTCGGGGTATGTCTTGTCTTGGGCAAAGATGCAGTCCCAGTCCGAATCGAAACCTTCCATCGGCATTTCGCTCACCAGCCCCGCAGACTTCACGCCGGGGGTCGCTGCCAGTTTCTCCAGAATTTCGTTCTGAATGCGCAGCACTCGCTCCGGCTCTGCTACCAGCGCGTCCGGAATCGAGATGCGCATCACCTGGAGATGCTGGGGGTCCGTGAACCCTGGGTCGACCGTTCGCAATGCTCGGAACGTTCGGATCATCAAGCCCGCGCTTACGAGCAGCACGAGTGCCATTGCCACCTGACCCACTACGAGAATGTTGCGGGCGCGGTGGCGCTCCCGGCTCGCGTTCGCTGCCCGGCCTCCGCTGCGGAGAGCTAACGATGCCCGCGGCCCGGCATATTTCAGCGCAGGAATTAGCCCGAGGAATAAACCGGAAAGCACTGCAAGCAGCACAGTAAACCCGAGCGTCCGCGCATCCAGCGAAATCTCACTTAGGCGCGGCAGATTCGTCGGGCCAATGGCCAATAGCAGACGCACCCCGGCATAAGCGAAGGCAGCGCCGAGAGCTCCGCCCATCAGCCCCAGCATCACGCTTTCAACGAGGAGTCCTCGGACCATTCGTCCCCATCCCGCGCCAAGCGCGGCGCGAACGGCTAGTTCCTGCTGTCGCGCCTCGATTCTCACCAGCAACAGGTTCGTCACGTTAGCGCACGCGACGAGCATCACCAGCCCGATCGTTCCCATCACCACCCAGAGAACGTCGCTGACGTTGCCAATGACTTCTCGCTTTAATGGACGAATCATCGGTGTAATCTTCCATGTCTCGTAGAAATGCGGATTCGTGCCAGGACCATTTGTCCAGGAGTCCATCCAGATTGGCAACATGCGCGTAAGATCGGCATTAGCTTCCGCGATGGTGAAACCGGTTTTCAGCCGCGCGACCCCCTCGAACCCGAATCCCGCAAGGATCAAATTGCGGCGGTCAAACGCGAGCGGCACCATGACGTCGAAATCGGTATCGACCAACCGGGAGCCTTTATGGGTAACGCCGACTATTTCTCGAGGCCGCGCATCCACTGTAATGTTGCGCCCGATGATCGACTGGTCTCCGCCGAACTGCCGCTGCCAGTAGCCATAGCTGATCATTACGCGCTGCGGGCCGCGCGGAACTTGATCTGCCTCGGAGAGCCATCGCCCAACTGCAGGCGGAACGTCCAGCGCCTGAAGTACGCCATCGCTGACTTCAACTGTACGCACCTGCTCCGGCTCAGCCACGCCTGTAACGCTCGCGGTTCCGGTAACCCACACTCCCATCGACTGGAATGCGCGATTGTGCTCGGCGTACGTGAAATACATCGAGGGTGAAAGGTGCAGGCCGCTCTCGAAATCCGCTAGTCCTGGCGCGCCAGGAGCGATTTGGTGCAGCGATACTAACTGCTCAGCATTTGGATAGTTCAGCGGTTTCAGCAGCACGCTACTCACCACGCTGAACACCGCCGTGTTCGCGCCGATTCCTATCGCGATTGTCAGCAACGCTACTGCGGTAAACGTCGGGTTGCGGCGGAGCGCGCGCAGGCCATAGCGGATGTCCGCAAGAAATTCTTCAACGGAAGGCCAGCGCCAAACGTCTCGACTGTCCTCTTCCGTCAACGTCACATTCCCAAACTCCCGGCGAGCGGCGTACGTGGCCTCTTTCCTGGACATACCTCTCGCAACCAACTCCTCGATCTTCTTTTCAAGGTGCTCCCGAATCTCTTCCGACAGCTCACCGTACAGTCGACGCCGCGAAAATAGTTGCTTCAGCCACATCACGATTCACCTGTTGCTAGAGCACATCTAAGCTTTTCGAACATCGTTCAAAAATCTTCACTCGTACCTCAGCGCCACCAGCGGATCGACACGCATCGCGCGGCGCGCGGGGATATAACCAGCAATAAGTGCTACGCCGGAAAGAATGCACGTGGCTACTGTCAGAGTTACAGCGTCGCGCGCGGGGAGCCCAAACAACAGACCCTGCAGGACCCGCACGGCCGCTAGTGACATGCCCAGGCCGGCTGTTATTCCGCACCCCAGAATTGTGCCCACATCTCTCGCCACCAAAAGCAAAATCGACCTCGGCTGCGCCCCAAGAGCCATGCGGATGCCAAATTCGCCTTGCCTCTGGGATACGAGGTAGCTCAGCGTTCCATAGAGACCAATCATGGCGAGCAGCAAGGCCAGTGCGCCAAAGAAGCCCGAGAGCAGCGCCAGCAAACGCTCCTGAACCATCGAGTCGTTCACTTGCTCGGCAAGCATGTGAAACTCCAGCGAAATTCCCTTGTTCACTTCGCCGACCGCACTTTGAACTGGCCCTAGAAGCTCCGAGGGCCGCATCGCCGTGTGCAACTCGAAGACTTCTGCCTTAGGTCGTTCAGGATAGGGGTACTGGGTGTCAGGAAAGAATGCAGTCGGATGGGTGTCCTCGCGAACCGACTCGTACTTGGCATCCTTGACGAGTCCGACGATCTCGATAGGCGGGCCGAATTCCCCGGAAACTTGCTGCAGACGAAAAGTCCTGCCAATGGGATTCAGGTTTGGAAAGAACCGCCGCGCCAAGGTTTGGTTGATGATCGCCACTCTCAGGCTAGTCCCAGTATCGCCGCTGGTGAAGTTGTGACCGCCCAGCAACGGCATATGCAGAGCTTCAAAGTATCCCGGCGAGACGGAATTGAGCCACGTTTCCGCTTCTCTGTTCGTCAGGGCATGGGACCAGTCTGTCTTGATGGGCTGACTCCACGCGCCTCCCTCCATCGGACTCATCATCGATCGACCCACAGAAACAAGGCCAGGCAAAACGCGGAGCCGCTCTTCGATGGTTTCGTAAATGGCGACCTGCCGGTCCGGTGGCACCTTTGCTACTTTAAGATCAGCAGCCACAAGCAGGACGTTGTTACGGTCAAAACCGATGTCGAGCGTCGCGAGCTTAGTAAAACTTCGCAACAACAGGCCAGCCGCCACTAAGAGAACAAGAGAGAGCGCCGCTTGCGCGGCCACGATCCATTTGCGTGTGCGAAAGCGCAACGGCCGCTCGATTTCAAGCGCCTGGCTTCCTTTCATGGCCGAAGTCAAAGAAACTCGCGTGGAACTTAGCGCAGGTAGAAGACCAAACAGAATGCCGGTAACCACCGCAATCGTTGCCGTGAAGCCAAGGACGCGGCCATCGGGAGAGAGATCGAGGAAGACAGCATTACGATGCGTGGAGATGTAGCGAACCAGCAGAGCCGTACCCCAGTGCGCGAAGAGGATGCCCAACATTGCCCCTGCCAACGAAAGCAGGACGCACTCCGTTAGCAGCTGGCTAATCAAACGCTTGCGGCTTGCGCCCAATGCTTGCCTTACCGCTATCTCCTTGTGACGTGTAGCGGTGCGCGCCAGCATCAGACTCGCGATGTTGGCGCAGGCAATGAGCATTACTAGTGCGACCACGGCCATCAGAATATCGAGCGGCCGCTCAAACTGACGCCGCATACCAAATTCGGAAATGCCGGTGGCGGCAGGCGCGGCCATCAACGTGAGTTTCAAGAAGCGTCGCTGCCCATCGGGAGAAAAGTCCTCAGGCAACGCGGCTGCGAAGATCGCCGGTGAGATCACCTTTAGCCGCGCGGTTGCTTGCAGTCGGCTGATTCCCGGCTTGACTCGCCCCGCCACCTTGAGCCACCACCAACTGCGACTGCCCAGTCTTGATTCTTTGTTGTCAAACAGGGCCGTAGCACAAATAGGCACGGCTACGTCGAACTTTTCGCCCACGTTCAATCCGTAAAAGCCAGGCGGCGCGACGCCTATTACTTCAAAGGGTTGGCTGCGAAGTGATAAGGTGCCACCTATAGCGCTATCCACCCCGCCGTAGCGCTCCTGCCAAAACCCGTAGCTTATTACGGCTACTGCGGGACAGCCTCGACGGTCGTCGGAATCCACAAACAACCGGCCAGCAGCGGGGCGAAGCCCCAACGCATTGAAGAAGCCGCCGCTCACCCAAATCCCGTTCGCCAGACGAACCGCACCGCCCTGGGCAAGGTCGAACTTGTCTTCGCCCCAGGAGAAAGCACCGGAGAAAACGTCCTGACGGTCGCGTATCTGTTCCCATATCGGACTCGTGAAGCTAGCGCCTTCACCACTCCAGTCCGGATCGTCATATTGTACCTGCAGTAATTCATCCGGCTTCTCGACAGGCAGCATCCGCAGCATGACGGCATCAATAAGACTGAAGATCGCGGTGTTCGCGCCGATGCCTAGGGCGAGGGTCAGAATGACAACCAGCGTGAATGCTGGAGACTTGCCGAGCGTCCGCAACCCATAGCGAACATCTGTTAGAAAATTTTCAACGAATGTCCACCGCCAAATCGCGCGGCCATCCTCTTCCGTCAGCGTCACGTTCCCAAACTCGCGCCGAGCAGCGTAGGTGGCTTCCTTCCTGGACATGCCGCCCGCAACCAACTCCTCAATCTTCTCCTCAAGATGCTCCCGAATCTCTTCGGAAAGATCACCGTAGAGCCGCTGCCGTGCAAACAATCGCTTGAGCCAACTCATGATTCACCCGGCGCTAACACCCGCGTAATTCCTTCAAGCATCTTTTCAAATCGCGATACTTCATGCTCCAGATGCTTCGCTCCCTTGACCGTCAGCTTGTAAGTACGCACGCGCCGATTCGTGGACGAAATGCCCCAGTCGGCTTTCACCAACTCTTCCTTTAGGAGTCGCTGGAGAGCCGGATAGAGCGAGCCTTCTTCGATCTGGAGCAAATCATCGGACGCTCGCTTGATGTGCTGCGCCAGGGCATACCCATGCAGAGGCTGCCGCTTCAGCGTTCGGAGAATCATCATCTCCAGTGCTCCAGGAAAGAGGTCTCGCTGCTCGCGGTTTTTCATGGGTAGGAAGTTCTCTCCAGGCCTCGATTCTAACTACTGTTAGTCTAGGCCTAGAGCAAAATAGTATGAGCTTGGGAATTCGCTGTCAAGAGGAAAACGAGTCACGCTCGCCGCACTCTGGTGTCTTCAACTCGCCGCCGCTGCCACTTCTTTCTTCCTAGAAAGGTTCCACAACTGAATATACGGCTCCAGGTCCTTCATCATTTTTTGGAATTGCGCGATGTCCAGCGATTGCGCGCCGTCGCTGATGGCTTTTTCCGGCGCGGGATGCACTTCCACGATCAATCCATCAGCGCCAATGGCCACGCCCGCGCGCGACAATGCCGGCACCAAGCTCCGTTTTCCGGTCGCGTGGCTCGGATCGAGAACCACCGGAAGATGCGTCAATTCATTCAGCGCGGGAATCGCAGCAATGTCGCAAGTGTTGCGCGTCACCGTTTCAAATGTGCGAATGCCCCGTTCGCATAAAATCACGTCGGCATTTCCGTGCGCCGTAATATATTCTGCCGACATCAGCAGCTCTTTCACCGTGCTGCTCAATCCGCGTTTCAGCAGTACCGGACGTCCACATTTTCCGAGCGCTTTCAGCAGCATGAAGTTCTGCATGTTTCGCGCGCCCACCTGCATCACGTCCGCATATTTCGCAACCAGGTCCACGTCGCGGTCGCTCATCACTTCCGTGATAATCGCCAGCCCCGTCGCCTCTTTCGCTTTCTTCAGCAGCTTCAAACCTTCTTCCTCCATCCCCTGAAAATCGTACGGCGAAGTCCGTGGCTTGAACGCGCCGCCGCGCAGCATTTTCGCGCCGGCTTTCGCCACGCCTTCCGCCGCCTGCATGATCTGTTTTTCCGATTCCACTGAGCATGGCCCGGCCATCACCACGAATTCCCCGCCTCCAATTTCCGTTCCATTCACTTTGATTTGCGTTTTTTCCTTGCGGAATTCCTTGCTCACGAATTTGTACGGAGCCGAAATCCGCACTACGTTGTCCACCTGCGGCATGGCTTCGATCGATTCCATGCACGCGGTTACATCCCCCACCCCGACCACGCCGATTACCACGCGTTCCTCCCCTTCGATGGAGTGCACCTTGTATCCGAAGTGCTCCACTTGTTTTCGAACCTCGTCAATCTCTTCCCGTGTTGCATGCAATTTCATGGAGATGATCATTTTCCCGGTCCTCTCGATTTATTTTTCGCCCCTAAAACAAAAAGCCCACTCGGCTGGCGAGTGGGTCGAAAACTTTTTTCTGTTGATTCGCTTACAGAAACGCCCCACGCCGCCTGGATGGATTCCAAGTAAATCGATACCAGCGATAGGAGTTGGCGATCTCGGCGTTCATGACCAATGCAGTGTAATTCTTCTTCTCTCAGGATTCAACAAATTCTTTGAGCCAACAATGGCGCAATGAAACCCATGCGGACGCATGCAGGACTCAGAAAAACAGCACCGCGATGCGATAGTGCGAAAATCCCGGAGCAACATTCGCGCGGCACGCTCCCACAGCGGCTTTACTGTAAGGCCCGCTCCGAATCTTTTTTTCGATATCCTCCGGCAATTTGCTCAGGTCGAAAACTTCAAAACGCATCATCGATTTTGCCGCGCCCTCCGCAAGTCCCGCGTCGCTTCGGCAGGTTCTCCGCGCTTCCTCCGTCGCGCTCGCAGAATGGAATCCCATCGCAGCGAGCAAAGAAACCACCTTCTGTTCCTGCTGCTCCACGCTCAATTCCGGGACTATCTGCGAAAAATCCTGCACCGCGAACAGCCCGCCCGGCCCGTGCACGGCGGCAATGCCGACGGAAGTGAGCCGCGGGTCCAAAATATTTCTTCGGTGGCCGGGAGAATCCATCCAGCCGGCATGAATGATTTGAGGGCTCGCGCCAACGGCGATGTTTTCGGCGATGACGCTGAAGCGCGCACCGGCTTCCGCGAGACGTCCTTCAAGATTGGATTCGTTGGGGAGCTGGTGCTCGAGCATGTTCAGATTCGCCATGCGGAGAGCGTGCCGGCGGGCGGCTTTGAAGAGAACATCGTCCCATTGCAGCGCGGAGAGGCCTTGCGCGGCGCGTTCACGATTGAGAGCTTCGAAAAGCTGGCGCTCCGAATCGTTGCGCTGGAGTTGCACGTTCGCGCTCGCGGAAATAAAAAAAAGAACAGTAGCAGCGAGGAGAACTCTTGAATTTCTCATCGCGGCGGCCAGGAGAAATTTAGAAATTCTCATCGCAGCAAGGAGAAATTTTAAATTCCTCATTGCGGCGAAAATCAGCCGCGAACGCGAACGGCGCTGAAGCTGAGGACCACGTGCCCGCCGGAAGTCGGACGGCCGAAGCTCAGCATGGGGCTGAAGCGCGAGAAAAGCAGAATCTGGTCAAGCTGGTGGCGGAGCTCCACACTCGTGGGCCCGGAGAGAATCTGGTAATCGGTCATTTGGCCGTGCGAGTCCACGGTGACATCAACGAGCAGGCCATGCGGCAACGAAAGTTCAAGGTCCTGCTCCTCCGGCGCCCAAGATTGCGGGTAGTCCGAAAGAGAAACCAGTTCGGCGGGGCGCATCAGGTTGAGAGCCACGTCGTTCTGCACGGCGCGCACAGTGGCGCCCGGCAAAATCATCTGGAGCACCAGAATGAAAACAAGAATAGCGGAGAAGAAGCCGCCCGTGGCCGGGACGGTCAGGGGCCGGAAAACGTTGTCGAGCAGAATTTCCGCGCGATCCTTGATGCGGCGAACACGGCTCGCCCAATCCCGCGAATGTTGGCCCTGCGCAGCAGCAACTTTAATGCGGATGGCGAGATCGGCAGGCGGAACGTTCCTGGGAACGCGCGAAAGCATGACGGCCAGCTTGCGGAAACGTTCCAATTCTTCGCGGCAAACGCTACAACCTTCGAGATGCTGCCGAACCTGGATGCGCTCCGCGACGCGCGCTCCGCCAGTTATAGCATCGTCGAAATAAGCAGCCAATTTAGTTCGTACTGTATTGCACTTCATGGGAGCCCCTCGCCCGCGGAACTTGCCCGCGGGGATTTTGCCTCTGGTGACTGCAAACCGGCTAACCCCTCGGAAGAAAACGTGAACCTGCGCGCGGCAGAAAACGCATCGCCGAAAGGCGACGGCCGCGATTCGGAAACATTGCCGTGCGAAGACGTTTGCCCGCGGCCCGCATGAATCTGCTGCGCGCCCAAGAGCGGCTCGAGAATTTCCTTTAGCGCGCGACGCCCGCGAAGGATGCGGGACTTCACCGTGCCGACGCTGCATTCCAAGACTTCGGAAACTTCCTCGTAACTCAGGCCTTCCAGATCGCGCAAAATCACCGCGCTGCGAAAGACCTCCGGAATCTGCTGCAAAGCGCTGTGGACGACCGTTTGAGTTTCCAGGGCCGCGAGTTGCTCGAAAGGCGTGGCGCAGAGATCCTCGATTTCGATGCGCGCATGACCTTCTTCCGGTTCGGCGTCGATGGAGACATTTTTCTGCAAGTGGCGCTTGAACCAGCGCTTGTGATTCAGCGCTTCGCGAATCGCGATGCGGTAGAGCCACGTTTTCAAAGAGCTGCCCTGGCGGAAATTGCGAATGCCGCGAAAGGCCTTCAAGAAAACTTCCTGGGTGCCGTCGGCGGAATCGGAAGTATCGCCGAGCATGCCGAGAATGAGGTTATAGACCGGTCCATGATAGTGGGTGACGAGCCAGTCGAAGGCCGTCTCCGAGCCGGCTTGCAGCTCATGGACAAGATCGGCTTCATCGCGGCCCCAAGAAAGGGCGCTAGCCCAATCGGACACTGCCGGCCTTTCCGGCCCGCTGCTGAAAAGCGAGCCACCCTGCTAAGGGGTCAACGTTAGAACGCCTTGGCGTTAGAACGGTGGACCCAGGCCTTTTTTGCGAGTGCGACCATTTTGCTCAGGGTTTGTAAGTACAAACCCTGAAACCCGAACGGTCGACTTGCAACCCCGAATGAATCGGGGTAAATCGGGAACGCCGTGAAGCAGGTCCCCGATGTCCGCTCACTAGTCTTAGACACCGAGGAAAGCGGACTTGTTTCCTCGGATCGTGAAGAAATCCCGTGCCTTCGCGGATTGTGGCACCAATGGCGTTTGTCTGCAATGGGACGGATGGTCCCGACCGGTCGGGACCTCCCGCTCCACAATTGCGGAGAGCTTCGGCTGGAATTTTGGGGGTACCCACCCCGGGTGGTTTTGGGCAAAGAGTGCGGAAGCAGCTGAAAATAAAGGGGTTGACTTTTTTCACGACGCAAAATAGTGCGCAAAGCTATGATAAGAAAGGAGTTGACTGCAGTGGCGAGTGATCAGCGACGAATTCTGCGGCCCGGTGGCCCTCACATTTTTGTAACGATATGATATGACAGGGTTTAAGAGGTGGTGGTCGGCAAACGATATGATTCCATGGGAGTTAGGAGAAGATGGGTGGCAAGTACAGACTGGACGGGGAGAAGAAACAAGATCGCGGCGAGCATGTTGAGCCTGAATCACCCTGAAGGATAGATGGAAGTAAGGATTGGTTAAGTGTTTTGCAGTGAATGGTAGAAATTGGGGGTTGAACGGTAGCGAAGGCGGGTTGAACAGCAGCGGGCGCGCGAATGGGAAAATAGGCAAAGTCAAAAGCCCCAGGTGTGAAACCGACCGAGGGGCATCCGGCCGCAGCGTCACCCTTTTGCAACGGGTCTAGTTCACACCGTTCTTCGGGTCCCAGGAGCCTTGCTCTTTGCGCACGAAAATAATCTGACCGACATGGTAGGCATTGTGGGTGCTGATGTGCGTGAACACCTGGGCGGACTCTTTTAGCTTGGCTTCGTCGGCGGTTTCCACCCATTTTTCGAGTTCGCCCATGACCTCGTCAAGCTGTCTTACCGTTTCATTCCAAGTCTTGCTGTCAAATTTGTCAAACGTTTCGTCATTATTGCCGCTAAATTTTTCGACTTTGTCTCCTTTGAGGTTCGCGAGATTCCGGCGATTCCAGAACACCAAATGGTAGGCGAGCTGGCCGACCGAGTGATTTCCTTTGCCGTCGGTCCAGTTGGCCTGCTCGGCGGTCAAGCCATTCACGGCGGTATTCGCGGGCACGAACCATTCCGCGTTGGTGTGCGTGGAGCGCAGTTCCGCCAGCAGCACCTCTCGCAGAGTGGCCGGTTTCTTGACTTGACCTTGAAGGGGCGATGGGACAGGCGTAAGAACGGGGGCAGCCAAAAGCAATAGCAGAAAGATCGGCATTCGCTTGATCATCCGAAATTCCTCCCAGCCCTTAGACGTGTCTGGCTTCTGGACGGCTTCTGGAGCCGCTGGCGAAGGTGGCCATGGCGCGGAAGCTGGCAGTGAGGTGGTATTGGATGCAACGTTCGGACTTGGACCACACGCAGCTGATCCAGGGTTCCCATGCAGGACAGCCTGAGTCATTCCGTGGTCGCAGTTTGAAACCGCCCGTTTGAGTGGGCATCGTGCCTCCCTGGAAAGCTGGTAGTTCGAAGAAGTAATATGGTCGTCATAGATGACCGAATAGATAGATGGTGGAACTGACGTTGTTCCGCCAAACGATTGCCGAACGAACCTCGGTCGCAGAAAAAGATTTCGGGGTAGTGAAAAAACACTTCGCGAGACGTGGTCGCGATAAGTGTGTCTTGACCGAGCCGACGACGCTATCGACGGATGCAACAGTATCGTTAGAAATGTCCCCCTCTTTACCTCATTAGAAGTGTCCCCTTTTTTTGCTTGTTGTTGTCATTGGGGCCTCCGCCGGAGCGCAGCCCTGCGCCGCGGTTTGAGCGGCGCGTTTAGGGCGAAGCGGAGGCGGAGGCCCCAATGAGTGCTGACATTTGCGTTCGATCCAGCAACAGCTGCTTTCTTCTTTCCGCATGGCCTTCCCGCCACGGATGGTTCGGGGCGGGCTTGCTTCTTCCGTTCTTGGCAGGCTCGCGGTGCGGCCTTGCCTTTGGGGCCGTGACCACGCTCGGCCGCAACACCAGATCTTCGTACTCGATGCGTTCATCCCTGTAGCGCACCTCGACTGCTCCATCCTCCCACTCACAGATCAATGCCTTGCTCCGTGTCGGCCCGTACCGCCGATTCTGTGGCTTGAGCTGCAGAAAATGCCCGCGGTACTGCACCACCCAATCGTTGCTGATCGATCGTTCCGTCTCTAATCGAAAAACCTCTCGCAACCTCGCCGCACTGGGCGTCCGCACGTGGTAGTCCTCGGGTCGCGCCGCTTCCCGCGCAAATCGTCGGTTGTGCTCAGGAAGATATTCCGCTTCCAAATACGCATTCGCGGCTTCGTAATCCTGGATCCCGTTGCGCCGCAGCTTCTTTACCAGGCGATCTTGATGTACCCCGTTGTTTCGCTCCACGCGACCTTTCGCTTGCGGTGAATTTGCCGCGATGATGCGGATCTCCAGCCGCTCGCACATGCGTCCGAACTGCGTCGTGGACGCCTTTCCTTGCAGTCGCTCTCTTTCTGTGGGCTCCCGCTTATAGACGTTCTTCCAATCCGTGTACAGCGCCCGGGGAATTCCATGCTTCTCAATCCACGATCGCA
>MNEA01000113.1 GCA_001917435.1 Acidobacteria bacterium 13_2_20CM_2_57_6
CGGGCAGCGGGTTACGGATCTTCCTGTCGCTCTGGGCATCGTGCCCTTCTTCTGCTGCGTTACATTAACTGCAGAAGAAACATATGCTCGAAGCCCAAGGTGAGTCCCGATAAGTTCGGCTTGTAGGAAGTGATCTTCGTGCTTGGCATCGATCCGGACGGTTTACGGGCCATCTGGAAGTTGACCGCCCATGACCACTGGCGTCTGCCCAGACCCTGTACCGCGACTAAGGCATGAAGAAGATCCCGTGTGTAATGCGGATGCGAAGAGTCGTGGCGCGCGGTCATTGAGACGTCATTGAGACGAACTGTACAACCGTAAACGATAGGTTCGAATCTCGCGAGGATCCATGGTCAGTTGTCTTCTTTGGTTGCTCTGATCCCCGTTCAGTCTGGCGAGACAACCCATTCCGATCCGGCTTTCGAGACTTGTTCGATGCTGGCGATCTCGGCGATTTGATTATCCGTGTCGGGATCCCTACTCATCTTCACCGAGTTCGCCTCCAAGAATGAGAAAGGGCTTGCCGTGAACCACAAACTGCCGAGCGCCGTTCTCTTCACGAAAGTGGGGCAGATCGGAAGTGAGTGGCGTTCCAAGTTGACTGAGGATGAGACCCCATACGAGAGCAATGAAACTATGTGCCATTTCTCAACTCCTGCCGTTCCGGGCGCTGCCAGAGATCGAGCGCATGGGCAAATGCAACGCCGTCAGCGCGATGCGCTGGGATCGCCAGTGGGCGGTGGAGCGAGATCCACGGCGGCGGGAGGACCCAGCAATTCGGTGAGAACCGGCTTCAATGCGTCGTCCCAAATCTGATACGCCTTGACGGTTGGATGCAGCTTGTCCCTGGCGTTCATCATCCCATCGAAGAGTCTGCCGTTGCGATCAGCGAGTTTGTCGTTGATGTTCAGATACCGGATCTTCCGGCCGTCGGCGATTTTAGAGAGATTGCTGTTGATGCGGTCAATAACGGGCATGAAGCTCATGTTGTCGTTTCGTGGGAAGAGCGCCGTCACAATGATCGTCGCCGCAGGCGCCTTGGTCTGGAGAAGACGCACAATCGCCTGGATGCCTCTCGTGACATCCTCTGCCCTCGTTTCGGCATCGCCATGCACCGACGTATTACTGACGTTATTTGTGCCGGCGAGCAGAACGACGACTTTGGGATTCACTCCGTCGAGTTCGCCGTTCTCCAGCCGCCAGAGAATATTCTGTGTCTGATCGGCGCCCCATCCGAAATCAGCCGCGTTCCAACCGAAGAAATTCTGTTTCCAATTGGCCAGCAGCTCAGGATAGTCGGTGGCGCCCCAGCGCCGCGCAATCGAGTCGCCCTCGAAATAGATGTCGGTCTCGCCTTGCTTGGCCTTCGCGAGCAACTGGGAATGGGCTACCAAAGAGTTTGGATCCGTCCGGAATACCGCCTGATCGGCCGGGAGTTGCCAAACGGCCGCGTGATAGTCCAGGAACCTGCCGGCCCACGGAATAAAGTACTTCCAATTCGGAGCGTCAGTGTGGCCTCCGTCGTGCTGGCGCCATGCGAGTTGGCCTTCGAGAAGCCCTACATTGACCGGCGGCATTTTCGCGGAGTGATAGTCGTCCGTGACTCCGAGGTCCTTCGCACCGAGCAGACGAAACACCGGCCCCGCGGCCACAGTTGCCATGTAGCTGCCCTGCTGGTCCAGCCACTTCGCGTCACCTTTCTCCGGGACGCCATAGCTGATGAAGGTCAGCCGCGGTGCACACAAGGCTATCAGCTCATTGGAATCAACCGGCAGGTCACCAGCATTCTTGCTCCCAAACGAAGCCTCAGCAGCACCGTACTTCAGGAAGTTGCCAGCCATCCAGTGGTAGCCTCCTGAGCCAGTGAGGTTCTCAACTTCCTCGCCGAAATTGCGCCGGTGCGGTTTGGCGCCACCTTCCCCGGAGGAACCGACCAGCACCACCGCAAAGCGCGAATCAAACGCCATGGTCACCAGCGCGGCCTTCCCAAAACGCGAGACGCCTTCGATGCCGACGCGCTTTGCGTCCACTGCTTTGTCGGTTTCGAGGTAGTCGAGACCGCGTGAGGCGCCCCAGGCCCACGCCCGCAGCGCACCCCAATCGTCCGGTTTGCGCGGCTGGCCCTTATTTGTCAGACCGATGATACCTTTCGCGAGGCCCGCGCCATTGTCGGCTTGAATGCTGCCCGGGTCGATGAACGCGTAGCCCCAGCCGTGAGCGATCAATTGTTCGGTAGCGGGCGGATCAGTCCCCATCATTGCCTTCAGCTCAGGTCGCTTGGCCAGCATCTCGGCCATGCGCTGCAGGAAGGCTGCACTAGCGAACATCATCATGACGGGTACCGGGCCGTTCGCATTGCCCGGGGTGACCAACGTCATCTGGATGTCCACGCCAATCGACGGACACAACGAATTGTCCACGTGTCCGGCGAGTTTCTTTTCGATTACGGGGAAGACGCCGGCCTTCGAGTTGACTGTGCTCGCTACGATCCAGGTTACTTTAGGCGCATTGGGCGGGACACGGCCGAGCACTTCGCGCTCGAAATCTTCGACGATCTCCGGACGTCTCTGATGCCACCACTCTGCGGCCGTCGTCACCCTTTTGCCACTTTTGAGCGTCAGAGCGTCAGGCAGGTCCGGGAAGGGATTGGCCGTGGACTCGTCGTAATTCGCGTGCTTGGGTGCTTTCTCGTCGCCGCTCGGACCCGGGCGGAGGGCCCTGATGCCGAGCTGATCCATCATGTTCTGATGGTCCTGTTCTACACTCCAGTTCATCGGCAGCGGCCCGTCGGTCGTGGAAACGGGGCGTTCCCCCGCGGACGGGCTGCAAGCTTGCTGCCCCCTGGCAGATGGAAAAGCGATGGCGGCTAGAAGGCTCATTAGGAGCACCCGCCATGCTGCTTGTGTCGAGCGCGAGAAAGGAATCATGTTCGACTCTCGGACAAATATAAGCCGACAATACGCAGTCACGCCAGTCCGTGGTCATTGGCGTGACGGCGGACGGCGACGCATCGTATCTCTTTATGCAAATACAGTGGTTCCATTTCTTGTCAGAGAGAACCCTCTTAGGCTGAGATAGAAGGGTTGGCATCTTCCCGTTTTCGGGCAGATTTTCGGACCAGCAGGTGCTACATGAGATTCAATGCCAAGTATTTTGCCGTGCTCCTCGGCATTTTCTGTCCCGCAATTACTCAAGGGCAAAGTGTGGGCCAGGTGGAATGCCCGCGCTCGGGCGGCTACGTCTATTTATACAGTTCTATGACCACACTCGATGTGCGCACGACACTGCAGTGCGGAGAACAAGTACAAATTACCGGACGGTATGATGTGTATTTCGGTGTGCGCACCGCCAAGGGCGATGTGGGTTACGTCCCGGTGGATAGCCTCCTGCTGTTGAAGGACAAGCCGGGCGCCACTCCACAACCGGCGCCGCCGCAGCCACCGCGAGAACGTATTTTGTACGATGCCCCTGGCTTGCCCGGGAGCGCCGCGCCGCACGCACCTGCCAATTCACCGGAATTCACATTGCGAAACGGGACCCCGATTCACATGAAATTGGGAAAGACCATTTCTTCCGCCACTGCTCATGTAGGCGACTCAGTAGATTTGCAGGTCACGGAAGACGTCATTCTGGATGGCCTGGCGGTGATTCCGAGAGGTGCGGCGGCCGTCGGAGTGGTGAAGGAGGCCGAACCGAGGAAACGACTGGGCCACGGCGGAAAGCTGGCGTTCAGCATCAACACGGTGCGTCTGAGGGACAACGAAGAGGCCGCGGTGCGCTCTTTCCAGGAGAGTTCGGGCGCAAACAATTCCGCTGGAGGGATTCTTTCCAGCAAAGATGTGGTTTTCGCGCAAGGGACTGAATTCACGGCGTACGTTGACGGGGACATGCACTTGAAAAAAGCAGCGTTTCAAGCCGAAAAAGATTCTTCCGGCACCGCCCCTGCGCCCCCAAATCAGAAAGCGCCTCAGCCGCCCGGACGTTGACAGTTTGACGGGCAGTTGGTGACCCACGGTATTAGCCGACCCTAAGCCTGGCCGTCGAGTGAGGCTTTTCCGACACAGCTCTTGTATCCGCACTTGCCATTGGACGCTGCACTTGGCAGACTCGGCCCGTGCTCATTGGCCTCTTCCCTGAGCTGGACGCGCCCGGCGGGGTGCAGCGGGCGGGCCGCCACCTGGCGGCAGTGCTAACGGAATTTGCCGCCAACCGCGGCATGGAATGCCGCCTGCTCACTTTGAATGACTCGCCGCAACTGCACCGCATGACACTCGCGGGGCGCGAATTTGTGTTCACTGGGTGCGAGCGAGCCAAAGGGCGATTCGCGGCGACAGCGCTGCGCGCGGCGCGGCGGAAGGCAAGACTGGTCCTGGCCGCGCATCCAAATCTCGCGCCCGTGGTGCAGGCGATGCGGATTGCCGCACCCCGGATGAAAAGCATCGTGTGTGCGCATGGCGCGGATGTCTGGGAGCCCCTGGGGATGCTGCAGCGACTGGCGCTGCGGCACTCGAATCTGGTTCTTGCCCCTAGCAAGGATACGGCCGCGCACGTGGCCGAGGAACAGGGAGTGCCGGAAGAACGGATACGGGTCTTGCCATGGGCGCTCGATCCGCAATTCGAGGCGCTGATCAGCCCCGGCTCGCACCCGGTGCTGCCGGAGAACTTTCCTTCTGGACGCGTGATCCTGAGCGTAGGACGCTGGCTGGCGACCGAACGATACAAAGGCATGGACACGCTCATCACCGCGCTGCCTCGGCTCTTGACGCAAAGGCCGGAGGTGCAGCTGGTGCTGGTTGGCTCGGGGGACGACCGCGCGTGGCTGGAGGACCTGGCGGAGCAAACCGGAGTGAACCGCCACGTGCATTTCCTGGCGGGACTGACCTACTCGGAAATAGCGGCGTGCTACGCCGCGTGCGAGATTTTTGCCTTGCCCAGCCGGGGAGAAGGATTCGGCCTGGTATATCTGGAAGCGATGGCGTGCGGCAAGCCGGTAATCGGGGGCCTGCACGGGGGCGCGCCCGAAGTGATTCAGGATGGCGTAACCGGTTACCTGGTGCCGCACGGCGACCCGATCCAGCTGGCGACAAGCCTGGAAACGCTGCTGGCCGACCCCGTCCATGCGAAAGAGATGGGCGCGCGCGCGAAGCAGCGGGCGGAGCACGAGTTCCGCTTCAACGTCTTCGCGAAATCATTGAAAAAAATCCTGCGCGAACAATGCGAATCCTGAACGTCACGGAAACATACGCTCCCTTTCTGGAATTCGGCGGCCCCCCGGTGAAAGTGCGCGCGCTTTCCGAAGCACTAGCCGGGCGCGGCCACCAGGTCACGGTGCTTACGGCCGACTGGGGGCTAGAAAAACGGCTGCAAACTCCGGAAGAAAAAATCGCGGCGGAACGGTCTCCGTTTGGCTGGCGGCGGAATGAAAATGGCGTGCAGGCTATCTACATCCCGACTTGGCTGCGTTACCGGAGGGTGAGCTGGAATCCCGCAATCAAGCGATACTGCCGCGCACGGCTGCAAAATTTCGATCTTGTGCACATTTTCGGGCTTTACGATCTGCTGGGTCCGCCAGTGGCGGCGGCCAGCCGCAAGCGAGGACTGCCGTACGTGCTCGAGCCCATTGGGATGTTCGTGCCCATCGTGCGAAGTCTTTGGCTGAAGCGGATGTATCATGCGATTTGGGGTGGGCGGCTGCTCGATGGGGCAAGGGCTGTGGTGGCCACCTCGGAGCGGGAAGCCGAAGAGCTCGTGGCAGGCGGTGTCGCTCGCCCCAGAGTGGTATTGCGACGGAACGGCGTAGAAGTACCTGGGTCGTGGCCTGAAAAAGGCGCGTTCCGAAAAGCGCATGGTATTTCTCTGGAAGAGAAGCTGGTTCTCTTTCTGGGCCGATTGTCGGCCAAGAAGAGTCCGGACTTGCTCCTGCGGGCATTCGCGCAACTTTCGGGGCGCTCCGCAGGAATACCAATGAAGCTAGTTTTCGCTGGACCGGATGAAAGCGGCGAAGAATCAAAACTGGGCGAACTTGCCGCGCAATTAGGCGTTCGAGCAAAGGTTCAATTCGTGGGACCGGTTTTTGGCGAGAATAAGTGGGCGGCGTACAGAGACGCGGATGTTTTCGTGCTTCCCTCGCAGAATGAAAACTTCGGGAATACCGCGGCGGAAGCGGTCGCCGCGGGCACGCCGGCAATCGTGACGGAACAATGCGGAATTGCGCCGCTGCTCGCGGACGAGGCCGGACTGGCGGTGCACCACAACGCGGCGGCGCTCTCGGAAGCGCTCGAGCGGGTCCTGCTTGATCCGGAACTTCGCGAGCGCTTTGCAGCTGGATGCACGAGGGTAACGTCGCGTCTGGGCTGGGAAGAACCCGTTCGCGAAATGGAAACGTTATACGCAACGCTTGCCTCGCGGCAGTGATGAAGGCAGAATCTGAACGGACGGGCAGTCACTTGCAAAGGCGCCAACATGGTGCGTTTCGCGTCATCTGGTGGAGCAGCAATCTGCTGCTGGTCACCGCGTTTGTGGCGATGCTTTACTCGTGTGTCCGGGAATACTCCGTGCGGCGGTATCTCGACGGATTCTCGGATGCAATTGTGCCCGACGGCCAGCCCGCGGAACAAAAAGTCCAAGCCATTCTGAACTGGATGAGCGCCGAACCATCGCGAACCATTGCAGCGAACCCGGGCGCGCTTGCGACACGTGATCCTGAAATCACTCTCACTTATCGCCAACTGTTGAATGTTTGCGGCACCGCGACAAACGCCTTCCTGAATCTCGCGCGAAGTTCCGATCTGCGGGTGCGCCGCCTGCTCCTCTTGTCTCCCGAGCACACAACAAAGCATGTGGTTGCGGAGGTACTCATCGGAGGACAATGGATCATTGTCGATCCGACGTATCGGGTGATCATGAAGGATTCACGTGGCCGCTATTTGACGCGCGGCGATCTGCGGAATCCTGCCATGTTTTCCGAAGCCGTCAGCGCCATCCCGAACTATCCACGTGAGTACAATTATGAGAGTTTTGCGCACGTAAGGCTGGCGCGGCTCCCGCTCGATGGGTTGCATCTGCGGGGCCTGTTGGGCAGCCTTTACCCGGGCTGGGATGAAGCGGTTGATTGGAGCCTGCTTCTGGAGCGCGAATCTTTTTTCTATCTGGTGCTCTCCGCGGCGGCGGCGATGTTCTTCCTGTTGTTGCGAGCCGGGCTTGCCTGGTATGCGGACCACCGCCTGCGAATCCCGCGCTTCCGTTTGCGGGAACACACCGTCCGTGCGGGCGCCGCCTTTTTCTCGGCGCCGGAAGTCAAACAGTAGCGTGTGCGGTATTTGCGGCGTCGCGTTTGCTTCGCGGACTGCGGAAGCAGAATCGCGCGTTCGCGCCATGACCGCGGCGATGCGGCATCGCGGTCCCGACGACGAGGGGTTCCTGGCCGGGAATCCGCGCGCGCCAGGACTGGCGCTGGGTATGCGCCGGCTGAGCATCATCGATCTAGCCGGCGGCCACCAGCCCATCTGGAACGAGACCAAGGACGTCGCAGTCATCTTCAACGGCGAGCTGTATAACTATCGCGACCTGCGAGAGCGTTTGTCGCTTTTTGGTCATCGCTTCACCACGCAGTCGGACACGGAGATACTCGTTCATGCCTGGGAAGAGTGGGGCGAGGATGCCCTGACCGAACTGCGCGGCATGTTCGCCTTCGCCTTACTGGATCTTCGCGGGCGCTATGCCACGGCGCCGATTCTCTTTCTGGCGCGCGACCCGCTGGGTATTAAGCCTCTCTATTACACGCAAACACCGGACGGATTCGCGTTCGCCTCGGAGGTTCGGGCCCTGCTCGCGTCGGGAGCTGTTCCCAAGCGCCTGTCGCAGGATGCCGTCACTGCCTACTTGCTTTTTGGGAGCATCTCGGAGCCGGTGACGCTTGTGGAAGGAGTGTTTTCTCTTCCACCGGGACATCGCATGTTGCTGCACGTGCCGGAGCGGCGGCGCACGCCGCGCGCGCGGCCCTGGTGGGATCCCACGATTTCTCCCTCGGCACGTGACGCGCGCAAACCGCGCGATCTTCCTTCGGCCGCGAAAAAACTGCGGCCGCTTCTGGAAGACGCAGTACGCACGCATCTCATCGCCGACGTGCCGGTGGGATTGTTCCTATCGAGTGGGCTGGACTCCGGCGCAATCGGGGCGCTTGCGGCCAAAGCACGGCGTGGGATCGAGAGTTTTACATTGACGTTTCCGGGTACAACATTTGACGAAGCGGCGCTCGCGCGCATGGCGGCGACTCGATTCAAGACCAAGCATACCGAGGTGCCTTTGAGTGGGGAGTCGATCCTTTCCCGGATGGATGAAGCTCTTGCCACTCTCGACCTGCCCACCATGGACGGAATCAATACGTACTTTGTATCGTGGGCCGCGAGACAGGTCGGGTTGAAAGTGGCGCTATCAGGACTGGGAGGAGATGAACTTTTCGCTGGCTATCCAACGTTTGCGGATACGCCGCGTCTTTCGAGACTGATCCGCTGCTCCTGGTTTGTGCCGGCGCCGGTGCGGAGAATGACGGCTCCCTTGATCGCCGTTCTCGTAACGCGGCAACGTTCGCCCGACGCCGCGCGCAAGACGGTGGCTGCGTGGGCCTACCCGGACGCATTGCCACATCCCTATTATTTTGCGCGGACGCTCTTCCCGCCGGGGCAACTCGAACGAATCATCGAGCCGCGGTTTCGCCCCAGCACAGTGGGCGCAGACGGCGTCACGCTTGAGCCAACCTGGCTCGGCTGGCTCGAACGGACCGCCGACGAGGCCCGCAAGCTGGAATCCGTGAGCGGAATTTCCTGGCTGGAGATGCGTACTTACATGGCTAGCATGCTGCTGCGCGACACGGACACCGTGAGCATGGGGCGATCGCTGGAAGTTCGCGTGCCGCTCCTAGACACGCCTTTGGTTGAATTTGTGGGCTCGCTGCCGGATGCGGCGCGCCGCCGTCCTGGCGCGCAAAAGGCGTTGCTCGCGGAAGCGCTCGGCGATTTGCTGCCGCAAGAAATTCTCGGGCAGCGGAAACGCACGTTTACTCTGCCGTGGGAAGAATGGCTGCGTGGGCCGTTGCGCGCCCGTATGGAAGCAAGTTTCTCTGAGCCTGCGTCATCGTTGGCTGCCTATCTTCGCCCGGGTGGCCTTCGTTCAGTTTGGATGGAATTTCTAGCCGGAAAAACCACGTGGGCGCGCCCGTGGTCCCTGTATGTCCTGACCGAGTGGTGCCGGCGGCACCTCCCCGCATAATCTTCCGGCTGCGGTACACTGGCAAATTACTCGATGAACATTCTAGGGATCAATGCGTACCATGGGAACGCTTCGGCAGCGATTGTCTGCGACGGCAGGCTGATCGCCGCGGTCGAGGAGGAACGCTTCAATCGCGTGAAGTATGCCGCAGGATTTCCTGCGCAAGCGATTCGTTATTGCCTGAAGGAAGCGGGCCTGGCACTTTCGGACGTCGACCACGTTGCCGTGCCGCGAAACCCGTACGCCAGACTGGGCACAAAACTTTTTTATGCTTTGCGCATGCCTTCTTTCGCGCGCGAGCGCCTCAAAGTTCTCGCGAAATTCACGGGTATCCCGGAAGCGCTGGCTGCGGCTTTCGATGCCGATCCCAAAAAGATTGGCGCGAATTTTCATCGCATCGAGCACCACCAGGCTCATTTGGCGAGCGCGTTTTTCGTTTCGCCCTTCGAACACGCGTTCTTGCTCTCGGCCGATGGCCTTGGCGACTTTGCCAGCACCATGTGGGGCTTCGGGATGGGCAACCGCATGGAGATTGATGGCGCAATCCCCTTCCCCCATTCGCTCGGCCTGTATTACACGGCAGTCACACAGTATCTGGGCTTTCCGAGATTCGGCGACGAATACAAAGTGATGGGCATGGCTGCGTATGGCCAGCCCGAACAACTTGAGACATTTCGCGACATCCTGCGCCACGACCCCAAGTTCAGCGGCTTCCATTTGGGTCTGAAGTATTTCACGCACCATCGCACCGGCCCAGAGATGGCGTGGGCCGAAAGTGACAAAATGCCTGCGCTCGGGAGATTGTTCTCCGACGAGATGTCCCGAAAGCTAGGCCCAGCCCGCGTTCCGGAAGAACCTCTCGAACAGCGTCATCGCAACCTGGCAGCCTCACTGCAAGCGCGGCTGGAGGAAGTCTATTTTCGCATGCTGTCGCTGAAGAGACCGTGTACACCCCTTAAGGCCGTATGTCTGGCTGGTGGAGTGGCTTTCAACTGCGTCGCGAACGGAAAAATTTTTGACCACACTGGCTTCGAGCAGGTTTACGTGCAGCCCGCTGCCGGCGACGCGGGACTGGCGGTGGGCGCCGCGTATTACGTTTGGCATCAGAAACTAGGCAAGCCTCGTTCCTTCGTGATGGACCATGCCTACTGGGGACCTGGGTACTTGCGTGAAGAAATCCGGCGGGCCATCGATTCAAGCGGCCTCGCAGAGGATGGCTATGGCATCGCCGAACTTGCCGAAGAAGAACTGACGCGCCGCAGCGCCGCGATCATCGCCGATGGAAAAATCCTCGGCTGGTTTCAGGGCCGCGCCGAATGGGGCCCGAGGGCTCTTGGCAATCGCAGCATCGTCGCCGATCCGCGCCGTCCGGAAATGAAGGACATTCTCAATCGCCGGATCAAGCATCGCGAAATTTTTCGCCCGTTTGCGCCTTCGATCCTCGAAGAAGCCACTTCGGCATATTTTGAGAAGTCCCACCCCTCGCCATTTATGACCCTGGCCTACTCCGTGCGCCCGGAGAAACGCGGCAAGATCCCGGCGCCAACGCACGTGGACGGCACGGGCCGGCTGCAAACCGTCACGCGCGAGGCCAATCCCCGCTATTACGCGCTCATTTCCGCTTTTCGCGATCTTACCGGCGTACCGGTGGTGTTGAACACTTCCTTCAACGACAACGAGCCCATCGTCTGTCGCCCCGAAGAAGCCATCGATTGCTTCCTGCGCACGCAAATGGATGCGCTGGTCCTCGGCGATTTCCTCATTTCGCGCTCTTAGCCGCTTCGATTTCCTTTTCGATTTGGTCGCTGCTAGCCAACAGTAGCGAAGTATGGCAAGCTATCGGCCATGGGAAACAAAGACAGAGGCAAACGCGAAGTCAAGAAGCCGCCGAAAAAGAGGCCGACTGCCCACGAGTTAGCGCGCGCGGCGGCGCCAATCTTCAAGAAGCCCGCTTAAAACCAATAAGCGCCTGCACGCGCGCAAAGATAGAACTCTGTACAATCTCTTCGATGCGCCTCCTGCTGCTGAATCTTTATTACCCGCCGGATACTTCTGCGACCGCGAAGATGGCGCACAGCGTCGTGGAGGCTCTGTCCTCGTCGTATAGCCTAACGGTGCTCTGCGGACGGCCATCGTACGATCCCACGGAGCGGCGCCCGTGGCGCCCATTTCAAACGGAAATCGCGGGACGGGCACGTATCATTCGTGCCGGTTCGACGGATTTTCCACGCTTCAGCATGAAAAAACGGGTAGTGAATTACCTCAGCTACGTTGCACTGGCGATCCCGAGGGCGCTCTTCGTGCCCTGCGACGCCATCGTGGCCATGACCGATCCGCCGTTTCAAGGTATCGTTGGCGCAATTGTCGCTCTGCTGAAGCGCAAGCCTTATGTCTACAACATACGGGACTTATACCCGGACATGGCGGTGGCAGGCTCGATCGTCGAGCCAGGAATGTTCGCGAGGTTCTGGGAAAAACTCCATCGCTGGGCGCTGTGCCGCGCGTCGCGCGTGATCGTTCTCGGTAATGACATGCGCGCCCGTATTATTGCCAAAGGCGTGGAGCCCTCGCGTGTACTGATCGTTCGCGACGGAGCTGACATTCCTCCGCCGGGCACGCCTTTTCCTGCTCCAGATCTCGCTGTTGTCCGCGCCATCCGCGGGAATTTTTCGTTTGTCCTGGTGCACGCAGGGAACCTTGGTTTCTATGGTGCCTGGAACACGCTGGTCACCACCGCGCGCCACCTAGCAAATGAAGGTGTAGGCCTCGTGTTCGTGGGCGATGGCGCGCAGCGCCCGCAAATTGAAGAGGCTGCCGTGGGCGCCAACAATATTCGTTTTCTGGATTTTTTCCCGGCGAACAAGATTCCGTCGGTGCTGGCGGCCGCCGATGCTCATGTCATTACCATAAAGCGGGGCCTGGAAGGCGTCGTGGTGCCCAGCAAAATGTACGGAATTCTGGCAGCCGGGAAACCAATTCTGTCGGTCGCGCCAAAAGAAGCGGATGCTGTATCGCTGGGAGTTCAGCGCGGCTTTGCGGTTGCTGCTGATCCGGACCGCCCCGCGGAAGTTGTCACCGCGGTGCGCGCCCTGGCTTCCGACCCCAAAAAGTTGAAAGCCATGGGAGAAGCGGCGCGGGCTGCCGCTCCTGACTATGATAGAGTCGGGGAACTGCAAAAATTTGTGAAAATCATCGATCAGCTAGCTGACAGATGAAGGAAGGTAGCGCGCGCGTGACGACGGCGGACGGATTTTGGGTGGGAAAGACGGTTTTCGTAACGGGCGGAGTGTCGTTCATTGGCTCCACGCTTACCGACCAACTGCTGGTACGAGGCGCGAAAAAGGTGCGCATTGTCGATGATCTGACCAGCGGCCATCTCGCCAACATTCGGCAGCACCTCGGTACCGGCAAAGTCGATTTTCTGCAAGCCGATTTGCGGGAGCCGGGCGTGGCCCGCACCGCGATGCAGGGCGTCGACACGGTTTTTCATCTCGCCGCGGATCATGGCGGGCGCGGTTACGTGGATCTCCATCAAGCCGGGCCGGCGTCAAACTTTTTTCTCGATGGCCTGGTCTTTGCCGAAGCCCTCAAAGCCAAAGTCAAAAAAGTGGTGTTCGCTTCTTCGGGCTGCGTGTATCCGAATTTTCTACAATCAGACACGCAGAAGGAACTCTATCTAACTGAGGACCTCACTAAAGGCCCGAATGACGCCGACAATACTTACGGCTGGGCGAAATTGATGGGCGAATTCACGCTGCAGGCTTATGCGAAAGAGCACGGCATGGGAGCGGCTTCTTGCCGCTACTTCACGGTGTACGGCCCGCGCGGCGTGGAGAATCACGCCGTGATCGCCATGATAGCGCGCGCGTTCCTCGGACAAAACCCTTTCGAAGTTTGGGGCGACGGCACGCAAATCCGCAACTGGACTTACATTGACGACATCGTCGAGGGCACCATCCTGGCCGGAGAGAAAATCAACGACGGGACTGCGATTAACCTCGGGACGATGGAACGTATTCGCGTGATCGACTGTGCCAAAATGGTGTGCGAATTCACGGGACACCAAGCCGAGATCAAGCTGCGCCGCGACATGCCCACCGGCCCGCTCAACCGCGTCGCTGACAATTCTCTCGCCAAGAAACTTCTCGGCTGGGAGCCCAAGGTACTCTTCCGCGAGGGCCTTAAGCGCACCATCGACTGGTACTACGCCACGCGCGACAAAGAAGAAGTGAAGCGCATCTTCACTCGCATGCTCACTGAGCGTTGACCCAGGAACTTCCTGATGGTCTGCACACCTGCTGGTTTATCGCGATTGCCGCAAGACTAAAATCGCAGTATCGTGTTCAAGCTGCTTGGGACAATTATTGCTCGCTCGACTTGGGAGCTGGGTCCCCAACCCGGCGAGGATCACGTGAGGCATGGGCCGCACCAGCCTTTGCCGGATTCGGCTCGCCTGATAAAACGAGGTTGCATGGCCTCAGGCCTGATCGCTTTTTTCATCGCACTAGTCGCTTCTCTAATGCTGGTGGTTCCGGTTCGTGCACTTGCGTTGCGCGTAGGAATGGTCGACTTGCCCGGGCCACGCAAAGTTCATCTCAAGCCAATCCCGCTTCTTGGCGGCCTGGCGATGTACGCCGCCGTGGTGATTGCGGTGCTCTTTGCTTTCAACGGACCGGCGCGCGCGCAAATCGTGGGCATTCTCATCGGCGGGACGCTGGTCGCGGCTGTCGGCATCCTCGACGATCGCGGGCTGCTCCATCACCAAATCAAACTCTTCCTGGGCATGCCCTTGGCGGCGGCGATCCTGCTGGTTAGCGGATTACGGCTTCCTTCAGCATCCTCGATCACATGGACGGCCTCTGTGCCGGCGTAGCCGCCATGGCATCAGTCTTTTTCGCAATGCTCGCTTACATAAACGGCCAGACGCTGGTCAGCACACTGGCTGCCGCGGTTCTCGGCGCGGCCACTGGGTTTCTCCGCTGGAATTTCAAGCCCGCGAAAATTTTCATGGGCGATGGCGGCGCCATGTTTCTCGGTTTTCTAATGGCTACGCTCGGATTAAAACTGCGCCTGGAAAACTCCAATCATGTCTCTGCATGGCTTGCACCCCTTCTGATCCTGGGAGTGACGATTTTCGACACCACGCTGGTCACCATTTCCCGCTCGCGGCGCGGCCTGGTGCCCTTCGCGGCTCCGGGGAAAGACCATGCGGCTCACCGGCTTTCGAATCTTGGCCTCGGGCATCGCGGGGCCGTCCTCACTTTGTATCTGCTCGGCGCCGTCGGTGGCGGCGCAGCGGTGCTGGTAAGTTATCTTTCGGCGCGAGTGGCCTCCTTGGTTGGGGCTCTGGCCCTCGCCCTGATTTTTGCCGGTGTTGTGTATCTTGAGCGCGCGCCTTATGAACGTCAGACCGGCAAGACCCCTCACGCCTCTTAGGATCGCAAACTCGTTTCGAGGGCACGTCTCCATTCCTGGTTTTGCCTCTCCCCGCAGGTTGGTCCTTCATATTGGATTCGTTATACTTACGGGGCGCCCGCTGACCTATACCTTGAGCAGCCCCACACCGGTCAAGCGGGAAGAAGGTAAATTCTTTGGCGTGGTTCCCTTGATGAGTACAACTCTCGGGGAACGCGCGTCTTTGGGAAGAACGGAAACTGTGGAAAGCACAGAAGCACAGCCCCGACGTGGACGAAATGATCGCGAAGTCATCGTTGTCGGCGGCTCTGCCGCGGGACTCTTCACCGCCGCAAGCGTGGCTCGCGGCGGCCTGCGCGTTCGCGTGCTGGAATCAAAACCGCAATTCGAGCCTGCGCCCCGCACGCTGATTGTTACCGACCACTTCCGCCACCAGATGGGCGCTGCCGCCCGCGAAAGCATCATCAACGAAATTCGACGTTTCGAACTCTTTACCGATGGCCGCTCCGCACAGGTCGCGCTGACCAAGCCCGACCTCATCGTCGAGCGCTCGCGCCTGATTCCTGCTCTCGCCCGCGAAGCCGAGCAGGCCGGCGCAAGGCTATCATTCGATACGCGGTTCCTGGGAATCGGTCCGAACGCACGCGGTTTGCGTTTGGAGGTTGAATCCGGTGGCAGGTGCGAGGAGTTGCACGCCGGCAGCGTGGTTGGCGCGGATGGTGCCGCGAGCCGAGTCGCGCGCGCTTCCGGATGGCCTCCCATTGAAACCGTGCCCCTTGTTCAAGCCATCGTCCGCCTGCCGAAGGATTGCCCTTCCGACACCACGCGCGTCTGGTTCGTGCCGGACGACACGCCGTACTTTTACTGGTTGATCCCTGAATCGCCGGAACGCGGCGCCGTGGGCGTAATCGGCGAGCACGGCAGCGATACGAAGCGATGCTTCGAAAGTTTTCTCGAAAAAAAGCATTTGGAGCCGCTCGAATGGCAAGGCGCGCGTATCCCCGTCTATCGCGGCTGGGTGCCGGTTCGCCGCCAAATTGGAAACGGCGAAGTCTATCTGGTGGGCGACGCCGCGGCGCAGGTCAAGGTTTCAACCGTCGGGGGAATCGTGACCGGTTTTCGCGGTGCACTCGGCGTTTCTCAAGCTCTTTTGCGAAATGGCAGAACCCACGAGTTTGCCGCCCTGCGGCGTGAATTGCGAACGCACTGGCTCATCCGCCGGGCGCTGCATAATTTTGAGCAAAAGGACTATTCGCAGCTGGTGGATTTGCTGGATGCCTCAACGCGACAATCGCTCGGCGAAATCAATCGCGATGAATCGACTCGTTTATTGTGGAACGTGGTGCGCCGTCAGCCGCGCCTAGTGCTCCTCGGGCTGCGCGGCTTGCTGATGGGTAAAGCGGAGAGAGGCTAGCTTCCGCCGCCTTCGGTTCACTAGTCCAAACGAGACGAGATTCGTTGAAGGGAGTCTTCGCTTGCGCCTTTCGGTCATCGGTTGCGGTTATGTGGGTCTTGTCACCGGGGCTTGTCTTGCCGAGGCGGGACACGAAGTAGTTTGCGCGGACATCGATCGTGAACGCATTGCCAAGCTGAATGCCGGTGGCGTTCCGATCTACGAACATCACCTCGACCAGATCCTCGCGTCCGCTCACAAAGCCGGAAAGATTTCCTATACCGCCGAAGCCGGTGAAGCCATCCGTGCCGGAGACGCCATCTTCATTTGTGTCGGCACTCCGCCGAAGGATTCCGGAGAAGCGGACCTCTCGGCCATCGATCACGTTGCCCGCCAAATTGCCGCCGAGGCGAAATCGCCTAAACTCGTCATTGAAAAAAGCACCGTTCCTGCGCGCACCGGCCTCGAACTGAGCCGCGCCCTGGCCGCGTATTCCAAGAACAGCAACATAAAATTCCGCGTGGCCTCTAATCCTGAGTTTCTTCGCGAAGGCACTGCCGTCGCTGATTTTTTCCATCCGGACCGCATTGTTGTTGGCGTCGAGGATCCTTCCTCCGCCGCGGAACTCCGCGAAATCTACCGCCCGATTCTCGAGCGGAGTTTCCGCTGTCCGGTGCACAAGGGAACGTGCCCCCCGGGCCGTAAAGCCGAATTTCTGGTCACCACCATCAACAGCGCGGAACTCATCAAGCACGCCTCCAACTCTTTTCTCGCCCTGAAAATCAGTTATGCGAACGTGATCGCCGACCTCTGCGAAAAAATCGGCGCAGACGTGGAAGAAGTCACGCACGCCATGGGTCTCGACCCGCGCATCGGCGGACAATTCCTCAAGGCTGGTCTGGGCTACGGTGGATTCTGTTTTCCGAAGGACGTCCAGGCATTCATCCACTTGTCTGCTTCCGTCGGCGTGGATTTTGAGATCCTGAAGGCCACCGAACGCGTCAACAAACAGCGTATTGACCGTTTTCTTGAGAAAATCCGTCAGGCCCTTTGGGTGGTTAAAGGAAAGCGCGTGGCTGTCCTGGGCTTGGCCTTCAAGGCCAATACGGACGACATCCGCTTCGCTCCCGCGCTGGAAGTGGTCAAGCGCCTGCTCGAAGAGGGCGCGGTTGTGCATGCGACAGACCCGGAAGCGATGCCGCGCACCAAGGTGCTCTTTCCGCAAGTGCATTATCACGAGGACGCTTATCAGGCTTTCCAGGACGCCGACGCCGCGCTCGTTTGCACCGAGTGGGACGTTTTCCGCAAGCTTGATTGGGATCGCGCCGGAAAACTCATGGCCCGCAAGTTAGTGATCGACGGAAGAAATCTCTATACCCCGCAGGACATGCGCGAAAAGGGCTTCGATTACTGCTGCTTCGGCCGCGACTAGAGATCGTCTCTCGGTTAAAGTTTCCAATTCTCCACTTCCTGTCCCCTCATTTTTTGCGGAACACTTCCTTGAAATACGCCAGCGTGAGCTTCAATCCTTCCTCCAACCCCACTTTGGGCTCCCAGTTCAGAACACGCTTCGCCTTCGTAATGTCAGGGCACCGGCGTTTCGGATCGTCTTGTGGCAAAGACTCGAACACAATCGGCGGCGCGTTTTCAAAATGGTTGCGGATGCGTTCGGCGAACTCCAGAATCGTGATCTCCTGTGGGTTGCCGACGTTTGTCGGCAGATGCTCGTCTGACATCATCAGCCGGTATATCCCATCGATCAAATCGGAGACATAACAAAAGCTACGCGTTTGCTTTCCATCTCCGTAAATCGTCAGCGGCTTGCCGCTGAGCGCTTGATACACGAAATTGGGCAGAGCCCGGCCGTCATTCAAGCGCATCCGCGGCCCATAGGTATTGAAGATTCGCACGATGTGCGTGTCCACCTTGTGATACCGGTGATACGCCATGGTCATCGCTTCCGCGTACCGTTTCGCCTCGTCGTAAACGCCGCGCGGGCCGATAGGATTGACATGACCCCAGTATTCTTCGTGTTGCGGTGAGATTTCCGGATCGCCGTAGCATTCGCTCGTGGAAGCCAGAAGGAACTTGGCATTCTTTGCCAGTGCGAGGCCCAATGCATTGTGCGTGCCCAGCGCGCCGACCTTCAGCGTCTGGATGGGCAGCTTGAGGTAGTCCACCGGGCTCGCAGGGGAGGCGAAATGCAGCACGTAATCCACGGGGCCCGCCACATCAATGTAATTCGAGACGTCCCCGCGCGCGACTCGGAACTTCGGATGCTTCATCAGATATGAGACGTTCGAATCGACGCCTGTGATAAGGTTATCAAGCGCCAGCACTTCCCACCCTTCGGTGAGAAGCCTGTCGCAAAGATGCGACCCCAGAAATCCCGCCCCTCCTGTCACTACCGCCCGCATGCGTCCTCCTCGAAAATCAGCACGCCAGTGTACCGTGCTGATCCCCGATTGACTACTTCTAGGCGATCAGTTCTTCGCGTTCTTTCTGAGCGAGATTCGCGCGACTCTTTACGTTGTTCTTCGCTAGTTTCCCCGTCATTCGGGCAGGATCAACCAGAGTTTAGGTCTACAATCCTGAGGTGGACCACCGTACTGTCGCGATCGTCAGCATTACAGGCACGTGTCTTGATGTACTGGGTAGTCTGTACCTGGCTTACGATCTATTGGGTGGACAACACGGTCCGTTGCGGCTGCTTACCCGTGCGGTCACGTACTCTGTTGTTTTTGGCATCGGCTATGGCCTCGGCTTGGGGCTCTTCTTTGGCCTGGCTTCCGGTATCGCGACCGGTATCACCCTGTCGATTGAATTTAGTCGAGCAGCTCGCGGGCTGGATCATTACTCCTTGCCCTGGGAAGGACTGTTTTCCGCTATTCGGGGATTTGCCTTCGGAGCCGGGCTGTACAGGATTTTGGGCTTCGGATTCGCTGTCGCGTTCGCCATTCTCATCAGCATCGGCCAAATACTCGCCTACTCTCAAGGGATGCGTCCTGCCATGGACTATGAAGCATCGCGCCGTCCACGGCTTACGCGTCGTCAGTTTTGGGGAACTGTGGTCCGTACGCTCGGCTACATTACGACGGCGCTTATCTGCAGCGCCTTCATCCATCACGTGGACCACGCCTGGTCTTTTGCGATTCGCGTGGGGTTGCTGACCGGCATCGTCACCGGCGTAGGAGTCACAATCAATCCTTACATCGAATACTATGCCGACAATCTCCCGGAGCGGCGGCTTGGGGTATTCGGCATTGGACTCATCCTCTGCGGTTTTGCCCTGCAATCCATTCAATATTGGCTGTCACTGTTTGACGTACGTCTAACTTAGTCAGTCACCCCCACACGCTCCTTCTCTTTCCAGGGCAACAGCCGACAATCCGTAAGTTGCGAGGCTGCCGCCGTACCTTATGTTGCGATCCGCGACACCACTCTTTTCAAACCGCTGAAAGCGGCACGCGTCTATTTCGCGAACCGCCCAACGCTGAAGGAAATTGGGAGCCCGACCACGACCATGTGCACGAGCAGCCCAAGAATCAGGTCATACAGTTTGTAAGGTCCCCTTGCGTGAAGCGCGGAGAGCGGCAAAACGACGAGATTCATTACCTCTTCGACCGCGGCGCCAAAGAACAAACCGCACACCAGCGGGTGCTCGGTCATAAAACGCAGCTTGCGACTCGCCCCATAGTAAACCGCCGCCGCGGAGCACGCGATAAAGAAATGCAGGAGGACACCCAGAATGTAGGTGCCGGCGCCTCCACGGATAGCCTGCCGCCCCAGCAGGCCGGCGGCGATCACAAGTGGAATCTTCCATCCAAATAACATGCAGGCTTGTAGAAGGTCCAAAGTCCCGGCAATCCCGCCGCCTACTGCGATTGCTAACAGAGCGCTCCTTTTCCCCAATGGCCGAGGTGCAGAGTCTCCACTCATGGTACTTCCTCTCTTTCCGCTTTGATTTGTTTGCAATCCGCAATGCCGATATCCACGTGAGACGCGAGAAGTCCGGAGCCAGGGTCTGAAACAGTCTGAATACTCCTGAAATCACATAAATATGCTGTGTCGGCGGCACGGCTGGGGTCGGCGTGCTAAACGCAAGACGGCCTGGAACGCGGTCGGCGTTTTTCCACGGTGTTGATATAATTGACGCGCCGATTCTCCATCCGACGTAAGAGTAGTAGCTGATCTCAAAATGGAGCACCAAACCAATACAACGCTTCGTATCGGCGCCTGGTGCGTCAATCCGGCGTCCGGCCAGATCTCACGTGACGGCGAGGCTTGTCGAGTAGAAGTGCGGACGATACGGCTGCTGATGTGCCTCGCCGAACACGCCGGCGAAGTCGTCAGCATCGATGACTTGCTCACCCATGTCTGGTCTGGAATCGTCGTCGCTCCAGACTCTGTCTACCAGGCGGTGGCATCGCTGCGCCGCCTGCTCGGCGACGACCCCAAGCAGCCCACCTACATCGCGACAGTACCGCGACTGGGGTATCGGATGGTGGCGACAGTCAGTCCCTGGGCGGACCAGTCCGTCACAAAGACGGTCGCTTCGCGGGCTTCGGACAGCAAATATCCGACTCCGGGGACGGCTGCTGCGCCCGATGAGCTGAAAAAGTCCGGTGCGCGCCTCAGATCCGGGTTCACGTGGGCCGCAGGCGGGGGGCTCTGCCTCGCGCTCATAGTTGCATTCCTGCTCTACGGGGCCTTCCTGTTCCGCGGCAAGGTCACGAACAATCACTCCGCCTCAGCCGCCGTTGCTCCCCAGCCACAGAAATCCATTGCCGTGCTGCCGTTTCTCGACCTGACCGAAGAGATGAACCAGGAGTCCTTCGCCGACGGCATGACCGAGGAACTGATCGACAAACTCAGTAGAATACCGGGCCTTCGGGTGCCGCCTCCCACGTCGTCGTTCTATTTCAAAGGAAAACTATGGCCGCGTTCGCATGGGACTCCCCAAGCGACCATCGCCGATGTCGCCAAGACTCTGGGTGTCGCTTATGTGCTCGATGGCAGCGTGCGCAAGTCAGGCACCAGCCTGCGCGTGGACGCGCGGTTGATTCGTGCAGACAGCGGGTACGTTGTCTGGTCTGAAACCTACGACCGGCCATTCAACGACATCTTGATGGTCCAGGACGACATCGCCGGCGAAGTAACGAAAGCGCTCAGGGCATCCATCGAGGCCGGACCGGACCACTAGCCACGACACTGCCCGCCAGGACGCGTATCTCCATTGCCGGGCCCATCGTAAAATCATATCCGGACGCAGCGGATTGACCACATCGGCGGAGCGGGATAGCATGCGCCCGTTCTCAATGGCGACTCTAAACAATCCCATTGCGGTTCCGCGGCGTTCTCGTGCACTGGGCGTTTTTTGTGCTATTGGGACCGGCAGCCTTCTCCTCGGCTTGCTGATTTTCTTGGGTATCGGTCGCTGGCTGGTAGTCGAGGACCCACTCGGAAAAGTCAAAGGAATCGTCGTGCTCAGCGGAGCGATGCCGGTGCGGGCCATCGAAGCAGCGAGACTCTATCGCGAAGGATACGCGCCGGAAGTCTGGCTGACCCATTCCAGGGAGCCTGCTGACACTTTGCAAAAGATGGGCATTCCCTTCGCCAGCGAGGATCATTACAACACTCTCGTTTTAATTCACGAAGGCGTGCCGGCGGAAGCGATTCACATCCTCGAACCACCCATCGTGAATACCGCCGATGAAGTCAGAGTTGCCGCCTTATCGCTTGCGCGAGCCAAGGGCGATGCCGTGATTCTAGTTACGACAAAAGTCCACACGCGGCGCGTTCGCCTGCTTTGGCGCAGGCTCGTTCCCGGCCAAGGCCGGGCCATTGTGCGCGCCGCATCCAGCGATTCGTTCGATCCCCGACACTGGTGGCGCACCACCAGCGACGCTCTGGATGTAGTGCGCGAAGTCCTGGGAGTCTTGAATATGTGGGCGGGTCTTCCCCTGCGTCCAGCGCGGTGATTTTGGATCTTGGGATAGGAAGAATTTCAGAAAAAGAAAAAGCGCTTGCGGCGCGGCGGGGGCAATTCCTCTGCTACTTCTGGAACGTGCGGCAACGGCCGGCCTTCGAAGGCTGCAAGCGGATTGTCGTGGAACAACGCCTGCGCTGTCTCTTCGCCGAACTGATCCGCGACGACGTCGTAAGCCGGTCGCAGTCGAAGCGGACGCGTTCGCGTGTTGTGCGCGTCACTGGCGACGAAATGAACGAGGCCCTCGCTGATCCAGCGCAGCGCGTCTTTCCGGCAACCGGCCCCGAAGCCTCCAGTCAGGGCTCCAGCCGTCACCTGAGCGAAACATCCTTGCCGCACCCACTTTTTCAAGCGCTCTGGCCGCACCCGCAAAATGGCGTTGCGTTCCGGATGGGTGATCACCGGTTGCAAACCAGCAAGCAGAATCTCATGCAGCGTCTGGTCCATCGAAGGCGGGATCGCATACTCATTGAATTCCACGAGGAGGAAATCGCGCTGATTGATGCAATACTGCCGGGCGTCCTTGCGCAACGACCCCAGATTCTCCGCGTTGAGATGAAAATCGCAGCCTGTGCCGATTTTCAGCCGGTCACGAATTCTGGCCCGCAACTCATCTCGAATATGGCGCACATGCGCGAACTCGAAATAGTAGTCGCTGTTGAAGTGCGGCGTCGCAACAACGTGCGTGATTCCATCAGCGATGGCCGATTCCGCCATGGCAACGGATTCTTCTATGGTGGCCGGGCCGTCATCCAGACCCGGCAGAATGTGACAGTGCAAATCAATCATCTCGATGAGCCGTCTCTAGCGCCACCATGCCTCCAGTGCCTGCCACACACCGAGCAGGACCAGGACGCCAGCAAAAGCCTGGCGCATGCTTCGCGGCTGGATTTTCTTCGCCAAGACCCCCCCCGCGATGCCGCCCAAAAATACGCCAGGGATCAACAGCAACCCGGTTTTCCACGATAAGAACCCTTGTTTCGAGTACGCCATTAGCGCCAGTACTCCAGTAGGCGGTATCAACGCCACCAGGGAGGTGCCCTGCGCGCGATGCTGGCTGAACCCGAACAGCAACCCCAGCAGTGGCACCAGCAGCACGCCGCCGCCAATCCCAAACATTCCGGAGGCCACTCCGCACACACACGCAACCGCGAAGATTCCAGCGATGCGGCCCATCGATTCAAGCATGAACTTTCCCCTGGCTGCCTCCGGGCGCGTTCGCATCGCTGCGCGTCTTTCTCCAAAGCAGAAATCCAGACAATATCAGGAAGCAGCCGAACAGCCCCTTCAAGTTTCGAGACGGCAGGGGGAGCGCTATCAAGCTTCCGGCGTAAGCGCCGAAGAGCATTCCCAGTGCGCACAAAATCCCTGCCGGTAAGTCCACTTGGCCCTGCTTCCAATACTCGCGCAAAGCTCCGAGTCCGATGGGCGGCAGCAATATGAAAAGCGAAGTTCCCTGCGCCAAGTGCTGGTCCATATGCAAGAGGTAGACCATGGCCGGCACGAGAACGACGCCACCCCCGATCCCCAGGAGGCCCACCAGCACACCAACGCCAAGTCCCAGCAAAAGAATGATGAAAATCATGTTGATTGAACGGCACTTCGCGCATCTTTCCAATAGTCAGGCCAGCCTCCCCTATCTTCCTCCCTCGGGTCCTCGGCGGCAACCTTATGGGCAAGCGGCCACGGATGAAATGAGCGTATTTTTTTGTTTGCAGGGAACCTGCTATATTTAATTGTCTTGGTCACGTCGCAGGCGGTAGCGTGCCCGCCTGCATCAAAGTATCCCCAAAAACGCGAAGCCATTGATCCCGCCAATCCGGGGTCATATATGCACAAAGAGGAGTGCGACGGAACCTATGCCAATCGACCGGAAACCTGAATTTTTCAAAGGCACCCAGCTCAAGGTTGGGATCATTGGCTGCGGCTACGTCGGGCTGCCGCTGGCGCTGCGCTTCGCCGAAGCAGGGCACAAAGTCACGGGATTTGATGTTGATCCCCACAAAGTGTCGATGCTCAACGCGGGGAAGTCCTACATCGAGCACATTCCTCAAAACAAGATCCAGCAATTCGTGAACAGCAGGCACTTCAGTGCGACGAGTGATTTCGAAAAGCTGAAAGAAGCCGACGCCATAATTATTTGCGTGCCTACGCCGCTCGACGAACGCCGTGAACCGGATCTTAGCTACGTCGAACAGACCGCCATTTCAATTTATCCCCATCTGCAAAAGGGACAGCTCGTGGTTCTCGAATCGACGACTTACCCGGGGACCACCGAAGAAATGGTTCTTCCTATCTTGGAGAAAAGCGGTTTGCGATGTCCCGTCGCGGCAGGCCAGGAAAACGAGAATATTGTGTGCGATTTTTACCTGGCGTTTTCGCCGGAGCGCGAAGATCCAGGAAACAAACAATTTGGGCTGGCGCAAATTCCAAAAGTGGTTGGCGGATTGAATCCGCCGAGTGGGCGCGCGGCGCAGGCGCTGTACACGCAGGTGGTGGCCCGCGTCGTGCCGGTGAGTTCGACGCGCGCGGCCGAAATGGCGAAGCTGCTTGAAAATATTTTCCGGTGCGTGAACATCGCCCTGGTGAACGAACTCAAACAGCTCAGCCTGCGTATGAACATTGACATTTGGGAAGTGATCGACGCGGCGGCGACGAAACCCTTTGGCTATATGCCGTTCTATCCGGGGCCGGGTCTGGGCGGCCATTGCATTCCGGTGGATCCGTATTATCTTTCGTGGAAGGCGCGCGAATATGACTTTTCGACGCGCTTCATCGAGCTGGCCGGAGAAGTGAACACCGCGATGCCTTACCACGTCGTGGATGCGGTTGCGAATTCGCTGAACGATCACAAGAAGAGCTTGAAAGGCTCAAAGATTCTGGTCCTCGGCGTGGCCTACAAAAAAGACGTAGACGACTTGCGGGAATCGCCGACCCTGAAAATCATGCAGCTTCTGCAACAGCGCGGCGCACATCTGGATTACAACGATCCTTATTTCCCGAAACTGCACAAGATGCGGCACTATAATTACGAAAACATGAAGTCGGTGCCGCTGACACCGCAAACCCTCGGAAGCTATGACGCCGTGGTTATCGCCACCGATCACACCAGTTATGACTATGCGGCGATCGCCGATGCCGCAAAGCTGGTCATTGACACGCGCAACGCCACGCGCCGCGTGGTGCGTCACCGCGAAAAAATCGTTCTCTGCTAGGCAGCGATGACCTGGCCTGTGGAAGAGATTCGCCGCCAACTCGAGGAAAGCGCTCGCGTCAAGCAGAGTTTTTCCAGCGAATTGATCGGCCGGATCGCGCAATTTGCGGAGAAGTCCGCAGCCGCGCTGCGTGCCGGAGGCAAGCTCGTTTTTTTTGGAAACGGCGGTAGCGCTGCCGACGCCCTGCACGTCGCCGCCGAATTGGTCGTGCGGCTGCAAACGGAACGCCCAGGGCTGGCCGCGCTCGCGCTCACGACGAATCCTTCGGTATTGACCGCGGCCGGAAACGATTACGGATTCGAATTTATTTTCTCTCGCCAGATTGAGGCCCTTGTGTCAAAACAGGATGTTCTCGTGGCGCTCACGACGAGCGGCAACAGTCCCAATGTCATGCGCGGGGTGGAAGCGGGCCGCGCGCGCGGGGCGTATGTCGTGGCCTTTACTGGAGAAACCGGCGGGCAACTCGCGGGCAAGGTTGATCTTCTTCTGAATGTCCCGTCGAATGACGCGCAGCGCATCCAGGAATGCCACATCACGATCGGGCACATCGCGTGCAGCCTCGTCGAACGGCTAGCAGGCAGATAACAAAGCCACTCCCCGCTGTTTTGGGTTGATATCCTACCCAAACGCGCGCATACTCAGGTTAGATGTCTACCCAAGAAACCAGAGAACGGCTCGAACTGTTGCAGGGCACACTAGATCTGTTGATCCTGCGCACACTGATCTTTGGATCCCAGCATGGTCAGGGGATCGCACGCGCCATTCAACAGACATCGGAAGAGGAATTGCTGGTGGAACATGGCGCCCTTTATCCCGCGCTCCAGCGGCTTGAGGAACGCGGCTGGATCTCTGCCAAGTGGGGAACCTCATCCAATAACCGAAAGGCCCGCTTTTACTCTCTGACCGCGGCAGGCCGCAAACAACTCGTGAAGGAGACCGCCAAGTGGAAACGTCTGGCAGCAGCCATAGGACGGATCCTAGGCCCAGCAAAGGAGGGCTAAATGCCATGTTTCGACGCAAGCGGAAGCCAAGCGACTTTGGCGCAGAAATTGAAGCACACATACAGCACGAGAGCGAGCGTTTGCGAGAGCAAGGACTGAGTGAAGAGGAGGCCCGAGCCGCCGCACGCCGTTCTTTCGGCAACGTCATGCAGGCTGAAGAACGTTTCTACGAGTTCGGCCGCTGGCTCTGGTGGGATTACCTCCGGCAAGACTTTCGCTTCGGACTGCGAATGTTGGCCCGGAACCCCGGTTTCACTGTGACTGTAGTTCTTACGCTTGCCCTTTCCATCGGGGCGAACACCGCGATTTTTTCCATCGTGAACACGCTCCTCCTGAAGAGCCTGCCCTATGCGCATCCCGAACGGATGGGCACGATTTACACGCGGGTGACAGGCCCCCTAGGCTCGGATGAGAGGCATCACGTGAATGGTGAGCAATGGGAGCTGCTGCGAGACAATGTTCCTGCTCTGATATCGGCCGTTTCAGGCCTAAGAGCTTCAGGTGCCAACCTGGAGGCGGGTTCGCAGGTGCAGTATGTTCACGCGGGACGCATCTCCGCGCATTACCTCGACGTCCTGGCTATTCATCCCATCATGGGGCGCAATTTCTCGGATGCGGAAGACCTTCCGCATGGGCCGAAGACAACCATTTTGAGCTATGGCTTGTGGCGCAACGCCTTGGGCGCCAATCCTACGATTCCGGGCCAGACCGTTCTGCTGAAAGGCGAGCCATACACGGTCATCGGCGTGCTTCCAGAGGGAGCGATTATCCCTCTGAACGCTGACCTGTATACGGCGCTTCAGCCCAGCCGCCAGGGCGAAGGAACGGGAACGAACTTTGAGGTCATTACGCGGCTGCGCGATGGAGTGATCTGGCAGGAGGCGGATGCCGAAATTAATCGTGCTTGGTCGCTCCGCACGCAGCGTTATGAATTAGAGAACAATCCAGGAGCGCAAGTGACCTACTATTCCGTTCCGCTCCAAAAGGGGGAGACGGCTACGCTGCGTCCGCAGGTCTTGACGCTAATGTTGGCAGCGGGATTCATTCTGCTGATCGCCTGCGCCAATCTGGCCGGGCTGACGCTGGTGCGGGTGATGCGGCGCACTTCGGAAGTAGCCACGCGTCTAGCGCTGGGAGCTTCGCGCTGGCAGATCCGGAGACAGTTCTGGATCGAAAACCTGCTGCTGGCGCTTGTGGGCGGAGCGGTTAGCATCGGTGTGGGCTACCTGGCACTGCGCGGGCTCTTGCTGCTTTTGCCTGAACACTTTCTCCATGTGGCACAAGTTTCCCTCGACGGCCGCGTGATGGGCTCCACACTGGCCGCTTCCCTGCTGGCCAGCATCCTATTCGGCATGCTCCCGGCGATCGCAAGCGGGAGTGTGGACCTGCGATCGTCGATGGCTAGCCGCGCCGTGGCCGGGAGCGGCGGCCTGCGCTTGCGCCAAGGGCTTATCGCCGGCGAGGTTGCCCTTACCGTTGTGCTGTTGGCGGCCTCCGGCCTGCTCATCCGCACTCTGGTCCACCTGGAAACTCTGCCGCCGGGGTTCAATCCCAATGGAGTAATGACCGCCAAAGCATCGCTCGATGAGGTGCGCTTCCACGATGCCGCGGCCTTCAGAAAGTTATTGGCAGAGAGCACAACCGCCATGCAGCAGATTCCCGGAGTGCAGCAGTCCGCTGTTGGCCTGAGCCTGCCATACGAGCGGACGGTAATTACGGGAGACATAGCCATCAGCGACGGTAAAGAAGCGGGGCAGAAAGCCACTGCCGACGTGATATACACCACACCTGATTATTTCGCTGCGTTGCAGATTCCGGTTCTGGCGGGGCGATCCTTCACCGAAGCAGACGGGCCAGATACGCAGCGAGTGGCTATCGTCAACCAGAAGTTCGCGCGCAAGTTTTTCCATGGGGCAAATGCAGTCGGCCATTACGTGGATAAGGACACTATGATTGTCGGCGTGGTGGAGAATGTGGCTATGGCGCCGGGCATTGATCCTGTTGCGCCTCTCACCGGTGAAGAAACAATGTACCTTCCGGCCGCGCAAATGGAGGCAAGGCAACTCGGGCTGCTTCACGTGTGGTTCCAGCCTAGCTGGATTGTTCGCACATCTGGCCCGGTGGAAGGATTGACCGGACAGATGCAACGCGCTCTAGCGAGCGCTGATCCCAACCTCCCCTTCTCGGGTTTCTTTAATATGCGCGACCTGCTGGCGAAGACCTTGGCAATACAGCGTGTGGAAGTAGCACTTCTGAGCGCAATGACGGCACTGGCTCTGCTGCTGAGTGCCGTTGGAATCTTTGCGTTGATAGCAAATATCGTAACGCAGAAGACGCGGGAAATCGGCATCCGCCTTGCTCTGGGCTCTTCCATTAGGAAGGCGATGATCGACATCGGTAGGGCGGGAGTGGGCGCTTCGGCTCTCGGACTGGTTCTGGGACTGGTCCTCTGTTCGGGCGCGCTTCGCGCTATGCGGAGTGTTCTCTACGGCGTAGAGGTTTACGATGTTCCGACTATCCTGGCCGTGGTGCTAATGCTCTCTGTTGTGACGCTCCTCGCTACAACGGTACCGGCGCTCAGAGTTGCAAGAATCGATCCGGCCAAGACGCTGCGCGAAGAGTAGGGCGGCCATGCAGGATGAATGCGGCCGGAGAGCTTGGGTTTAGGACTCAAAGCGGCGGGCAGAATGTCATCATGTATCGAGATGTATCGGGGGATTGGACGCAGGCGAGCCCTATTTGGCTTTCAGGAGTTCGACGCGGGCGGTGGCGAAGGGCATGACGGCTTCGAGCAAAACGGGAGTGCGCGCCGCGTTATTTGCGATGTAGAGAACGAAGGAAGCGTCCTTCATTTCCACGCCCGCATCGAATACGCGAATGCCGATTCTTGACGCGGGGTAGTCTCCTGCCGGAACGTTAACCTTCTCGGAAGCGGCTCCGAGTTTGGCGCGAACGTCATATAGCTTATGCCCATCGTAAACCGGGCAGCGCACTTCGGGCGTTCTTGCCCAGTCCACGTTTCGCAAGTATTGCATCAAGCCGAGCGGATCGCGCGTGCCTGGCAACACGCGCGCCTGCGCTGCATCCGGCGAGGCCGGCTCTTTGCCGGTGGCGGTCATGCGCTGGAGGGACTCCACCTTCTGCCCACGCTCGTTCAGGCGCATTTCATACTGCAAGCTCGCCAGGGTCGCCGCGTCGCTGTAGGAATCGAACTGATCGTCCAGTTCGAAAACCATGCGCAACGGGCTCTGCGTATGGGCAAAGGCCTGCAAATGCCAGACGCTCTTTCCCAGAAAAGTGCCGCGCCCGGCAACCTCGAGCTTCAAACTTGCCACGTTCTCGAGATTGGAGACGTTAGCGGTGTATTCCAGAACTTCGCCGGCGCGCAGAGGCAACGCGGTGTCAACGGGAGCGGCAGCTTTCTTTGAAACAGCCGGCAGGCGGGGCTTGCCTGCCGCAGCGCTCGCGGGTTTCGCCGGAGGCGGTGCGTCACGGAACCCGGCCGGCGGGGGGGATACGACCTCCTGCACGGGCTGCGCCCCACGTGCACGCAGATAGTAGAAGGCGCCTACAGCGCAGGCAAGCACGGCCAGTGCCGCGACGCCGACGGTGGTCCTGAGGGTCATGATCTTTGTGTGACGCGTATTTGATTCAACGGTTTGCCCAGCGCGCTTCCGTCGTACAATATCTCTCTGTGCGCGGAAATCATCCGGTTCGCAGTGCCGGCTCGCCACAAACTATGAGCGTATCAAAACACGGGCCAGCCGTCTTTCCCTGGCTCGCGTCATAAGTTGAAAAGCAGCAGGAGGATTTCCTGAATGCGCTACCTCGTCACGGGCGGCGCCGGCTTCATCGGCTCAAATACAGTGGACGAACTGGTCCGGCGCGGCCATAGCGTCGTCGTCCTGGACGACCTCTCTTCCGGCAAAGAGGACAACCTGGCGGAAATCCGCAACAAGATTACTTTCATCAAGGGCAGCATCACGGACATTGAAGTGGTGCGGAAAGCCATGCACGAGGCGGAGTACGTGTTGCACCTCGGGGCCCGAACATCCGTACCGCGCTCGCTGAAGGACCCCATCGAAACGAATCGGATCAATATTGACGGGACGCTGAACGTCCTGGTTGCGGCAAAAGAACTAAAGGTGAAGCGCGTGGTGTTCGCGGCTTCGTCCTCTGCCTATGGGGAAACGCCCACACTTCCAAAAGTCGAAACCATGCAACCGCAGCCAATTTCTCCCTATGGCGTCACCAAGTTTGTGGGAGAGCTTTACGGACAGACGTTCGGGCGGTGTTACGGGCTGGAAAACGTGGCGCTGCGTTACTTCAATATTTTTGGGCCGCGGCAGGATCCCAGCTCACCATACTCCGGTGTACTTGCCAAGTTTTGCACTGCATTTCTGGAAGACTCGCAGCCGGTTGTTTTCGGAGATGGCGAGCAAACGCGGGACTTCACCTATGTGGAGAACGCGGTCCAGGCGAATTTGCTCGCGTGCGAAGCACCCAATGTTTCTGGAAAAGTTTTCAATGTCGGCGTCGGGGGACGCGTCTCCCTCAATGAAGTTGTACGCGAGCTTGGAAAAATCACCGGCAAGGCGCTCGAAGCGAAGTACGATCCGCCGCGCGAGGGAGATATCCGTGACTCTCAGGCGGACATTTCGCAGGCGCGGGAGTTCCTTGGCTATGAGCCGCAGGTACGATTCGAGGAAGGATTGGCGCGGACATTCGAATGGTACCGGGAGACGCAAGCGAAGGCGGCGGTAAAGACGGAGAAGTGAGTGGTGGTTCGTGAGGCGCCGGCAACGCCGGACACCCCACAAACGCAACTCATCAAAGTTGAACACTCAGGGTTGAGTGGTTTTTCCGTAGTTGAGCGGGTCACCAGGTTTCGGAGTGTCGTAGTTGTTCCAGAACCAGAGCGGCTCCATCTTCTTTTGTTCGGGCCACACCTGGTTCAGTGTGTCCCCTTCGAACAATTCCCCATTCTTCATCACCCAGTGGATGGTGTTCGTGTTGTGGATATCGTCGAGCGGATTCTTGTCCATGATTACGAGATCCGCCAGCTTGCCGGGCTCAATCGAGCCCAAATCTGCAGGCCGGCCGACAATTTTTGAACCGTTGACGGTGGCGCAACGGATGACTTCGAGCGGGGTCATGCCGCCGCTCGCAAGCATCCACATCTCCCAGTGATAGCCGATTCCCTGCATCTCTCCGTGGCTGCCAACGCCGACAAGTCCGCCGGCGCGCTCCAGCTTGGCCATCTGGGCAGCAAGTTTCGGAAATTCGTACTCATCTTTACGGAACCATCCTTGCCGGCGCTTGGTTCTCTGGTCGAGGACGCGGTGGGGAACGAAGTGATTCAACTTGGCGTTATCGTGGACTTCGCTGTTCTCAAACCAGAAGTCCTCGCCGAACGGACCACCATAGTTGACGATAAGCGTGGGAGTCTCGGCGATGCCGGACTTCGCAAACATCTGGATCATGTCGTTGTAGAGCGGCGTGATCGGCAGCGTGTGCTCGTTGCCGTGAAAGCCATCGATGAGATGGGTCAAATCAAGCTTCAAATCGAGCGCGCCTTCGGTTGTAGGCATCATCTCCAGTTCTTTGGAGGCTTGCACCATATACTGACGCTGTTTGCGATTGCCCACGACGTAGCTCTTAATGTTGTGCGTGCCATAGTATTTTCTGTACTTGGTCAGCACGCCCTTCACTTCGTCTGCGGACTGGAAGTTATTGTCGGAGAAAACGCCGGGTCCCGTGGAGAAAGCGCGTAGCCCGAGGATATCGCCGCTGTCCACCAGATCCTGGTAGGCAAACATATCGTTGGTGCCGGTCTGCACGTCAAGGCCGGCGGTGACGCCATACGCAAGGTTGGCGAGGAATGACCAGTTTTGCGTGTCCAGGATGCCGCGGCGAATTTCGGTCCAATGCGCGTGAGTATCGATGAAGCCCGGCACGATTGTCTTGCCGCTCACGTCGAACACTTTGCCGCCTGCCGGCGCACTGCCCTTCGCGCCCACACTCTTGATGCGGTTGCTTTCGACGACGATATCGGCGTTCTTCAGAACTTCATCGCCCTTCATCGTCACAACTGTCGCGCCGCGCAGGACGATCGTGCCCTTCGGAGTTTTTCGCGGGACTTCCAGATCGACGGCGATTTCCTGAACGTCCTTTTCCTGCTCTTTCAGTTTCTTCTCTTCTTTTTTTTCGTCCTTCTTTTGATCTTTCTTTTCGTCTTTTTTCGCGTCAGCGGTTTGTGACGCAGCGTCTTTCTTATCCGCCTCTTTCTTATCGGAGTCCTTGGCGTCCGCGTCCTTTTTCTCGCCCTCTTTCTTTTCGTCCTTCGGCGGTTCGAAGGAAATGGCACTCAGCGGCTCGCGGAAAAGACTCGCGCCTACAGCCCACGTGATCGTTTTTCCGTCATCCGCCCAAGCGAAATAGTCCGCTCCTATGTCGGTCAGCCGCTTTGTCGGAACTGCGGGAGTGGCCACGTTCACGGTTGGCGGTTCCCCGCCCACCACCGGCATGGCGATGACATAGAGTTGATTCATCACATGCGCGAGCACCCATTGGCCATCAGGGCTTGGCACGATGTCGTCGGCGGGGACCGGTTCCTCCGCGAAGTACAGCCCTTGTCCTTTCACCACGAGATGAGTGCGGCGGTCCGTGCCGTCGTAGCGCAGCGAGACCAGACCCTGCGGGGTGTAAACATAGATGCGATCTTTGTCGTTGGTGAAATGCGGCCCGCCCGCTCCGCGCGCAGGCAAAATCAAGTTGGCGTCGCCGCCGTCCGCGGGAATCCAGATAAGATCGGCGTTGGCGGTCTGCCCGCCGTCGAACGTGCTGTTTTCGCGGTCATACGCGTTGCCGCGCAGCAGGACAATTTTCGTGCCGTCAGGCGACCAGGCCGGATTGCTGTACACAGCCAGCGACTTCGATAATTGTACGGGCGTCCCACCGGCCGCTGGAATTTTCCAGAGTTGTCCGCCCTCGCTGGACCAAGTCACGTAAGCGATGAACTTCCCATCGGCCGACCAGGCAGGCTGAAACTCGCGCGCGTTCCCCATGGTAAGCCGCCGGGGCTTGCCAGCGGGCATGTCCATGGCGAAGAGGTGCGCCATGGCGGAGAAGACCAGCTTTTTCCCGTCGGGTGATTCCGCCGGATCCATGATCAGCCGCACTTTCACAGGACCTTGTTCGACGGTCTGCGGAAAGTCCAGCTTGGGCCCCAATTCCTGTGAAACCTGGGCCGTGAAGGGGATTATTCTTTCCGTTCCAGTTGCGAGATCGAGCCGCTTGATTTTGCCATCCTGATTGTAAACGATCTCCTTGCCGCCCGGAAGAAAAGCGTAGCCGGGAAAAACGTCACGAGTGAAGAGCGATTCCTGATCGTCGCGCGTAACCGGATACTTCACCCAGCGGTCCTCCCCGCTTTCGAGGTTGCGCAAACGCAAGCCGGACTCCGTCTCGTAACGCGTGACGTAGAGAACCTGCTTGCCATCCGGCGAAAGCACTGGACGAAATGCGCTCTTGATCTGGTGAATGAGGTCGTCTTCGTCTCCGGTCTTGCGGTCGCGTCTGGCGATGTGCCAAGTGGGAAGCTGCTGGTTGTAATACAGCGAGCCAAGTTTCGCCGCGTAGTAGAGATACTTTCCATCCGGGGAAGCCACCACGCCCATGGCATTGGGGCGCTTGTTCCTTTCCAAATTCGGAGTGGGCTTGGATTTCGTGATTTGCACGCCCGTGCCGCCATCCACGTGATACATCCAGATTTCGCTGGAACCGATGCCGAATTGCGCTTTGGAAACGAAAATGTATTTGCCGTCGGGCGACCAGCTCGGGGAAGTGAAGTCATTATTGGGGTCTTTCGACACTTGCTTCACACCAGTTCCATCGGGATGCATGATCCAGATGTTCTCGCTGCCTTCGCGGTCGGAAATGAAAGCAATCCACTGACCATCGGGGGAAAATCTTGGCTGGCTGTCGAACGACATGCCGCCAGCGATGAGCTTAGCCTGGCCGCCTTCGAGGGGGAGCGTATAAATGTCGCCGACTAGTTCGAAGACGATCGTCTTGCCGTCGGGCGAAACGTCGAGTGAGAGCCAAGTGCCCTCATCGGTGGTGAATTCAACCTTCCGGTCAGACTTCAGCGGCAGGCCTTTTTTCTCGTCTTTTTTTTCGTCCTTCTTCTCTTCTTTCCTGTCCTTCTCTTGACCGGCGGCATCCTGCTGTATTGCGCTGGCGTTCAACGCTGTTGCGCCGCAAAAAATGACACCGAAGACCATTGCCAAAACAACGAACCACGCAGTCAGACCGCACAGACTGGGCTGCTTCACATTCATGATCGGTTGCCTCCGTACCGTCTTGCAAAACTTTTGACCTGGGAATCCCAGATCGATGATCCACTGGTTACCGGCCAGCCGATCGACACACCCTTCTGTGCCGTTAGACGCCAATAACATGGAAGCGTCTCGGACGGACAAACTCCCAAGGGGCACTATCAGTCCGATTCCTCTTCGCCGCCGCGTCCACTGCGCGGTTGTGGCGGCGCAGGAACGATATGAGGAATTCCCGCGTCATTCATCTTCTTGTTCAGCGCGGGCAGCTCCTCCTCTGCGATTTTCTTGACTTGCGTCGAAGCATCGTTGACGAGGGGGATCAGCTCCGCGAGCTTTTCCTTCTGATGGGCACTCGGCGTGGCAGTAAATCCATCGAGGTCATCCAGAAGGTTCTGCACTTGATTCGGGAGTGGGTCGGGCTTCCATTGGAATGGAGGCCCCGCATTCCCCAGCCCTTCCCGTTCACGAATGAATTTCTCTGCAACAGCGTCGACTTTTTTCTGCAGCTCATCGGCGGCTTTAACGATATCGTCGGGGATCTTCGTCGTATTGGGCTTTCCTGCATCTTTCTTCCACTGCTCGCGCGCAGCCTTCAAAGCAGTCTGGATGCCTTCGATGGTTTTGCGGTCTTTATCCGTGGTCTTGGCCATGGGATAGAGTTGATCGATCAGTTCCCGGCGCGCGGAACGATCCGCGGCTGAAATGACGATTCGAGTGTCTTCCTCGACTATGACTTTTTGCGAGGCTTCCTTGTCTCCCGCCTTGACCTTGATGGTGTATACGCCAGGTTCGACGAACGGGCCGCGCGGACCGAATCCATAGCCCGCGGCGATAGCTTCCAATTGTTCGGGGGTCGGCTCCGCCGGGGCATTCGAACGCAGATCCCAGTTTGTACGGTTGACGCCCGCCGCACCCGGCCCGTCCGTCTCTCGAATCACTTTTCCGTCTTTATCGAGCACGGTGATTTTAACTTTGCCTTCCTTCTTTTCGGCTGCATCGCCCTTGGCACCGGTCTTGGGCTTCTCTTCGGCCGCGTCTTTGTCTTTCTTTGGAGCCTCCGCCGGCACCGCTTCCTTGACGTAGTAGCTCAAAATCGCACCGTACGGAGGATTTTTTGCGGTGAACATTTTTTGACCGGCGCTCCAACGGCGGTTGCGCAGGTGCCAGGTTATCGCCGGACGCGGCGGGAAGAATGTCAGCGGTGATGCCGCCACGTTCGCATCCATCTTTTCGATCGGCGCCAAATCGTCAAGAATCCAAATCGACCGCCCGTGCGTTGCCAGCACCAGGTCGTTATCGCGCGCCTGGATTTCGATGTCGTCTACAGGAACTGTTGGAAAATTGCTTTTTAGCGACGTCCAGTTTGCTCCGCGATCCCAGGATACCCACAGCCCGAACTCGGTTCCCGCAAACAAGAGGTTGGTGTTCCGCGGATGCTCGCGCACCACGTGAACGCTTCCGGCCGAATCTGGAATGCCATTGCGGATGGCTTTCCAGTTCTCGCCATAGTCGTTCGTCGCAAAAATATAGACGTTGTTATCGCCGCCCCGATGGCCGTCGAACGCGAGAAACGCGGCGCTGTCGCCGGTCTTCGACGCAACCACACGGCTCACGTAGGTTCCCTTCGGCACTCCAGGTGCCTTCGATGCGACGTTTTTCCAAGTCTTGCCTCCGTCGCGAGTTACTTGTACATTGCCGTCATCGGTGCCTACCCACAGCACGTTGGGCGTAAGCGGCGACTCACTCAGCGTTGTGATGGTGGGATATTCCTGCACGCCGTCGTGGCGCGAGAGGGTGTTCTTGTCTGGTGTCTTCCCGAAAATTTGCAGCTTGTTGCGGTCGACGCCAGTCGTCAAGTCACCCCCCAGGCGAGTCCAGTTATCCCCGCGGTCCGTCGACTTGAAGAGATAATTTCCGCCGTAGTAGACCGTAGTGTGCTCGTGAACAGAAACGGCTACGGGCGAATTCCACTGGAAGCGAAAGTGCGGCTCTCCGGCTTTGGCCTCCGGCCGGATTGAACGCTGCTGTGCGGTGCGCATGTCGCGGCGGTCGATGTAGCCATCCTGCGATTCCGTATAGACAATCCACGGTTCGACATTATCGATGGCAGCATAAAAGCCGTCGCCGCCGTGAATCACCTGCCAGTCCTCATTGACGATCCCGTCTCGCGTTAGCGTCTGGCTTGGCCCGCACCAACTTCCGTTGTCCTGCAAGCCACCGCAGATGTGGTACGGCTTTTCATTGTCGAGTGCTATTTCATAAAACTGACCGATGGCGATGGTGTTGACAAAGTCCCAGGTCTTCCCGGCATCGTAGCTCCAATGGATGCCGCCGTCGGATCCGGCAAGCATATGATTCGAGTCGCCTGGATCGATCCACATCGCGTGATAATCTCCGTGAATGCCCCGGATGCGCTGTGTTGAAAACGTCTTTCCGCCGTCCTCGGAATAGAACATCGGCGCGCCGAGCTCCCAGATGCGAAGATCGTTGTTGGGGTCGATACGAATCTGGCTGTAATACGACGGCCGCGGATTCGTATCGCCCATCTTCTTCCAGGTCTCGCCTTTATCCTCGCTGCGATACGTCCCGCCCTTCTCGTGCTGCACGATGGCGTATACGATGTTGGGGTCCTTGCGATAAATATCCAGGCCGATGCGGCCGGTGTCTCCGCCGTTTTCGTAGGGCAGTCCCTTGGTCAATTTTTTCCAATTTGCGCCGCCATCCGTCGTTTTGTAGATCGCGCTATCCGGACCACCACCATTGAAACCGAAGGGCGTCCGTCGCCGCTCGTACGCCGCGGCATATAAAGTGTCCGGACTCTCCGGGTCCATGGCGACGTCGCTTACACCGGTGTCGTCGTTGATCTTCAGCACTTGCGACCAGGTCTTGCCCCCATCCGCCGTCTTGTACACTCCGCGTTCGGGATTCGCGCCCCACAAATGCCCCAGCGCGGCCACGTACACAACATCAGGATTTTTCGGATGGATCACAATACGCCCGATGTGCCGCGTGGCCTCGAGCCCCATCTTCTTCCAGGTTTTCCCGCCGTCGAGGGACTTGTACGCTCCGTCGCCCCAGGAGGAGCTTTGGCGGTTGTTCGGCTCGCCCGTTCCGACCCACACGATCGAAGGGTCCGACGGCGCAATTGCGATGTCGCCAATTGTCGATACGTCTTCCCTATCGAATATCGGCTCCCATGTCGTGCCGTTATTGGTTGTTTTCCAAACGCCCCCCGAAGCCGTGCCCACATACACAATGTTCGGATTGCTCTCCACCACAGCGAAATCATCGATGCGCCCGCCCATGGTCGCGGGGCCAATCTCCCGGAATTCCAGGCTCTTGAATTTATCGGTGGGATTCGGCTGGTCGGCAGGTGTCACCTGCGCAATCGTCGCCAACGCTCCGAGAGACGCCGCGCAAACCAGAATCGCTCGAAGAGTACTCCAAACATGCTTCATTTCAACCCCCTGAAGGCAAGGCCCGGCATGTTACTCCGGCTGGACCGTTCCATGCATCAACTGTTTTGAAAAGGGCAAACCAACCCGGCGCAAAGAAAGACGCGCGGCGCCGCTGCTTCGTTTCACGCGAAGGGGTTCATCACTGCTGCCATACTATCTCTGCATGCAACTCGTGGACTTCCTTCAAATCCCTACGACTGCATGCTAGGCTATCCAACGGTTTTCACTGACTGCATGTTCCGAGTGAATCGCTATCCTTATGCCCGGTTTCCTGCCGCGCTCCGCGCTCTTCTTTTTCCGGCTGGACTGACCTTCCTACTCATCGCTGCCGCACCACACGTCGCGTCAGCGCAACAAGCTCGCTTGCCTTCCACCAAAGGTGGAATCGCCAATCTGGAGGCGAAAACGCAGGGCCGCAAAGGCGACGTCACGACCGCCGACGGCGACGTGGACATTCACTACGCAGACACTCGTCTTCGCGCCGACCACGTCGAATACAATGGCAAGACCTACGAAGCCACAGCAACCGGGCACGTTCAGCTCGATTACGGCAACGAACATCTCGAAGCCGACGAAGCTCACTACAACGTCAGCACCGGGCACGGCCTGTTTCACAACGTGCGGGGAGACGTCAAGATCGAGCGGCGGCCCAACCCGGTGCTCTTGATTTCGGACAATCCGCTGTACTTCGAGGCACGGGACGTCGAGCGTTTTCCTGGAGACGTATACGTCATTCATCGCGCCTGGATCACCATCTGCGACCCCGCGCACCCCAAGTGGCAGTTCTATGCGCCCAACGCGCGCATTCGTGTCGATAAGACTGTCGCGCTCGTCAACGCCAACTTCCGTCTTTTCCGCGTGCCTCTCATCTGGCTTCCTTACGCTACCGCTCCCGCGGGCCGCAAAGTGCGGGCAACAGGTTTCCTGATTCCCGATATCGGCCAAAGCTCGCGCAAGGGCTTTATTCTTGGTGACGCTTTCTATCTGGCTCCCAATCCGTGGATGGACGCTACGGTGGGCGCGCAATTCATGAGCCGCCGTGGCGTCCTCGAGCGCGGAACATTCCGCGCCAAGCCCTTTGAAAACACGTCGATTGAGTACACCTATTTTGGCGTTGAGGACCGCGGCCTCCCCAACGCGGATGGCACACGCAGTCCGCAGGGCGGCGAGCAGCAGAAGCTGGAAATTCAATCCTTGCTGCCCGGGGGCTGGCGCTTCGTGACGGACTACAATCATCTTTCTTCGCTTACTTTTCGTCTGGCCTTTGCTGACTCTTTCGGCGAAGCCATCAACTCCGAGGTCCGCAGCGCCACTTTCCTATCGAACAATTTTCGCGGCTTCAGCGTGAATTTTGCAGGCCTCAGCGACAAGAGTTTCCTCACTCTGCCGGTCGCCGCAACGTCCACTACACCCGCGGTTCCAGCCACCAGTGTTACCCTGCGCAACTTGCCGGAAGTACGCTTCGGCTCGGTCGAGCAAGCCCCCTTGCGCAGCGTCCCCGTCTACTTCGGCTTCGATGCGTTTGCAGGCGTCGTATTCCGAAGCGATGAAAATGTTCAAACTTCTAATTTCGTCGATCGCTACGAATTGGCGCCCCGTGTTACCGTGCCGCTGCACTTCGGACGATGGCTCGGCGTGACTACTTCCGCTGCATTTCGCACCACGCGCTATGGCGATTCGTTTGATTCCGCCGGCCAGATCAGTCCAATCGCCATTTCCCGCAACACCGGCGAGTTCACGGTCGAACTCCGCCCGCCGACGCTCGAACGATTTTTCGACCGCACTTCCTTGGACAAGGACAAGACCCGGCGGCGGTACAAGCATACCGTTGAACCCGCTGTCACTTATCGGTACGTAACCGGAGTGAATCGCTTCGCGCAGTTTGTGCGTTTCGATTCCGATACGACGCTGACCAACACCAGCGAAGTCGAGTATGGCTTTACGCAGCGGCTTTTTCGGAAGGACGGCGACGGGCAGCCTCAGGAGCTGATTTCTTGGCGCATTGTCCAGAAGCATTACTTTGATCCGACGTTTGGCGGCGCCATCGTCAATGGTCAACGCAACGTCTTTCAGGCGCTCGATTCCATCTCGCCTTTCGCTTTTGCGTTTGGCCCCCGCAACTGGTCGCCGATTGTCAGCGATTTCAAGATCACGCCAGGCGGCCCGTATGACCTGGAACAAATTCTCCAGTACGATCCACAGATCCAGAGACTCGTTACCATCGGCACGCTTCTGAAGGTGAAGCCATATCGGGAATTCTTTGCCACGACCGCTTTCTTCCGTATGGATGACAATCCCATGCTCAGTGATCTTCCTCCTCAGCCTCCTCCGGTGCTGCCAATTTTTCAGCAGCCGCTCTCGAACCAGGTTCGCGGGTTGGTCGGGTACGGCAGCGAATCACGCAGGGGCTTTAATCTCATCACCGGTCTCGGCTACGATTTCGAAAACAAGACGCTGCAAAACCAGATCGTTCAGATGAGTTACAACGGAAGCTGCTGCGGGCTCGCCGTCGAGTATCGGCGCATCAATCTCGGGCAGGTGCGCGCGGAGAATCAGTTCCGCATCGCATTCATTATCGCGAACATCGGCGCTTTCGGGAATTTGCGCCACCAGGAGAAGATTTTTTAGCGAGGGCCTTGTGTCTCCCAGGAAATCCAGTCCGGTATCTTCGGTTGTGATTTAATGTGGTACGCATGGACGACGCCGAGCTTGCCTTCGCATCCATCGAGGAAGTCGGAAAACTTTTCCGCAACCGCAAACTTTCGCCCGTCGAGCTCGCCAAGCTGATGCTCGCCCGCATCGAGCGGCTCAATCCAAAACTGAACGCGTATATCACCGCCACGGCGGAGCGTGCTCTTACGCAGGCCAAAAAAGCTGAATCGGAACTCTTTGCGCCGCGCGGCCGCAAAGGACATCGCGACCGCGGTCCTCTCCACGGCATCCCCATCTCCCTCAAGGACAACATCTACACAGCAGGCATTCGCACCACCGCTGGTTCGAAGATTCTGAAAGATTTCGTACCCCCGAACGACGCCAGCGTCGTCGCCCAGCTCAAAAATGCCGGTGCAGTGCTCCTCGGCAAGACCAACATGCACGAGTTCGCTTACGGCGTGACGTCCAACAATCCTCACTACGGTCCGGTGCGAAATCCCTGGGACCTCTCGCGCATCCCCGGAGGCTCCAGCGGCGGTTCCGCAGCGGCAGTTGCAGCAGGCCTTTGCTATGGCAGCATTGGAACGGACACCGGCGGCTCCATCCGCATTCCTGCATCCCTTTGCGGCATCGTCGGACTGAAGCCGACGTGGGGCCGCATTTCTTGCGAGGGCATTGTCCCGCTGTCTCCTGCTCTGGATTGCGCTGGGCCACTGGCTCGGACCGTCGGTGATGTCGCCACTCTGACGGGAATTCTGTACTCGCGCGTGGGCCGGGAGCCGAACATGGCAAGAGCTTCGACTTTGCTGGCTGACGCAAGAAAGTTTTGCCTAGGAATTCCGCGTCAACTATTCTTCGATGCTCTTTCAAGCGAAGTTCGGAGCGCATTTGACACCGCGATGCGCGAGCTTTGCCGGGCAGGCGTGGCCACGAAGGATATTTCCGTTCCACTGCTCGATGAAACCGAAGATGCGGGAAATAATATTGCCTGGACGGAAGCCGCCCTCTACCACCAGCAACAGGGATATTCCCCGGCACGAGCAGCGGAGTATGGCGAAGACGTGCGTTCGAGGCTAGAGATGGGTGGCAAGGTAGCGGCAGTCGACTACTTGCGAGCGCTGGAGATTCAAACTCAATTCATCCAACAGCTGCATTTGGTGCTGGCGGAAGCGGATGTGGATGCGATGGTCTTTCCCTCAACCGCAATTGAGGCTCCGCGATTCGATCAGGAAACCATCCGCATCGGAACGCACGAATATCCGGCGCGCGCTTTGCTGCTGCGGCACAATCGTCCGGCCAATCTCGCAGGTGTTCCGGCCGTTTCCATCCCCTGCGGATTTACGCGCTCCGGATTGCCCATCGGCTTGCAAATCATGGCCGGTGTTTCGAGCGAACTCGTCCTGCTCCGCATCGCCAAAGTCTTTGAGCGTTCTCAGCCTCAACATCGCAGGCCGCCGATTTAGCGCGCTCCCGTTACAACTGCGCCTCGCGTCTTCATGATCCAAGTGCCGATCATATATCCTAGCGTCCCTGTCACTATTCCGCCGATGACATCTGCCACATAATGGTTTCGCACGTAAACTGTCGAAACACACATGCACAGGACAAACGGAAGGAATATCCAAAAGAGCCACCGTCTGTGCCGCCGCGCTCCCCAAAGAGCCGCTACCGCTCCTGCCACGTGCTGTGAAGGAAATGCCGCCCCGTGTACTCGCCCGTACCTCTCGATGAAACCGATCAACGCGGTAAACGGTCCGCCCATCAGCTCGCCATGCCATTGCCCTGCCAGTGTGAACCATGGGCTCTGCACGGGAAAAAATATCGAAATCACGTAGCCGAACACATAGGCAACGGCCGAATACGTAATCGCTGCCCAGTAATTCTTCAAATCGCGCTGGTAATAGAGAATCGCGCCGAGAACCAACAGGTAAACAAAGTACGTGAAATAGGCGAACTGCATGAATTCATTCAGCGCTGGATGCACAAACCGCTCCAGCCACAGGGAAGGATTCACACCCGTGAGCCATTGGTCGAACTCGAGGAGCTTCGCGTCCTCCCATCGTGGATTCACCAGGTGTACCAGTTTCGCTAGTTCTTCGAAGCAGAAAAGAAAAAACAGGTGCGGATACCAGTGTCGCCAGAAGTGCCAGAATTTTGTGGAGACTATTTCGCCCGTTCGCGTTGCCTCGTCCACGTAACTCGCGCCAATCCGGCACAAAGCCAAAATGATAAGCGCGGCCAGCGCTTGCACGCCGATCAGCTTTGCAGGATGCGCCAGGTTTTCCGCAAATGTCGCAATGAGGGCGCTCGAAAGTCCCAGGTATCCAAGTGCGATCCACTCAAATGCGCCGCACGCCGCCCACACGGCTGCTGCTTCACGACTGAACCATGGGGCGATCTCCTGCTTCTCCACTTCAAAACCGGCCGCTCTTTCTCTAACTTCCGGAGGACGCGCCTCATCATGCCAGGCGAACACTGCTTCATTTCCTCGATAGTTCTGTCGCTGTGTGTCGTTCATTCGGCGTTCTCCGGACTCGCCAGTTCCATCCGGCATTGTCGCTGTGCTTTGGACTCTTTGCCGTGCGGCGAACGATTTCCCTTTCCGTTCCAATGCAACACCGGCCATCCGCACGCTTGTGCAATTCGCAAAAGGTCTTTCGACGGATTCACCGCCGCTGGTTTGCCAACTGCCGCCAGCAGCCACCGGTCATTCGAGCTGTCGGCGTACGCGCAGCACAGCTCCAAGTCGAGATTCATCTCCCCGGCCAGCTGCTTTGCCGCGCGGGCTTTCGCCTCCCCAAACATCGCTTCTCCCAAGATTCTTCCCGTCCACTTGCCGCCCATTTCTTCCAGGAGCGTGGCACACACGTGAATCTTCGCGGTAATTCCGCGCGTGGCAAGCTTGTCTTCCATGGCGCGCCCGGCTTCTAAGGCCAACGGCCCAAGGGTGCCGCTCAGCAGCACGATTTCATGGCCGTGTTTCGCGTGCCATGCCATTCTCTCGATGGCTTGCTCAAAAAAGGCGGGGACAGGCAATCGTGGATTGCGCCGCCGAGGAGCCGATGCCTGACCGTCGGCCTGGTGGCCGCCTTTGTACCAAGGGGAGACACCTCTGTCTCCCTCGCCACGCTCTTCAAGAATATCCACGGCACGCAGATACATTTTGTTCGCCTGCAAAGCCTCTCCGATCCCTCGCGGCAAAAGCCGCAGTGCCTCCCTCAGCCACAGAAGATAATTTCGTGTAGGGATTTCTCCCCGGTATCTCAACATCCGGAAAAACCTTCGCTCCAGCGACGGCAGGGTCATGAGCGTTCCGTCTAAGTCAAAAAACGCCGCGATTTTTCTTTCGTCTTCCTTTACTTCGTTTATCTCCTGGACCGCTTTTCGCACTCTCATGCCGCCTCCTGCGCCGCATCTTTAGCTCCGCGCACCGGTCCCGCGCTCCCTGCTAGATATTTCCACCCTTCCACTAGGACCGGCAGCCCACGCAGCAGGCAGAATGCCGCCGTCATCCAAGTCAGCACATGCGCCCCGACGCGAATCATGGCGTGCGCATCCGCCGCCAGGTCACCCACGAGCGCGACCGGCCCGCGCATCAGCGCCAACTCCAAACCCAAGTAGCAGAAGCACAGACACTTCATCGCCGCATACAGTCCCCGGCTCCAGCGCGAGGCCACTAGCGCCTGGCCCCACCAGGTGCGCAGCATCGCGTTTGCGCCCCCGCCGGAGTGTCCCGCTTTCATCGCCAGCCCACGCAGAAAATCCGTCGCCGCTCCACGCGCAAAAAACAAAACCGGTAGCCACAGTGACACCATCCCCACGACGGCAAAATACGTGAAATACACGTTTTCGATCATGCGGTCGCCGAGGATGTCCAGTTGCGCGCCCACGGGCGTGGCCATTTTTTTCTCCCGAGCGAGATGCCCGTCAAGTGCATCCAGCGCGATCGCCGCTACAGTGAGTCCCACAGCCGTCAGGTTCGCCCACGCTCTATGCCCGAACAGGCTCACCGCCGCGAACCCCACCAAGACCCGCAATAGCGTCACTTTGTTTGGCGTCCACCGCATACTCACCTGCCAGACGCGGTAACAGCGTCCAATCTGGCCATGGCAAACCTCATGCCACTCCCTACTCCAGGAAGACGAACCTCTTCAATCATTTACGGACACCCTCACGCAGTTAGTCTCCATTCGACGCCAGACAAATCCATCATCTGTCGCGTATTGGCTCCCTCGCCCACTTGTTTCCCTTTTCATCTTTTCTGCGTCTAATCGTCTAATAGATGAGCAGGAGTGTTCTTTCCCGATTGACCCACCTGCGCGATGGGCATCCTGGAGCGGATCAGCAAGGTTCACTAACCGCGGATTCCCGCCCTGTCAGCGAGATCTCGGCTCAGGCACGAGTGCAAACGGGATTTGTGGGAGAATAAGAAGCAGGGTTTTCGAGTTATTCTGATGGGATGCAGCCTATGCCGAGGATTGAATTGAGATGACCGCTGACGTTCCTCTAGCAGGAGCTTTTCTCGCCGGGCTCGTTTCGTTTCTCTCACCCTGCGTTTTGCCGCTGGTACCGGGCTACATCTCCATGCTTTCCGGGATTGGGATGGAGCAACTCCGTCAGGGCGAAGCTCCCAGCTCAGGCCTATTCGCTTCCGCCCTCACCTTTGTTGGCGGCTTTTCTGTTGTTTTTATTTCTTTCGGAGCCTCCGCCAGCGCCGTAGGTTCTTTCCTTCTCCGGAACCGTTCGCTGCTCGCCCCTGTCGCTGGCGCTTTGATCCTTCTCTTTGGCCTGCATCTCATTGGCGCTCTGATCAAGTTGAATCTCCGAGCTGGAATTATTCTCGGCCTCATCCTCGTCGCTCTGGGAACCGCCGCCTATTTTCACCGCGCGCCGCTCTTTGCCGGCTTGGGTGCGGCTCATTTTTTTTCGCTTTCTCTGGTGGGTTTTTTCGGCCCATCGATGGCCCGCTGGCTTAACCGCGATGTCCACCTTCGCACCAAAACAACGCAGCCCGGAATCTGGAGCGGTTTCCTGCTTGGCTTCGCGTTCGCTTTCGGCTGGACTCCTTGTATCGGCCCGATCCTCAGTGCAGTGCTCATACTTGCTGCCCGCAGCGACACGATTGCGCGCGGTGTCTTGCTCCTGGCCGTCTATTCCGCAGGATTGGCCATTCCCTTCCTGCTTACGGCTCTGGGCATCAGTAAATTCATGGTTTTCTACAAAAACTTTCGAAAATATCTCCACGCCGTCGAGCTTTTCAGCGGCGCTTTGTTATTGTTCGTGGGGGGATTGGTTTTCGTAAACAAATTGACCTGGCTCTCGACTAAACTGACTTTTCTAAATCGCTTTTCACTCTAGAGGAGTGCGCCTGACAAACTCAGGGAAACCATAATGAAGAAAATTGTTCTAATCGTCTCCACGGTGCTGGTGCTCATCGTCGGGACTTATTTTGCCGACAAAGCCACGCGCGTCAAGGATATGAGCTCGGTAAAGAACACCGTGCGGGCCAACGACGCACCCGACGCCAAGTCCGCTCCTGAAGTCACCTTCAAGGATCTTAACGGCAAAGATGCCACGCTTGCCCAGTACAAAGGAAAAGTTGTCCTGGTCAATTTCTGGGCCACCTGGTGCGATCCCTGCTACATCGAAATTCCCTGGCTCATCGAAATGCAACAGAAGTACGAAGCGAAGGGTTTCACCGTTCTCGGCATCTCCATGGACGAAGAAGGCAAAGCCGCCGTCGATCCTTTTCTGGCCAAGGAGCGCTTCAACGTCAACGGAGAGAAGCTCCCCATGAACTATCCTATCGTCATCGGTAACGACGAAGTCGCAGATAAGTTCGGTGGCCTCCTCGGCTACCCCACGAGCTTCCTCATCTCCCGCGACGGAAAAATTGTGAAGAAGGTCCAAGGCCTCATCAGCTACGAAGAATTCACCAAGGCCATAGAAGCGCAACTGTAAAAATCCCTGACCGTCGTGTACTAACAACCGCTCACTTTCTTCTGGAGAGTCCCCGCGCGTAGTTCAGTTGGACGAGCACGATGAACGCGATGCTCCAATACGTGCTGAATATACATAGCAGCGCGCCGTCGGCGTAAAGCACCTAGGCAATGAGGATTCATGAATAGTACGGAAAATCGCAGCTATGCATTCCGCGTATGCGTTGTTTGCGACAACGATTCCCGAGAAACCATTACATGCCAGTAGGCGTCTTAAATCATGCGTAGCGATGCGATGAACGCAGATACTCGGCGCAATGGCGGAGATTTTTGATTTCGGGCCGCCACGCCCCCTTTTGGTGTGGGCGGGCCGTTCTGTGTAAGAGGTGCGGGTTTCGACTCCGTTCCTCGAGGGGCTTCCCATGAAAAACAACCTCCTCTTTGTCTTGCTGAGCGTTTCCGTCCTGGCGGGTTGCAGGATGACGGGCCGGCTCTACCCCGTTCAAGGGCCATTGTCCGCCCAATCCCCAACGCCTGTTTTGCTCGCCAAACTCACAGGCGCATTCAATTCAGGAAATATGACTGTTGTTCTCGCCGATGGCGAGGTTTGCAAAGGGCACTGGGCGACCGTGGCCCGCCCTCCAGTCGCCAAGGCCGGGGCTACCGCCAGCACCGCGCCTGATAGCAACATGTCGTCTGTTTGGGACACGATATACGGCTCGGGATTTTATGTATCCCATGTGCTAGGCCAAAGGCTTTACGTTCAGGCTGTGATTCCGGGAAACCGCGGGACCGTCCTGAAGGTGGAAATGTACAGGTCTGCGGGAGGAGAGCCGAATCTCCTCAGGGAAATAAAAGGCGTCGCAAAAGACAACAAGGACAATATCTACAAACTGGTTTTCTAGTTCATCTGGCTGATCATTTAGCTACAGCTAAGATTCATGCTGCTACTCTTACACCATTGCCCATCAAGCGCACTTCCCTCCCACTGCTCGGGCTCTTCGATTTGCTAAACTCTTCCCACCATGAGCGTGATTGACGAAGTCCTCGCCGCCAATGAAATTTATTCACGCACCCATGAACTGCGCAGGCTGACACCGCGTCCCGAACGCAAGCTGGCCGTCCTCACCTGTATGGACACCCGTCTTTCGACGCGCACGCTGGGGCTTAAAGAGGGAGATGCGCACATCATCCGCAATGCCGGTGGAATCGTCACGGATGACACGCTGCGCTCCCTGGTGGTATCGCATCATCTGTTAGGCACAGAGGAATTCATGGTGGTCAACCACACTGATTGCGGCTTGATGCACACTAGCGAACAGGACTTGCGCACCAGAATCCAGAATCGCACTGGAACCGCCGCTGTCGCCCCCGCCTTCTTCTACGCCTTCCAGAACGTCGAAGAGAATGTCCGCCACCAATTGCAGAAGCTCCGCACTCATCCCTGGATTCCCCGGACTGTGGCCATTCGCGGCTTCGTCTATGACGTCAGTAGCGGGCGGCTTCGCGAAATCAAGGACTTCTGACTTAGGAGGAACTCGATGAAGGGATTTCTCTCGACTCTGATTCTGACGTTGCTCTTCGCAATCATGCATTCGCCTTCGCTAGCGCAAGATTTTATCCACTGGCAAACCGACCTCACACGACCGCAAGATTATGTCCTCAGGCGTGTTTCCAGCGCCGACCTGAGTGGCGGAAATGCGGACTTCCGGCCCATCGAGCCCGGCGGAACGCTCACCATCCTCGATGTGGAAGGTCCTGCCCTGCTCACTCACATCTGGTTCACCTTGTACGCACCCGCGCCTCACCACTTGAAAGAGCTTGTTTTGCGCATGTATTGGGACGGCGAACGCACTCCCAGCGTTGAAGCTCCCTTGGGCGATTTCTTTGGCCTTGGCCTCGGCGACTACTTCACGTGGGAATCCGAGCTGCTTTCCGTGGCCAATGACCGCGCGCTGAACTCATTTTTCCCCATGCCCTTCCAAAAACATGCCCGCATCACCGTGACCAATGAGGGACGGGAAAAGGTCCCCTTGTTCTATTTCAATCTCGATTACCGCGCCTACTCCAGGCCGCTTCCCTCGGATACGCTCTATTTCCACGCACAGTTTCGGCAGGCTCAACCCAACCCTGGCTGGACCAATCAATGGCAGTTGAATTCCGATCGGCTCGTCGAAGAAAAGAAAAACCTGAATGGCGACGGCAATTACGTGTGGGCGGAGGCCACCGGCCGTGGCCACTTCCTGGGAGTCACCATGTCCGTGCTGCAAAATCAGGACGGATGGTGGGGCGAGGGCGACGACATGTTTTTCATCAACGGTGAGTTGCGTCCGTCCATCAACGGAACGGGCTCTGAAGATTATTTCCTCGGCGCTTTTGATTTTGGAAGAAGCTCGTTTTCCTACAGGCTTTTCGGCGCGCCCGTTAAAGGCGAAGAGCGCGCAGGAGGCCGCTCATCCGTCTACCGCTTTCATCTCGATTCGCCTATTCCTTTCTCGAAATCGTTACGCGCCACGATCGAGCATGGTCACGCCAACCACCGCTCCGACAACTATTATTCCGTGGCTTATTGGTACCAATCCGAGCCTCACGGCCCATTTCCCTCTCTTCCTCCTGTCGACCAGCGTATCCCAAAACTCCAGCCTGTCGGCGGCCCCGGAAATGCCGCCGTTGCCCCTCATTGATACGTGCGCATCCACTGCGCTTTTCTCCGTGCACGCCGGGCTGCCGGAAGCCGCCCTTCCCTTCCTTGCGAGGGGGAAACTCCTCATGTACGCTGAATTCATGCTCGACGAAAAAGACTTTCAACGAAAGGCAGACGCCACCTTCGAGGACCTTAAGCGCCGCATGCTCACCGCGGGCGACGAACACGGCTTCGACGTGGAAGGCGAAGCCGGAAAACTCGAAGTTCTCTTCGAGGAGCCCGAGGAGGCCAAATTCGTGATCTCGCCCAACACCCCGGTCCGCGAAATCTGGGTCTCCGCACTTTCCACCAGTTTCAAGCTTGGCTGGAATGAATCGCGGAACGCATTTGTCCATGAAAAAACCGGTGAAGATCTGCGCGCGGTGATGAGCCGCGTCATTTCCCAGCAACTCGGCGCCCAGGTGACCCTGTGAAATTCAGAACAACGTTTTCCCTGGTGAGCGCCCTGGCAATTTGTGCCGCGCTATCACACGTCACATCCGCCCAAGTTCCTTCCGGCCGCGAAGTCGTCAAGCCGGAAATCTACGCCTCGCTCGATCCGGCCGCTCGCGGCAGTTCGTTCCAAATCGCCGTGGTCATGAAGATTCGCCCGGGCTTTCACGTCAATGCTCGTGAAAAATCGGAGGACTATCTCATCGCCACGGATCTCAAAGCCGCGCTTCCCGCCGGCTTTAACAGCGGCGATGTTTCCTATCCCAAGGGCAAGCTCGAAAAATTCGCCTTCTCCAAAATTCCCTTGAACGTCTACCAGGACACTGTGATTCTGCGCATGCCGGTCACGGCGCTCGCAACCGCCCCTCTCGGCAAACAACAAATTCCGCTGAAACTTCGCTACCAAGCCTGCAGCAGCGAACTCTGCCTGCCTCCCGTCACACTCACACTCGATGCGGCGCTGAACATCGTTGCTTCAGCATCCGCAGCCAAGCCCGCCCACACGGAAATTTTTGGAAAGCAATAAATCCGCCATCTCGATTCGGGGAACGGATTCCATGAAGCATGGCAAGTGTTGAAATGTTGAAGGATGGCCAGTTCTAGGCTTTGCCGAAGCCTGCCACCGCATCGCGTAAACGGCGCACGACGCGCTGTTGCCCCAGAACGACCATGGTGTCAAAGAGCGGTGGCGCCACCGCCTGGCCCACGATCGCCACGCGCGTCGCATTGATCAGGAGTCCTGCCTTGACGCCCCCGGCTTCAGCGATAGCGCGCGAAGCGTGGTCGCAGGCGTCGTGGTTCCATTCATTCAGTTTTTCCAGCGTATCCGCGAGCTTCGCGAGAAGTTCCGGCACCTTGGGGTCCTTCCAGAATTTCTCTTTTGCCGCCGCATCGCGAGGGAACTCGTCGCTAAAAAACGCGCGCGACCAAGAAGAAAAATCCGGCAACAGACGAATTCGCGGCCGCAGCAAATCAACGGTCCTTGAGAACCACGCATGATCTCTCCCCTCAGGGCCCGGAGCCGCTCCCGCAGCCCACTCGGGCTTCCACAAGCCGCTGCGCTTCAGTTCTTTTTCGACTTCGGGCAGCAGTTCCTCGATCGGAAGCCTCTGCAGGTATTGGGTGTTAAACCATTCGAGCTTCGGCCGGTCGAATACCGCATTGGTGCGGCTCACGCCCTCCAGCGAGAATTTGTCGATCAACTCCTTCGTGCGCAGAAATTCTTCGTCTCCTCCGGGCGACCAGCCCAGCAGCGCAAGAAAATTTCGGAACGCCTCCGGCAGGAAACCATCGGTACGGTACATATTCACGTCGGTCGCGCCGTGGCGTTTCGAAAGACGGGATTTGTCCGCGCCAAGAATCAACGGCACGTGCGCAAAAACGGGTGGCTCGGAATGCAGCGCGCGGTACAGCAGCACTTGTTTCGGAGTATTCGAAAGGTGATCCGCGCCGCGAATCACATGGGTAATCCGCATATCGATGTCGTCGACGACCACTCCCAACTGGTACATGGACTGGCCGAATTCCTCGTCGTTTTTCCCGGAGCGCAGCAGAACAAAGTCCTCGATTTCCTCGTTCGAAAACTCGCGTTCCCCGAACACCGCGTCGAGGAATTTCGTTGTTCCCCCAAGAGGAACTTTGAAGCGGACCGCCGGCTTCACGCCCGGCGTCGATGGCTTGCCATCGCGGCAGGAACAGCGCGTGACGCGCCGCGGCCCGCCGGCCTTAGGCTCTTCGTCCTGCGCTGGCTCGGTGTGGTCTCCCCCGGCATATTTTTCCGCGGGGCAGTAGCACAAGAAGGCGGCCCCGTTGGCCAAGCATTTTTTCGCCGCTGCTCGATACAGTTCCGTTCTTTGTGACTGGTAAAATGGTCCCTCGTCCCAGTTGACGCCCAGCCACCGCAGGCCATCGAGAATCCCCTGCACTAGTTCGGGCTTGTTGCGCTCGGCATCCGTGTCTTCCACGCGGAGGATCATCGTGCCGCCCTGGCGCCGCGCGAACAGCCAGTTAAACAGTGCCGTCCGCGCCCCTCCCACGTGCAAGTAACCCGTGGGAGACGGGGCAAAACGCACTCTCGCTAAAGACCTCTTCTGGACCGAGTCACTCATAGGCAGCGTTTTTCCGTCGGGATTCAAACGCTCAGTTTAGCCAAACCAGCTATTGACGTCCAATCGGGCGGCCTCGCGACGCCTGTCAGGTATTCTACTTAGGCGCACAAACTCTCGGAGCGAACGGCGCAAGCCAAGAAGATTTGTTCATCCAATTTGAGCATTTTCCCCAGCCAGCATATGAGATAGAATTTGGGCTTGTGAGGTTTTAGGTTTGGCAGGATTCAAAGACGCAACCATTTTACCGTAGTTGAAATCCAACCGCCCAGACAGAATGTCGTAGGCCGATTTTTTCCCAGGGTAGCTGAGACACCATGGACAAAATACCCCCATCCGGCGAAGAGTCCAAAAAAATCATCTTTCGTGCGTCCGCTTTGCTTCTCCTCGTCATGACCGTCTTTCTGTTCGCCCATTTCCGGAGCGAGCGAGCGGCGACGAATGTCGAGGAATCCATCATGAAAGTGGAAAGAAAGGACTTCGCGCAATCTCTGCGCCTTAATGGAACCACCCAAGCTTCGCGTTCCTTCGTGGTTCTTGCGCCAAGACTCGAAGGAGCGCAAGTCGGTTCCATGGTCATCACCAAGCTGGCTCCTGCCGGCACCCACGTGGAAAAAGGCGATGTCCTGGTTGAGTTCGATCCGCAGGCGGAAGCGCGAGACTATCTGGATAAGAAAAGTACCTATGAAAATCTCGTCGGGCAGGTCGCCCAGAAACAAGCAGACGAGAACATTGCGCGCGCCAAGGACGATACGGCGATGCAGCAGGCGGAGGACGAGCTCAAACGGGCGCAGCTCGAGCTTCAGAAAAATGAAATCGTTTCGCGCATCGACGCCGAAAAGAATCAGGAGGCGGTTGACGAAGCCCAGTCGACACTCAAGCAGCTTAAAGAAACCTATCAGCTTAAGCGCGCCGCTGCCACTGCGGCTATTCGCATTCTAGAGATTCAGCGTGACCGCGCACTGGAGGCCATGCGTTACTCGCAAGGAAACGCCGCGAAAATGGTGGTTCACTCGCCGATGCCGGGAGTCGTCGTCTACAACACCATCTGGCTGGGCGGCCGCATGGGAACCGTGCAGCAGGGCGACCAAGTGCGGCCTGGCGTTCCGTTCCTGCAGGTCGTGGATCCTTCTCGAATGGAGGTCCGCGTTCAGCTCAACCAGGTAGATGTTCTGAAAGTCCATCCAGGCCAGCAGGCGCAGATGCACCTGGATGCGTATCCGGGCATGACTCTCCCTGCCGTTCTTGAAGATCTCTCGCCACTGGGCCATACGGGGCAATTTACGGAAGCGGTGCGTTCCTTCAACGCGCAGTTTTCCGTTCAGGGGACAGACGCGCGGCTCTTGCCTGACCTTTCTGCCGCGCTCGATCTCGATCTCGGCTCGCAAAAAAGCGCTCTGGTCGTTCCCTGGCAGAGTGTGGGCTTCGAAGGTGATCATTCCTTTGTTTGGCTGGAAACCAGGGGTAATTTTGAGAAACGCAACGTGCAAATCGGTCCGCGAAATGATCTTGAGGTGGTTGTGAATTCCGGGCTAGCCGAGGGGGATATTATCCGGCGCACGGCAATTGAGGACCAGACGAGGCAGAGCCCGTGATGAACAAGAAATGGAAACCAGGGAAAAGAGCCGTGTCTGGCGCCACAGCGATAGTGCTCGGAGGTCTTGTATTTGGCACTCTGCGCCTGGCCAATCCGGCCGCCAAACTCTCCACGACCGAAGTGAAGCGAAAAGAGTTCGTCGACTATCTGGAAGTCAAGGGCGAGGTTAAGGCCCTCCATTCCGTCATCATCACCGCGCCCTACGGTGCAGGCGATCTTCAAATCGTCAAACTTGCGACGAATGGTGCAAAGGTTAAGAAGGCTGATGTTTTAGTCGAATTCGACAACACGACCATGAAACAAAAGCTTGCCCAGGATCAATCCACGCTCAAATCTGCGGAAGCGGAAATTCAGCAGTCGCGCGCGGCCTCCCGCTTAAAGGAAGAACAGGATCTCACCGACTTGATGAACGCCAAGTTCGACGCGCAAAAAGCGCGCTTGGATGCCAGTAAACAGGAAATTGTTTCCGCGATTGAAGGTGAAGAGGCCAAGCTGAAGCTCGCGGATGCGGAGCAGAAAGTCAAGGAAACCGAGGCCAAGCTCAAGGCGGACCGCTCGGCCGCGTCCGCGGATCTTGCAACCAAGAAGCAGAAGCAGGATCAGGCTGCGTTTCAAGTGCAGCAGGACGACCACAGCGTGGCTTTGCTTACTTTGCGGGCGCCGCTTGACGGGGTTGTCTCACTGCAAAATCACTGGCAGCCCCAGGGCGGCTCCACTCCCTTCAGGCCGGGAGACCGGGCGTGGCCGGGTGCGGCCATCCTCGAACTTCCCGACCCATCCAAGCTGAAGATTTCGGCGCGTATTGAAGAAGCGGAGAGGGGGCAATTGAAAGTGGGCCAGGCCGGAATGGTACGAGTTGAAGCCGTTCCCGACGGGAGCTTTGAGGGGCGCATCGAGACAATCAGCCCCACCGCCAGTCTGGATTTTAACGGCGGGTGGCCCGTCCCGAGAAATTTCAGCGTTGAAGTGGCGTTGGCGAACGTCGATTGGCGCCTCACGCCGGGAATGGGAGCGGTTGTCCGGGTAGCGGTAGACCGCGTCGCCAACGGCATTGTTATTCCGTCTTCGGCGCTTTTCCGCAAAGCGGGCCGCACGGTCGCCTATGTCCGGCGCGGCTCGAAGTTCGCGGAGACCGTTGTCGAGGTCTTGCGCCGCAGCGGAGATGAGGCGCTGGTTGGAAAGGGATTGCAACCGGGAGAGCGGTTGGCGCTGAAAGATCCAACGTTGACGGAATAGGAACGATGGTAATGAATGTTATGAATGGCCGATCAAAATCACCTGCATTTCTTCTTGCCCTCGCCCTGGCAGCGTGTTGCTTCGCCTGTCGCCAAACGACCGTTCTGGCGACGGATTCCGAAATTCCGACGGCTACTGTCAAAGAAGTTGATCTTCAACTCAAGGTTTCCACAACGGGAGTCTTGCGAACCAGCGAGTCGAGGACCATTTCCGCTCCGGCAATCGGCGGAGGCACGCTGCAAATTGTCACGCTGGCGCGCTCGGGGGCTCAGGTTCACACCGGCGACGTGGTGCTCGAATTTGATCCCAGCCAGCAGGAATACAATCTGGGACAGAATCGCAGCGACTTGCTGCAGGCGGAGCAGGAAATCGTCAAGGCCAAGGCGGACGCCGACGTCCAGTCGGCCGAGGACCAGACCGCGCTCTTGAAGGCAAGATACGCGGTGCGACGCGCGGAGCTGGAAGTCAGCAAGAACGAACTGGTGAGCTTCATCGATGCGCAGAAGAACCTTCTTGCCCTCGATGAAGCCAAACGTGCGCTGGCCCAGCTTCAGCAGGACATCCAATCGCATACCGCATCCAACCGGTCCGCTCTGGCGATTAGCGAGGAGAAACGACACAAGGCTCGCCTTTCCATGGAGCAAGCAGAGCAAAACATCAAGAATATGCACATCACCTCGCCCATCGATGGCCTTGTCGTCATCCACGGCAATCGAGACTCCACGGGTGGTTTTTTCATGGATGGGATGACGCTTCCGGATTATCACGTCGGCGATCAGGTCAATCCGGGAAGCTCCATTGCGGAAGTAATCGACGTGTCACACTTGGAAATCTCCGCCCAGGTCGGTGAAACCGACCGCATCAACCTCAAGCCGGGTCAATCCGTGGAAATAAAGGTCGATGCGCTTCCGGGCGAAACGTTTTCCGGCAAAGTGGAAACCGTTGGCGGGGCCACGAGCCACGAATTCTGGGACGAAAATGCCCGGCACAAGTTCGACGTGGCGGTGCATCTCGACCACCCCGACTCTCGGTTGCACCCCGGCTTCGCGGTTCGCCTGAATGTTCTCGGTGACAATCTTTCCCGAGCGGTTTCGATTCCTGGCGGGGCCGTCTTTGACCACGACGGTAAGAAAGTCGTGTATTGCAAACGCAATCGCGGTTTCGAAATGCAGGAAGTTAAAGTTCGGGCGGTCAGCGAAGGCCGCGCGATTCTCAGCGGCATTTCACCCGGAACGGTCGTGGCTCTCGTGAATCCGGAAAAACGTGCCGCCGCCAACAGCAAGAGCGGCGGACCCTCGAATCCCAGCGGGGGTCCCGTTTCCAAGTGAATCCTGGCAGGTGACGATGAACGCCAGTTCCATCACTGAGCCCAGATCCCTGCAGCAATGGCTGCCAGATCTTGCTTTCGGGTTCGAAAACTTAATCAGCCACAAGTTGCGTTCGCTCCTCACGATGCTGGGGATGATCTTTGGCGTCGCCGCAGTTGTGGCCATGCTCTCCATCGGAGCGGGAGCCCAGCAGAAAGTCATGGCCTTCATCGAACAGCTCGGCGTCCGCAACCTGATTGTGGAGGCCAAGGAATCCCCCAATTGGCAGGAGTTGCAGAAGGTGCGGAAGACCTCGCCAGGCCTGACCCTCAGCGACTACCAGGTCATCCGGAAGAATATCCCCGACATTAAGGACGGAACTCCACGAAAACGTTTTGCACCAACCAAGCTTCTGCCAAAACCGCAACAGGACACTCCCATCGTTTATGGTGTCGAACCGAGCTATCTGGAGATTAGCCATCTCCGTGTCACCGAGGGCCGCTTCTTCGACGGCCCGGAAAATGCCGCCGCTGCGCCGGTCTGCGTTCTCGGGGCGGCCGCGAAAGAGAGCCTGTTTGGCGCGGGCGCAGCCATCGGCGAATACGTCAAACTCAACGAACAGTGGTGCCACGTGATCGGAATTGTCGCGCCGCAACTGGCTCCCCAATCGGAGGTCTCCGGCGTTCGCACCGAGGACATGAACAATCTCATTTATGCGCCCTTGAATGCGGTCATATACCGGCTCGAAGACTCTCAAAGCGAATTGAAGGACGAGATCGATGGCCTCTATCTGCATCTGGCCACCCCGGAAACGAGCACCACCGATGCCGAAGTGGTCCGAGGCATTCTGAATGCCTCGCATCACGGCGCGGGCGACTTCAACGTCATTGTCCCCGCGGAACTGCTCGCGCAGCAAAAACGCACCGAGCAGCTTTTCAACACGGTGATGGTAGCCATCGCTTCCATTTCTCTTCTCGTCGGCGGGATTGGGATCATGAACATCATGCTGGCGGCCATTCTCGAGCGCACTCGCGAGATTGGCGTGCGGCGTGCCATCGGCGCCAGGCGGCGGGACATCGTCCGCCAATTTGTGATCGAGGCCACGCTGATTTCTTTCACCGGCGGTCTCCTGGGAGTCCTCCTTGGCTTTGTGATGTCCAAGGTCATCGCATGGCTTGCCGGATGGTCCACCATCGTGACTGTGAGTTCGATTCTTTTGGCATTCCTGGTTTCCATTTCAATCGGTTTGATTTTCGGCATCTATCCTGCGGTCAAAGCGGCGCGGCTCGATCCAGTCGAGGCCATTCGCTACGAATAACTCATGCCGCCTTCGGCGTCACAAGCGAACTATGAAAATAGCCGCAACGTGCCCATTGAAAGCAAAGGAGTTATGGCTATTTTCTAAGGAATAGGTCAGCGGGGCAATCCTTCAGGAGGTGAACGATGAGAGCGGTGCGTTCGTTCGTAGCGGTGGTTCTTTTCCTGCTAATTCCGGACCTTCCCACGCGGGCGCAAAATGCGCCTCGACTGGAAAGATGGTTCGGCATTGGCGCACACCAAAGGCCGGCGCCCCCGCTTGCCCCGCTCCAAGGCCTTCAGGAGCACGCCGTTAGTGGCAAGCTCGTGCTTTCTCTTGACGACACGATCCGCCTGGCTCTCGCGAACAACACAGACATCCGCTTCGACCGCTCTCAGATTGAATTCGCGCTAAACAGTCTCCATCGTGCTCACGGGCCGTTCGATCCATTGGTGACATCTGGTTTTGCGGACAATAGAGGCAAGACGCCGGCCATCACACAAACTCAGGGCGCAGCGATTCCCGACGCGCTGGCCCAAACTACGACGTTTGGCTACGCTCAGACCTTCCAGATAGGCACAAACTTTCAAACCTCCTTCGATGCAAGCAAATTATCGACCAACAACTCTCTCAGTCTTGTAAACCCCTCCATTTCGACCGATCTCCAATTCACGGTGACCCAGCCTCTCCTTCGAAACTTCGGCCTTTTTCCCAACCGCGCGCCAATTCTGATCGCCCAGCGAAATTTGAAGCAAGCTCGTGCTTCCTTTCAAGGCGAAGTGAATGACATCATCTTGCGAGCCGTCGGGAATTATTGGAGCGTCGTCCTCGCCCGCGAATCCCTCGTCGTCCAGCGCAAGTCTCTTGAGGAAGCCCAGAAAAGCTACGACCACGATAAGAAGGCCCTCAGCCTCGGCGCGCTCCCACCGCTCGATATTTACCGCTCCGAATCCCAGGTCGCATCGCGCCGTGTTGGCGTTATCCAGGGGGAATACGCCCTTAAACAAGCTGAAGATCAATTCCGGCAGATCATTGGCGCCGACCTTGATCTCGCTACACGGGTCCTCGACCTCGAACTGACAGACCAACCCGAGCCCTTCGGCGACTTGCCGAATACAGACATCGCCACCGCGCTCGCCCGCGCTCTTGCCAACCGCCCCGAACTTGAAGCCGCGCGTCAGCAGTTAGCCGGCGATGAGCTAAGCGTCCGGCTCGCTCACAACAGTCTGAAACCTGACCTGGAACTCTCCGGCTTTTACGCCGGCAATGGCGTTGCCGGCCACGAATTCAATACCGCTACTCCTCCCCAGCTCATTTCGATCACCGGCATTGGCGACAGCCTCGGCCAGAGTCTTCATTTTACTTATCCGGCCTACGGCGCCTCTCTTACGCTAAGTCTGCCCATAAAAAATCACGCTGCAGAGGCCAGCCTCGCCGACGCCGTTGTCTCTCGCCGCCGTGATCAATACCAGGAGCGCCGCACCACTCAGAACATCACGCTGGAAGTTACCAATGCGGTGCATGCGCTCGAGGAAGCGAAACTCACCATGGAAGCAGCCAAAGTAGCGGTGAACCTCGCCAGGGAAAGTCTTCATGCCGATGAACGCAAGTACGAACTTGGCGCGGAGCCGGTCTTTTTTGTTCTCGACGCCCAAACGCAGCTCGCCCAGGCGGAGCTAAACCTCATTCAGGCGCAGATTAGTTTTCAGCTTGCCGTTGCCCAGGTGGATCACGCTACCGGTGACTTGTTGGAGCACCATCACGTGGAAATCGTGGAGCCGAGAAAGTGAATCTGTTCCGTCCGGCGCAAGAACACCGCTCACTACCAGCAGTTCGAACGGGGTTTACCTTATTCAATCAGAGAGTAAAAATCGAGCTAGCACTTGATTGAGCAAACCAGTATCGCCGAGTATCTGCCTTGGGATGGAATCGGTCATCTCCAAGGGGTGCTGTCTCTTTGGCCACCGGTACGCCGGTACACTTGCTTCCTGAAAATCCTGTAATCCATAATCACAGGTACTTTGTTTTGTGTACGGGCGCGACCTTGCTGCGTCGCTGCACGACTGTCCTTTCGTGCACGTACTGAAGTTGCGGGTTCACAGCAGAGCGTGAAGGCCTTTTGTTCCTTCGTGACTTGCGGAACATCGTCCGCGATGTAGGCGGAGAATCGAATGCATTCCTGATGCATCAGAGTTTCATTTCCCTGGCTCTGTTGATCGCCACCACTTTGGTGGCCGGGTTCTTTGCGTATATTCACAGCATCAAGCGCCAGGTGTATCTGCTCCTATGGACCGCCGGATGGGCGGTATTCGCGCTTCATTACGTGGGGCCAACGCTGGCTCCCAATTCGGCGTCGACCCCGCTGCAGAGCGCTCTGAATCATTGGCTCTTTGCGCTCTCCGGTGTGCTCTTCTTTCTGGGAGCGCAGCTCTACTCTCAGCGAAAGGCCTGGAAATTCCCCGCACTGATTGTCTGCGTAGTCTTCGCATTCTGGGCCGCATCGAACGCCACTAGCGCTATTTCTGTTTCTGTGCTCATTCCCGCTTCTCTTCTCTACGTTGCGGTCGCGGCCGTGTTCTGGCAGGAAAGCCGTCGGCAGGAAACGCTGGCCGACCGGCTGCTTGGTGTTTCCTTTGCTTCCTGGGGTGTTCTGTGGATCGCCCTGAACATCATGAATGCCACGCCGGAACTCCAGGGTCCAGGCATGAACGTGGTTGCTGCCGCGCCGTGCGCGTTTGTCGCCATGCTCATGGTCATGGCGCTCTACGAAGAAGAAAAACGCCGCATCGAACGAAATATGCTGGCCCTCTCCAACCTCAATCTGGCGACTTCCAGTTTTGTGGGCGGCGAGATTCAGCGCATGTTGTCTCAGGCTCTGGACCGCGTGCTGGGTGTTGTGCGTCTGCCAGCCGGCGCTCTCTTCCTTCATCACGGTGATCCGCAAGGTCCGACCTCCGTCGTGGCCGTGGGCTTGAGTGACGAGTTTTGCCGGGTCGCACAGAATGAAGGTCTGGATGATTATCTCGTCGGCCTGGTGGCGCGCCTTGGCGGACTGTTGGGATTTCGCGATCTTCGTGACGATTCTCTCTCGGCCCTCGAAAAGGAAAAATCCATCCGACGGTTCCGCGAGCTGGCGCTCGCGCAGTCTCTTCGCAGCGTGGTGGCCATCAGCTTGCAAGCCAAAGAACAGGCGTTCGGCGTGCTCCTCCTCGGCACACCGGACAACCGGCGCTTTACGCCCGCGGAACTTCGGCTTCTCCTCGCGCTCGGGCACCAGATCGGCATGGCGGTCGAGAACAGCTACTTGATTCAGCAGACTTCGCGGCGCTCGGAAGAGCTTCACGTATTGAATGAAATCGGCCGCGCTCTGAGCTCCACGCTGAACAAGGAAGACCTCACGAGGAAAGTGTGGGAGGAGCTGCGCCGCCTCTTCGATGTGGAAAACTTCTACATCGCGGAGCTCGATCCGCTGCGCGATGAAATCCAATTCGACCTCGAGGTTGTGAATGGCGAGCTATTGCCGAAGCGCGCTCGCTCCGCAGGCAATCACATCACCGAGTACATCATTCGGACACGGCAGCCGGTGCTCATCCGGGACAATTACGTGGCCGAGGCGAAAAAGCTGGGCGTCGAACCCCTGCGTACAACGGGATGCTTCTGCGGCGTGCCTCTCGTCGCCTACGATCACGCCATTGGCGCGATGGCCGTGTACTCCGACCACGAGCGCGTGTTTGACGAAGGTCACCTTGAGCTTCTGCGCGTCCTGGCAAGCGAAGCGAGTATCGCCATTGAAAACGCCAGGCTGTTCAACGAAGAGCGCACCAAGGCGCGGCACCTCTCGCTGCTCAACACCATTTCACGAAACGCCATCGCCACGCTCAATCCGGACGAGATGCTCGCCAAGATCACCGAACAACTGGAAGCCGGTCTGACCTACGATCACATCGGCATCGGCGTGCTGGATTACGCGACGCGCGAAGTGGTGATCCAGGCTGAAGCGGGAAAACGGCGTGGCACCCTGGGCCAGCGCATACCGCTCGGCGCGGGCCTGATCGGCCAAGTGGCGCGCAACGGCCAAATGGCAGCTTATCGCGCCGCGGCTCCGGCCGATGGCGCTTTGAAGCCGCTGTTGCCGGATTCCGTGGCGTCTATCGCATTGCCGGTTTTTTACGCCGAACAGCTCCACGGGATTCTGTACATCGAGTCATCTATACCCGTTGATTTCTCCGAGGAAGAAGTCCTCCTGCTTCGCACTCTCGCCGACCTCATCGCCGGCGCGCTCCACAACGCTCTTTCTTTCCAAAAAGCCCAGGAACAGGCCATCACCGACGGCCTTACCGGCGTGAAGACGCACCGTTTTTTCATGGAAGCCCTGTCTGCGGAATGGAAGCGGTCCACTCGAGCCGGCCGCGCCTTTGCCTTGGTGCTCATGGACCTCGACCGCTTCAAATTCGTGAACGATTTTTACGGGCACCTCGAAGGTGACCTGGTTCTGCAGCGCGTTGGGCAAATTCTGGAGACCAATTGCCGGCGCTCTGATGTGGTGGCCCGCTACGGCGGAGATGAGTTTGTCATTCTAATGCCCGAAACCAATATGGAACACGCGCGGCAACTGGCGAGCAAGCTCCGCGGCTGGGTTTCCGCCGATCCATTGCTGCGTGAGAAAAACATCAGTGCCAGCTTCGGCATCGCGTGTTATCCGCTTCACGGCTCTTCGCCGCAAGAGCTGATCCAGGTGGCCGATGCTTCGATGTATCTCTCGAAACATCAGGGCGGCAACGCCGTCTCCACCGCCGATCACTTCGACCCCAACGAAGCGAAAAAATGGAAGCGCGACGTCCTTGAGGCCTATCTCGGCGTCACGCTCAAACGTCTTTTCTCGACCGGGCCTGAGGCCTTCGAGGAAGTCTACCAGCGCTTGCGGCAATTCACGGAGTCGCTTGCTGCCACGGAGCCGAACAGCAGCAAGCAGCCGGTCGCCGCGGCGCAGGGCCCGCAAGCACTGCCGCAAGCGGTGCTGGACACCGTTACGTCGCTGGCGTTTGCAATTGACGCCAAGGATCACTATACGCAGGGCCACTCGCAGAAAGTCTCCGCCTATGCCGCGCTGATTGCTGAAGCGATGGGGATGAATGATTCCGAAGTGGATGAGATTCGCCTAGGCGCCGTGCTCCACGACATCGGCAAGGTTGGCATCCCGGAAAGCATTTTGAACAAAAATGGCCCGCTCAATCCTGAAGAGTGGGAGACCATGAAGTCTCACGTAAAGTTTGGTGCGAAGATTCTCGATCCCTTGACGCCTCTCGCGCGCATTCGGGACATGGTGCTGCACCACCACGAATTCTTCGACGGGTCTGGCTACCCCGAGGCCTTGACCGGGGAAAACATTCCTCTGGGAGCTCGCATTATCGCCGTCGCCGATGCCTACGATACCATCACGAGTGACCGCACCTATAAAAAGGCTAGGAATGCCAAGGATGCGCTTGCTGAATTGGAGCGCTGCGCGAACGCGCAGTTTGACGGAGCCATCGTGGAAGTTTTTGTCCGTACCCTGCGAGCGCTTCCTAACCCTATCGTCGAAGTTGCCGCCACCACCGGGCCGGCGCGCGGCATCTGACTCCGCTCCCCAAATTTGACTTCCCCCGCCGCCTAGGCATGCAATTCACATGCGAGAATGAGCGGTTCAGCGCGTATCGAGGTCCACGTCCCTAATCGGCAGATCCCAGTGCGCGTCCAGGATTTCGAAGCGGCGCTGTTCTTCTTTCTTGTAGTTTTCCTGGTCGGGAAAGAGCTGTTTGATCAAGGCGGAGCTATCGAAATTGTCGTTGGCGATCGCCGCGCTCTTGAAGACGATTGTTACCCGGTAATCCCAACGGCCGTCCTCCGTGGTGTGATAGCGCGGAACGGTCATGCTCACCTTTAGCATGCGGCCTAGTTCCATCTCTTTTTTCAAAACCGGGTAGTGATTCTTTTTGAAGAGCGAGAGAAATTCCTCGGCGTGGCCCCATTTGGCTTTGTAGTAGTACTCAATCACATACGGCTGCTCTTTTCCTTCGGCCGCCATGGCGCTCTGCTGCGCTCCGGCTCCGATTGTTGAGAGCCAGGAAAGCGCGGCCAGCCCAAGGACAGCCACCACGGGCCCGTGCTTCACCTTTGAGAATGGAGTGTGCATAAGTTCTCTCCTCCGATCGCCATCGAGACTCTAACGGTCCAGCAACATAAATCAAAGTAAAAAACGAAGCGAAAGAAAATTGGAGTCTCCCGGCTCGTTTCACCTTCTCGGTCCTGTTATGCTTTCTCCGGGGAGGCCCCATGCAGACTGGATCCGTGAAGTGGATTGGCGATCAGAAGTTCGTCGCGACGAGCCCATCCGGGCACGCCTTGACGGTCGATTCCGACCGGGCCTCAAATAAAGCGCCTGGCCCGATGGAGCTTGTGCTGCTGGCGCTGGGGGCTTGCACGGCCACCGACGTGGTCAGCATTCTGGAGAAGAAGCGGCAGAAACTGGAATCACTCGAGGTGATTTGCTCCGGCGAACGCGCGGCCAACCCGCCCACGGTCTGGACCAAGTTGGAAATACTCTATCGCCTGCGCGGCCAACTCGATGAGGCGGCCGTAAAACACGCCATCCAGCTCAGCGAGGACAAGTACTGTTCCGTCGCGGCCATGCTCAGGAAGACGGCAGCGATTTCGTGGCGCCACGAAATTCTTCCGCCCGCCTCTTAGGGCCGCATCAAGGCTGCCCCAGGTTCACCGTTATGTGCTGTATGGACAATACCTGTACCAATATGTATTTGCTTGAAGGAACAGTTGAAGCTATATAGAGCATCCTACAGGGGGCCCTTTATCCGGAATTTAGGGCCGCCTCCTTCGGTCCTGCCGCAGGGAGCCCCCAATAATTCCACCAGCCGGCTTTTCTTCGTCAAGCTGAGTTACTTGTTGCGATTCTGAAGAATCCGGACTGCGCCTTGTACCCCAGAAGGCTATCGCATAAAATTCATCGTCTTTGTCCAGGTTGCAATTCGCAAGGAGCGTCATGTCCCACCGCCTCGCGGCAAAAATTACCGGTGTAGCCGGCTACGTTCCGCCAAGGGTGATGACCAACGCGGATCTGGAAAAAATCGTCGAAACGAATGACGAATGGATTCGCACGCGCACCGGTATCCAGGAACGTCACGTCGCGGAGAATGGCACCGCCACCTCGCACATGGCCACGGAAGCCGCAAAGTGCCTGCTGGCCCAGACCAAGACAGATCCCAACGAGATTGATCTGATCGTCCTCGCGAGCGTTACCCCGGACATGTTTTTTCCGGCCACCGCCTGCCTGGTGCAGGAGCGTCTTGGCGCGAAGAAAGCCTGGGGCTTTGATTTGTCCGCAGCGTGTTCCGGCTTCGCCTACGCCCTCACCGTTGGCGCGCAGTTCGTCAGCGCGGGCACGCACAAAAAAGTATTGGTCATCGGAAGCGATACCATGACTTCCGTTCTGGACTACACGGATCGTTCCACTTGCGTATTGTTCGGCGACGGTGCGGGCGCGGTGATGCTCGAGGGGGCTGGCCCGGGCGAAGGTATCCTCGATTTCGTCCACGACGTGGATGGCGCCGGTGGAGCATTTCTCTACATGCCGGGCGGTGGATCGCTCCATCCGGCCAGCCAGGAAACTGTCGCGAAACGAATGCACTACGTCCACCAGGAAGGCTCGCAGGTGTTCAAGTACGCAGTCCGGCGCATGTCGGAAATGGCCGCGCATCTCCTTGATAAAAATGGCTTTAAGAATGAAGATTTGAAGCTTCTGGTACCACACCAGGCCAATCTGCGTATCATTCGCGCGACCCAGGAACGGCTGGGCGTCGACGATTCCAAGGTGATGGTGAACATCGACCGCTATGGAAATACCACTGCCGGCACCATTCCGCTGGGTCTCCGCGACGCGGTGGAGCAAGGCCGCCTCCACAAGGGTGACCTGGTGCTAATCGTAACCGTCGGCGCGGGATACACAACCGGGGGCATGCTGTTGCGCTGGGCGTACTAAGAATTGTCAGCGATGATTAACCGCTGAATTAGCAGGAACGGAGCGATGCCGCGAGGTCGAGATTCGCTTGAAGGCGGCGGTCGACTTGGACAGCCGCGTACCGTGCGCAGAGGACGCGCTCACGCTCGCTCCAGACGGCCAATGATGGAATCCTCTCGCCGAGGAAAGCGTCGAGTCCTTGGATCAACCGGTAATAAGCGCGAACCAGGCCCAATCCGCTCCGATTGGGATAAAGATCGGGAGTCAAATCATGCAGGCCGGCCAAGGTCTGGAAATGCTGCGGCGTAAGGCGCCCATTCTCTACCTGAGCCGCAACCAGCACGCGGTCAGAAACAGGTTGGGCCGCTACGCCCGCCAGCACAGCCCGCCAGTAATAAAGGGCGAACTGAGATAGGGCCACGATGGAGATCGCAAGTAGCATGGCGCTAAACATCCCTCTGCCTCTAAAGGGATTGTGGCAGCCGGGAAAATAGACTCCAATAGTCCGGAAGTACCAGTGGACTGGAACTAACAACATAACCGTTTGGGAACATTTTGACCCACGCTTTGAAGGGGGATTCTGCGAAAGAAGCTCGTCTCCTGGTCAGTTATTCAGTAACCTTTTCGGAATCAATGAGTTACGGAGAGCTCCAGCCATGCGAAAATCCTTTCAATTCCTGCTGACCGCAGGCTCTTTCCTATGCCTCTGTTCCCTCGTGACGCAGGGCCAGCCGTCACCTCGCGCATCCGGCGAGCGCCCGGCGGATCGCGAAGCGATTGGCGCCGTTCTCCGCGCCCAGGAGTCTGCGTGGAATCGAGGCGATGTCGACACCTTTCTGCAGGGCTACTGGCATTCGCCGCAACTGACTTTTTCCGGGAGCAGCGGAGTCGCTCGCGGTTGGGATGGCGTGCTGGCACGCTACAAGAAAAACTATCCGGATCGCGCCGCGATGGGGCATCTGGATTTTTCCGAGTTGGAGTTTCGTTTTCTGGGACCAGACGCGGCTCTCGTCCTGGGAAAATGGCACTTGCATCGCGAAAAAGATGAACTCGGAGGAGTGTTTACGCTCGTATGGCAACGCTTTCCCGACGGATGGAAAATCGTCCACGATCACACCAGCACGGTGACAACCAAATCGTAGCTACCTTATCTGCTGGCGAGGCGACGGACCCAATTCTGGAAAACTGTATTCAGTGACCGGGATGACTTTTACGAGGCACACGCCGTGTGCCCAGATGGATTGCCCAGATCGCGGGCGCTGCTTAAATCCAGGAACTCCTCGTTCAAGGAACAGCGTGGAACATGATTCCACCACAGGAAAGATCGATTCCTTACAGATACAACAGGCAAAAACTTCTTTCTTTCTAGGTCACCTGCGTATCGGTTGCTTGCGGCAACACAGTGCTCTATAAGATTTCCAGGATTTCTTCGTAGCGTTTGAAGGGTGGAATTAAATACGCGCCGGCAAGCTCGGTGCGTGACCACGCCAACATGTCGCGGGCGACTTTGAATCCGCAGTCGCGCGCGGACGCTCCCGCGGCTTCCATGGATTTTAGCAATCGCTCGGGGATGACGATTCCCGGCACTTCGTTGTTCAAGCGCAGCGCCTGCTTGTAACTATTGAGCGGCCAGATGCCGATGCACACGGGAATGGATGGCTTGCCGCCGAGTTTCTTCAAGAAAGCGTGCCAGTGTTCCGGATCGAAGAGCGGCTGAGTCATGGCGAAATGCGCGCCGGCTTCGACCTTGGCATGAAAGCGCTCAATTTCGTTGTCGAGATCGTCAGCGACGGGATTGAGAGCCACGCCGATGGTGAAATTCGTCTCCCCGCCGAGAGTTTTTCCCGCCCAGTCCGTGCCCTGATTCAGCCGGTGCAGAACTTTCACCAGGCCCACGGAGTCAACTTCGTAGACACCGCTGATTTCCGGGTAATCGCCAACCGAGGGCGGATCTCCGGTGATCGCGAGAATATTGCGGACGCCGCCAACCGTCCACGCGCCGAGAAGCGCAGCTTGCAAGCCGATGATGTTCTGGTCGCGCGTGGTGAGATGCGGAACGGTTTCGACGCCGCGGGCTTCCAATGCGCCGGCTACAATCAGAGCGTCCATGCCGACGCGCGCCATTGCACCGCTGTTGATGTCGATGGCATCCACTTTTTTGGACGCCATAACTTTGCCCACTTGCTCGAAGATGCGATCAAGCGAAAGGCCTTTCGGCGGATCGATTTCCACGCACAAAGCGAACTGCTTCGCTTGAAGCTTCTTCCAGAACTTGCTTTCCGGTTCTCGCTCGGAGAGGGAGGCAGGCTTTGCCATCGTTGCGACGGAGTGCACGACGGCGTGCGCTTTTGCCGGGCGAAGCGATTTCACGGCCTCGGCCATGGCGCGAATATGCGCGGGCGTCGTGCCGCAGCAGCCGCCAAGAATACGCACGCCGAGCGCGGCCGCTTCGCGAGCGAAAAGCGCAAAATATTCCGGAGAAGATTTTGGATAAACGATACGGTCGCCTTCGCGTTTGGGAAAACCGGCGTTGGGCATGCCGCTGACGCGCAGTCCGTCAACGGCGGCAAGCTCCTGCAAAATCGGCAGAAGCGCCTGCGGGCCAAGCGTGCAATTCGCGCCAATCACTTGCACGTTTTTGTTTTTCAACTGCTCGGCTGCATTCGCGGGACGGAGGTCGCCGTAGGTCGTGCCTTCTTCCGCGTAGGTAAGCTGCGCGACAATGGGCAAGCCGGAGAACGAACGAATTGCGTCAATCGCGAGGAGCAACTCTTCGATATAAGAAAAGGTTTCGAGGATATAAAAATCCACGCCGCGTTCTTCCAGCGCCAGCGCCTGTTCGTGGAAAATATCCAGGATTTCGTGATCCGCTGGATGGCGAGATTGCACGCCAAGTCCAAGAGGACCAATCGAGCCGGCGATCAAAACTTCCCGCGCAGCCGATTCGCGCGCTTCGCGTGCGATCTTCACGCCGCGGCTGTTGAGTCGCTGAACTTCGTCGGCGAGGCCGAGAGGCGCGAGCTTGAACCGGTTCGCGCCAAACGTGTTGGTTTCGATAATCTGGGCGCCCGCTTCGATGTACGCCTGGTGCACACGGAATACCGCTTCCGGCTCGGTGGAATTCAGTTCATCGAAGCAGCGCTGCGTGCCCACGGCTTCGTGCAGCATCGAACCCATCGCGCCATCCGCGATGAGAATCGAATCTTTCAGCCGCTCATTAAAATCGAATATCTTCACGGTTCGCGTTTCCTGTCTGCTGAAAATTCTGCACGGGGGAGGATCTCAACGTTTTTGTTCCATGAGGCTGGCGACAGTGCTCATTAAATCGTATTTGGTTAGGATCTCGAAGCGAGAGTCGCCCATCTCGACAAACACGGCGGGGTTTTCATGACTGAGAATTTGCGTGACACGCTCGACGGGAGCGGTCCTCGAGACCTGCGGCAACGGATTGCTCATCACTTCGCGAACGACGAGCTTGCGCAGATCCTTGCCCTGCAAGGCGAGGTTGAGAATCTGATCTTCGTAAATCGTGCCGATGGGAAGATTTTCCTCGAAGACCGGAATTTGTGAAATGTCCTGTTCCTGCATGGTCTTCAGCGCGTGGAAAACCGTCTGGTAAGGCCTCGCGATGATGAGTTCGCGCACCTTGCCGCTGGCGTGCTTGGCGTTGACGACTTCGGCCGCGGTGATAGCGGTTGCCGCGTCCACGTAACCGCGCTCGTGCATCCACAAATCGTTGTAAACTTTGCTGAGATAGCGCGTGCCGGTATCGGGCAACAACGCGACCACGAAATCATTCTTTCCCAAATCCTTGGCGAGGCGCAGCGTCCCGGAGATGCAGCCGCCTCCGGAGCCGCCGGTGAAGAGGCCTTCCATTTTCGCGAGGCGGCGCGCAACCACGAAACATTCTTCGTCGTTGACCTGGATAATGTCGTCCAGGATTTTCAGGTTCATCGTTGTGGGGAAGAAATCCTCGCCGATGCCTTCCACGACGTAGGTCTTGGCCTTGATAGTTTGCCCAGTCTTGACGAAATCATAGTAGAGCGAGCCGTAGGGATCGACGCCGATGATTTTTACGCTGGGATTTTTTTCCTTCAGGAATTTCCCCACGCCACTAATGGTGCCGCCGGTGCCCACGCCGCAAACGAAGTGCGTGATTTTGCCTTCGCTGTCTTCCCAAATTTCCGGACCCGTGGTGCGATAATGCGCTTCGGGATTCATCGCATTGTCATATTGGTTCGGGTAGTAAGAATTGGGAATTTCGCGCGCGAGTTTTTTTGCCACGGAATAGTAGCTGCGCGGATCTTCCGGCTCGACGGCGGTAGGACAAACGATCACTTCGGCGCCAAGCGCTTTCAACAAATCGACTTTTTCCTTGGATTGCTTGTCCGTGGTGGTAAAAACGCACTTATAACCGCGCACCGCCGCGACAAGTGCAAGCCCCATGCCGGTGTTGCCCGAAGTGCCTTCAATGATGGTGCCGCCGGGCTTCAGCCAGCCTTTTTTTTCGGCGTCGTCAATCATGGCGATGCCGATGCGATCCTTTACCGAGCCGCCCGGATTGGTGAATTCCGCTTTGACGTAAATCTGCGGCCTCAAGCCCTGGTTGATGCGGTTGAGGCGCACCAGAGGCGTGCGCCCAACCGCTTCGAGAATGTTATTGCACTTCATCAGTAGTCTCGGTTTCTCCGCCGGATTGCGTTCAGTTTAACATTATCCCGAGCAGTTCCCTATTGAGCCGGGCCCACGATTTTCATACGGGCGAACAGGAAGAGAGTAGATTATTCTTTCCATGATTTCGTTGCATGGGAGACCAGGATGATGCGACAGAATATTTCGAGCGGTACGCAGTGGGAGCCGATTGTGGGCTACTCGCGGGCAGTGAGGATTGGCAACGTGATTACGGTCTCGGGAACCACGGCGACCGGACCGGATGGAAAGATTGTGGGCGTGGGCGATTTACGGGCGCAAACGGTGCAAACCATCCGGAACATCGAGGCCGCGCTCGCCAAGGCCGGCGCGACCCTGAAGGACGTCGTGCGGACGCGAATCTTTGTGACCAACATCGCGGAATGGGAGAAAGCGGGCCGAGCCCACGGAGAATTTTTCGGCGAGATCCGGCCGGCAACCAGCATGGTGGAAGTGAGCAAACTGATTGCGCCGGAAATGCTGGTGGAGATTGAAGCGGACGCAGTAGTGGAATGAAGTAAATGAAGTGGATGAGGTAAAGGAGCAGCGGCTCCTCTGCCAGATGGGATCAAGTATCAGCCGGTGAGTTTTCATGACGTCAGCGTTATACGATTCCTTCATTGCGGATTATTACGACGAATCGCCGATTGTTAAAGGGCGGTTGCAAGATGTGGCGTTCTATCGCAACGCCGCGCGCGACTTTGGCGATCCCATCCTGGAGCTGGGTTGCGGGACGGGACGCATCACCATGGCGCTGGCGGAAGCGGGAAAGCGGATAACCGGGCTTGATCTTTCCGGGCGTATGCTGGAGCGCGCGGTGGAAAAACGCGCGGCGCTCCGCGTGGAAGCGCGCGAACGCGTTCATCTCGTTCAGGGAGACATGGCGCGGTTCGACCTGGGCGGCGAAAAATACCGGCTGGTGATTATCCCTTTCCGGCCATTTCAGCACCTGCTGGACGTGCGGCAGCAGGTGGATTGCTTGGAGTGCGTTCGCAAGCATCTTGCGCCCGGCGGGCGGCTGATCCTGGACGTGTTCCAGACGGATGCTGAGCGCATGCACGATCCCGTGCACATGCGGGAAGTGCCGCTGACCGAATATGAAACCGCGGACGGACGGCGCGTACGCATCAGCGAGCGAGTGGCGGCGTTCCATCGCGCGGAGCAGCGGAATGACGTGGAGATGATTTTTGTCATCACGCATCGGGACGGGCGTCAGGAGAGGCTGGTGTTCGCCTGGCCGCTGCGATATTTCTTCCGGTACGAAGTGGAGCACCTGCTTGCTCGCTGCGGATTCCAGGTTACGGCGCAGTATGGAGATTTCGACCGGTCGCCGATTCGGGACGAGTCGCCGGAAATGATCTTTGTGGCGGAAGCGGTAAAAGAGAAGCCATAGCCCCCACACACCCGGTCATTTTTGTATGAATATAAAAACAAAGGGCTTACAGAATTTTAAATTCGTAAGTTATTGATTCTAACTAAAGGCGCGATTTTAGTTGTTGCGGGTGCAAAGTCTATCCAGATAAGCCTTCGCAGCGCGGCAACTCCATTGCGCGGAACTCGAAGCTGCGACGGCCTAGCCGAAGAACAGCGGCGAGAAATCGCGGAGTTGCATAGAAAAAGCGGCAGCCGAAGCTGCCTCTCTTTTGCCGAGTCAAAGTTTGACCTGGGGTGATTATGGCACACAGACGGGGCGCCCCCGGGAAAAAACTTTCGTCGCCGGCTGTGTTACCAGCGGGCGCGGATGCGATATTTCAGGACCGCGGTGCCGTCCTTGGCGACCGGCACGATGAATTGCGCCGCGAAGGCCGCCGTCTTCGTGTACTTGTACGTAGAAGCGAGCATTTCCCAGTCCCCGCCGATGGGCTCGTTGACTTGCACGGTGACGGGTGCGTCCTTGTGGTTGCGCAACGTGATTTCAAATTCCATTTCCCAGGTGTGGGTGTCAATGCGCTTGTAGTCGGTCTGCTTGTGCTCGGCGACCACGTCGAAAGCGTTGCCGATGTGGATGTTCACGTTCTCATCTTTGGGCGTGTGGTCGATGTGGTCTTCGCCGGCAAAGAGAATGCCACCCTTGGAGTCTTTCTGGTAGACGCGGACGTTGCCCGCGGGGAGAGGAATCCCGAGCCCGGCTTTTTCTTCATTTTTGAATTTGTAATAAACCATGACGGGATCTTTCAGCGGGGCGCCGGGATTCTGTTGGTTGCGATAGTAGTAGCTCTGGCCATTGACTATGAATATTTTCTCGACGGGAACGCCCGAACCCTGGAGAAGACTGATCTGCTTGGTCTCTTTGTCTTCGACGGAGGTCTTTCGGCCTAGTGAATAAAGATGGTATTCGCTGAATGCTTCCTGTTGGAACTGTGTCGGGGCCGCCTTGCTCATCACCATTTCGCGGGCTACATCACCACGCACCCCGGGGGCCTGAGGCAAACGATTGAGCTCGCCAGCGACAAGCTGGAGGCGAGCGTTGTGGAAGGCCGTGCCGCTGTTGTTGACGACGGTAACCCAGCCGTCGAGGTCGGCGTTCTTGTCGTCGCGCGCAACGGTAAGAACGTAATCGGCGCTCCATGAGAGATTGTTTGCGAGGTAGGACGCTTCGACCTGCTGCTTTCTCGCCCCGGAATTTTCCAGAGACATGAGCAGCGTGGGTCGCTCGTAGAGATTCGGGGGAACTTCAGGAAAGCGATAGCTCTCTGAATACACTCCGGTGACGATGTCGCTGCCGATTCTCCATACAGGACCATTATTATCGGAAAGCAGCGTGGCTTTGATTTCTTCGCGTTTGGTCGTGCCGTTTTCCTGGTACGACCGAACCAGCGTGACCTCCTTGCCGACGTATTTGTGAAGGAGCTTCGCAGGTTCGAGCAGATCGTATTCGTAATTCTGCTCGATGACGCCGAGCTTATCCGGCTCGTTCAGCGAACGGAAATGAACCGTTGCGGGATTCACCGTGGCGGCAATATCCATGAACTTCAGGCGAAACGTGCCGCTGGGAAGCGCGAGATTGCGGACATCGCGAATGAGCGCGATGTTGGAATTGTAGACGGTCACGTTCAAGTCGGTTTGATCGTTGAGGCTGGTGGCCTGATCGCCCGCGTTTGGGCGAGGGGCTTCCTTTTCCTGCCAAGCGTAGACTCTGTTGCCGCGGGCCGCCGGATACAAAGTGGCGAGGGCGGCGAGAAGCGCCACGATCGAAATCAGTCCAAACCAACGAAACTTTGCAGCATTCCCGGGGATTTTCATCACTTTCTCCTGCACCAAAATTTGCGTTCTCTCTTAGAACGCACGGGGAGGAATTTCTTGCACGGAGCGGGGCTGATGCGCGGCGCGGCTCAGGGACTCGGAATGAGGAACCAAGTGAGCCCGCCATCGCTCGTTTGAAAGCTTTTCGTCGATCGAGCGTTCCAAATCGTAGCGTGGAGCGCATCGGAGGCCCGGACTCCGCCGAGATCCTCCGCGAGCGGCGACTGCACGACGTTCCAATGCGCGCCGCCGTCGGTGGTCAAAAGAATGGCGCCGACCCGGCCGACAATCCAGCACACTTGATCAGATGGAGCGGAACCGGCGAGCAGATCAACAAGGACTCCGCTGGTCTGGTGCGACCAGGAGGAGCCGCCATCCTTGGAGAATTCGATCAATCCGGAGCGGCCGGGGCGCCAAATCATATTCGATCCCGGAGGTGAGATGAAACGTGGATTGGAAATCGCCCGGGCGATTTCCAGAGAAGCAGAATCGTTGTAACTGGATACAATTCCACCGGCCACTCCCGCCTGTGGCGAACGCGCAGTGGGGGCGGCGGATGCAGCCTTCATTTTCTTTCCTTCTATCTGGCCGAGTGGAGCGGGACCAGGCGCCTTCGGGGCATTGGCGCTGGATTGATTTTGCAATTGAGCGTTCGCGGCTTGTATTTGTAATTGGGCTTCGGCGCTTTCCTGCCTTGCGTTGTCGGCTGTCTTGGCGTCGCGATCCAATTGTTCCTGGGCGCGAAGCAAATCAACGGAGGGGGTGCGACCCGCGTCTTTTTGCAACTCGCGCTCTTTATCGACCATTGGTCTGGGGGGAGAAGCCTGAGCAATATATTCCCGCTTGCTATCCGTTTTTGCAGCACCTGAAGTGTGCCCTACTTTCGCTCTTGCAAATTCATCGACCGCGGACTGAGGTTTGGCACCGCCGCCGTTTGACGGCGGCGACGTTTCTTGAGCTGCTCCGGAAACTGACGGCGAGGGTGGAGGAGGCGCCTGCTTCGTCGCGATCTGGACTTCGTTCCTATTTGGAGGAGCCAGCGGCTGCTTTTCATGCAGCGCTATCCAGACGAGCAGGCCAGCGGCAAGAGCTCCCGCGGGAGCGAGCCATTGCCAGCGCGCGCCGTAGAAAAGGCGTGCGCGGCGGGTTTGCTTGGGAAGAATTGAGGGAACCGCAGGCTGGCGTTGGCCGGACGCAGCCACCTGGTGCACGGATTCTTCCTGGGCCGAGACTCTATTTTCTACAGCGGCTTGCAAGGGAATCTCGTCCGTCGCTTCCAAGTGCGAGAGAATGGCCTGGCAGTTGGAGCAGCCAACGATGTGCTCCTTCCAGGAATTCATTTCCTCGGGAAGCAGAGAACGCTCGTGATAGGCGGCCAGGGTTTCCGGACCGGGACATTCGCTGGCGCGTGCAGACTCGCGGGAAGACGGATTCATCGAGTCCGGCGAAGAACTATCGGCGCGCAGATGGCGTGCGAGCGCTTTGTCAAAAATACGATCGCGTTCGTCAGGCGCCATTGGGTTCTCCATAGTTAGAACGGCATATTGCCGCTTTCTTGCATTGGCTCCTACATTGGGCGCTCACGGCGTCCGCTTTCCGGCCGCTGGGCCTGGAGATCCTGTAGGCGGCAGCAATTTATCCAAATCGATGGGCGTTTCGCCCGCGCTATATTCGAAGCAGAGAGCGATCTCCGCATCGCTAAGGCCGGGTTGAACCACGGAACCGTTCGCCGCGCCAATGCCCTGGCGAAGAATGTCTTCGACGGCTTGGCGCAAATCGCGCCGCACGCGGTCGAGATGCCGCGAGACGCTGGATTCGTGCTCGCCCAGCAGGCGTCCAATCTCCGCGAGTGTTTTTTCTTCGGCGTAATAAAGGCGGAGCCTGTGCTTCTCGTGTGGCTCGAGGCCATCGAGTGCGGATTGCAAAGCGCGGGTGAACCAGGCTATGTACCGATCGTGGTGCGGATCGACCGGGGGCATCTGCGTTCTTAGCGGAGCTTTCGGCTGTCCGTCGCCGGATTCGTCCTCGGCAAGGTCCTCGAAGCGCCGGCCAGCGCGGATGGAGTCAATGTGCCGCTGCGCAAGAACAGCGCGGAGCCAGGTCTTCAATGAGCTGCGCCCGTGGAAGTAGCGGAAGAGCGAACGCTCCGAGCCCTCGCCGTCCGCCAAACCGTACAACTCCGTGAAGAGCGAATCCGCGAGATCGCGGGCTTCAGCGGAACCCGCGCTGCAGCGAAGAATCGCGGCTGACGCAGCGCGCAGGTAAGCGCGGTACGTGGCGAAAAAATGTTCCCAGGCGATTTCGCTGCCATCGGCGCAAGCGGTGGCCAGCGCAAGATCTTCGAGATGCAAAGCATTCAGATACTCCTGGAGTTTTTGCGGCGTTACCGTTCCCGGGGACAACGTCTTCTTAGCGCTGCGCTCGAGCACCGCGGCGAATCGTTCGCGCGAGATTTTCCAGCGGCCAGCCTGCGACTGGGCGTACAACCAGTCCAGCAGAGGCGCCTGGTCGTCGAACGGGTGAGAAAGATCCACGCACCCACTTTCACCGCCGCGTTTTGGGAGATCCTCAATCATTTACCTGCCGGGCTAGAGAGGTAAAGCCCCGATAGACCCGCACTCCGGCAAGGGGTACCTTTTGCATCCTAGAGCATAAGCCCGGCGGCTGGAAAGTGGTGTGCAAAACTGAAACAACCCAGGTTCGAATTGCGGTATCCTAATGAGTGTTGCACCCCCAGACTCGCAACGGAAACTGTCTCGCCGGGTTGGAATTAAGGTGCGCTATGGTGCGCTCGCGGCAGCATTAGCGACTTCGCGACGCTAGTACGAAAGTCCTATTCGGACGCCCCCAGCCTCGTCAGTACTGTGGTACTGCTACAGCGCATTCTCTACTCTGCAAGCGGACTTGGGATCGCTTGAAACTCCAAGACATCCCACTTTGCAGACCGGAAATTCACGAGGCGGCACGCGGATGACAACCATGCTTGCAGATCCACCACGTAAGACGACGATGGGCGTCGGTTTTGAGGCCAACCGCGGTCGCTCCGGCGATCCCCAGGCGTGGAAAAAGGCTATCGGCACCAGGCCAGTTCCGGCGCGCCTTGCGCTACTCCCTGATTCGAAACCGCGCTGGGACCGCATCGGCCTTAGCGCTGCCGGACAACTTGCGATCGTGGGCTTCCTGCTCATGATTCCCCTACTTTTCCCGGAACAGATGAGAACGGCATTGAATCTTCGCCCAACGGAATTGATGCAGCCGGTGACGTTAATCCCGGTGGCGCCACCGCCTCCACCACCACCCAAGGTGAAGGCCAAGGTTCCGGAACCAAAGCCTGCGCCGGAGCCGGTGAAGCTGAACCCAAAACAGACACATGTTTTTCTGGCGCCCAAGGCGGAACCGCCCAAGATAAAAACGCTGGAAGCAAAACCCGTTGAGCTCAATCCTGTTTTCGAGCAGGTGAAAATCGAAGGGCCGAAGAACCAGCCAAAACGTCCGAAAGATGAAGTGAAAGTCGGCAATCTCGGATCAGGCAGCGCAGCTGTGCCAACGGTCGTGGCCCCGCTGAACAAAGTACAAACCGGCGGATTCGGCGATCCTAACGGTATCCCCGGCAAGGGCGATCCAAACAAAGCAACGAACGTCAATCGTCTCGGCTCGCCGGCGTTGCCGGGCGGACCGGGATACGGGAACGGCACCGGCGGCGATAAAGGAATCCGCGGCACGGTGGCGAGCACGGGTTTCGGAAACGGCGTTGCGAATCCTCCGCCAAGCAGCCCCAAGCGCGGCACGCTGCAAACCACGGGGTTCGCGGACCAGACGGTGGCAACCGAAACGCCCAAGAAGAAAGCAGCGGCCAGCGAAAGCCCCACGACGCCTGTTGACATCCTGGACAAACCGCGCCCGGAGTACACCGCGGAAGGGCGTAGTCTAAGGATTGAAGGCGACGTCGTTCTCGAGATGGTATTCCTGGCAAACGGCAGCATTCAGGTGAACCGGGTGGTAAGCGGTCTGGGCCATGGTCTCGATGAAGCGGCAACTCGCGCAGCGCAGCAGATTAAATTCAAGCCGGCCAAACGTGAAGGTCAGCCGGTGGATTATCCGGCGCGCGTGCGAATTGAATTCCGCCTGGCATACTGAGGGGAGAGAGAAGATGCGCAAGGCAGTGACATTTTTTTGCATTGTGATGTTGGGCGGTCTGGGCGCAGTTGCCGCGGCGGCGGCGCCAAAGCCGGCCGATCAGCCGCGGACCATGGATGAAGTCATCGACCGCGTGGTCACCAACGAAAACCGTGCCAACCAACAAATCAAACAGTATTCACCGCTGGTGGAGACGTACATCCAGAACCTAAGGCCCGACAAGGAACTTGGCTACGTCCCCGCCGGCGATAAATATTTTCTGGGGCGCGCTGACTTCTCCAAGGGCGTCGCATTGGTTTCCTTGTCGGACACTACCGGCAAGGGAAAGAAGATTTTCGGGTCCATCGGCAACTTCTTTTCTTTCGCGATGCAATTCCTGCCGGACGGCTTCCTGCAGATGATCTTCATCGACACCAATGGTTTTGATAAGCAGCACTATAAGTTCGATTACGTGCGCCGGGAATTTCTCGGCGAAGTGCGCTGCCTGGTATTCGACGTGACGCCGTTCGACAAGTCCGGCAAGGGCCGTTTCCTGGGCCGCATCTGGGTGGAAGATCAGGACTTCAACATTGTGCGCTTTAACGGCGCTTACGGGGGCGGCGGGCACTCCAGCTGGGATTTTGGGCTACAACCTGGGCCACGCCAGCCAAGAGCAGGAATTGAGCAAGATTCTGGTGGAGGCGCCGGTGCAGGACGACACCAAGACGGCGAATGACCTTTCCCCGATTCAGGCACAACGCTCCTGGGACCGGCAGGCGGAAGATAATGTGATAGACCGGCTGGAGCGAATTGGATTGATCGCTCCAAAAGGGGAAGTCGACAAAGCACTCGAGACGGTAGTGAACAATCTCGAGGTGACCAACAATATTGACCTCGACCCCGACGTGCGCTGCCGCGTGATGACGACAACGACATTGGAATCCTACACGGTCGGGCATACCATCGTGCTGAGCCGTGGCTTGATTGACGTGCTCCCCGATGAAGCCAGCTTGGCCACCATCATAGCGCACGAGCTTAGCCACGCCATTCTCGGCCATCGCCTCGATTCCAGCCTGGCTTTCTTCGATCAGTTGCTGATCGAGGACAAGGAAACCTTCCGTCATTTTGGCTTTCAACGCACGCCAGAAGAAGAAGACGCGGCCAACAAGAAGGCGGCGGAGCTGTTAGCAAATGCACTTAAGAACCCGCAATTGGCGAAAAGCTGGCAACTGGCGAATGCCTCGCTATTCTTTCAAGCCCTGCAGACCCGGCAGAAGGAAATTCCGAACCTGATCAGCGCGCACCTCGGCGATCGCGTGCCGGTTATCGGTGCTCTTCGGACCTCGTTGCCAACCGATCAGAAGCAAGACCCGCAGATGATCACGGCACTTCCCATTGGCGGACGCGTAAAGCTGGATCCATGGAACGACAAGCTGGATCTCATCAAGAGCAAACCGATAGGGGCGGTGGCGGAACGCGAGAAGATGCCGTTCGAGGTGACGCCGTTCATGCCCTACTTGACGCGTTACACGACCGAAGCCGCCAAACCCATTGCGGCGAGCGCGACTACGCCGACCGATCCGAAAACCGGCGAGGCCGCGCCCGGCAAACCCTAATTAGCTAGATATTCAACTGTTGAAATTTAGGGCCCGGCGAAGATCACTTCTCCGGGCCGTTTTGTTTTGCCACACGATTCTGTTCTTGTACGAATCGTTTACTTCGACCAAGAGAGTTCCTTCATCAGCCGATAGTTGAAATTCACGCCATCGTAAAAGTCCTGCACGCCAACGCGCTCGTCTTTGCCGTGCTCGCGATTATCGTTCTTGTCAAAAAACATGCAGGAAATGCCGTAGGTCGGGATGCCGGCGCTGCGCGTGTACTTGCCGTCGGTGGCGCCCGTGGACATGGTTGCGACGAGGGGGACACCCGGCCAGATGGCGGCCAAAACCTTCTCCATGGCCTGAGTCACTTCCGGGAGCAGCGGCGACGGCGGCACGGGCACAACGGCAACGACTTTTCCGTCGGCAGCATGCTGCGCGACGACGGTAACTTTTACTTTTGGGTCGTTCGAAACGCGCTCGAGCGCTTTGTGAACTTCTTCCGGATCCTCGCCGGGAAAAATCCGGCAGTTGACATTGGCGCGAGCGGTTTGCGGAAGCGCATTCGGGGCGTGTCCGGCGGAAAGCATGGTGGCAACACAGGTGGTGTGCAAGAGCGAATTGTAATAGGGTACCGCCGAGAGGCGTTTTACGGCCGCGGGATCGGGCGGCTGCTTGGCAACAGCTTTCATGTCTGCGGCGAGCTGGCCGCTCTCCATGGCGGCGTTCCGTTGGAAATAGCTGCGGGTGATCTCATTGATTTCCAAGGGGAACGAGAAGGATTGCAGGCGGGCCAACGCACCGGCCAAGTGATAGATAGCGTTGTCCGGGCTGGGGACGGAGCTATGGCCGCCGGGATTCAGCGATTCGAATTGGAAATCCACATAGACTTTTTCGCTGGCCTGAATTCCCGCGAGCAGCCGTTTGTCTCTGTCCTTTTCGAATTCGCCGCCGTCCAGATTGATGCAGTATTCCGCGTCAATCCAGTCGCGATGCTCCTTGAGCAGCCAGTCCACGCCGTTGGAAGAGCCGCCTTCTTCATCGGCAGTGAGGGCGACGATCAGGTCGCGGTCCGGAAGATATCCTTCCCTTTTCAGGCGAATGAAATTGGTGACCAGGATGGCGTCTCCTTCCTTCATGTCCTCGGTGCCGCGCCCGTAGAAGTAGCCATCCTTCTCGATGAATTCGAAGGGATCGGTGGTCCAGTCCGAGCGGAGCGCTTCGACGACATCCAAGTGGCCGATGAAAAGGATGGGCTTGCGTTTTCCGGTTCCGCGAAAACGCACGACGAGATTCTTCTTGCGTTCGTTCGGACCGGCGACTTTAATATCGCCCTCGGCGAAACCTCCGTCGCGCAGGCGTTTGGCCATCGCCTCGGCGGCCGTGGTCACATTACCAACAGAATCGGTGGTGTTGATTTCGATGAGCTGCTTGAAAATGTCGTGCGCCAATTGCTTCGTTTGATCCGGGACCTGGGCTCGGGCCCGGGACGCGCAGATTGCGATCAGACAAAAAGACAAGATCCAGCGTGTCGCTGTTGGCATTTATTCTCCTAAGGATGAATCCGCCTTGGGAGGGTAACGGCCTTGGCGCTCTTCCGTCAAACCGTTTGGGGTAGCGACCGCGCACCTTTGCTATGCGATTTGCTTCCTCTTGGTTGTCTTCCATAAACTGGCAGGGTGCAAATAGCGGAGGAAGAGATGACTTCAGTCATGAAACGCGCGTTACCGATTGTCCTTGGCGCGGTAATATTCGGCGCGGGAATCGCGGCGGGGACGTTGCATGCGCGCAGCGCGGCCGTACTGAACCGCTTCGGGCAGCCGAAAACGGTGCTGCACGTGGTGGTGTACAAATTCAAAGACAATGTATCGAATTACGACCGGGAAAAGGCGATTAGCGGCATCAAGGATATGGCTGGAAAAATTCCAGGCATCAAGAACGTGTGGCTGAAAACTTCGCGCAACCAGATCAAGGACTTCAGCGGCGTCTATGCCATCGAATTCACGAGCGCCGAGGCCGCTGCCGATTATGCCGAGAGCCCGGTGCATGAGGCGTGGTCGAAGACATGGCAGGAGCAGCGGGAGAACAGCCTTTCCTTCCAGATTTCCAATCCGTGACCGCTTAGCCGGCTAGTCTTCGCAACTGATTCCGTATCGCCGGCGAATGATGCGATCGGCCGCGCTGTCGGTAAGCAGCCGCTTGGACCATTTCGCGAAAGTCGCGAGCGGGGTTACCCCGTAACGGGCTTTCGGCCGCGGAGCTTCAATGGCTTTCAGCATGACGCGTGCGCAGTCTTCCGGCGTGGTTTTGGACTGTGCGCGGGTGCTCGTGGCGTTTCCTAAATAAGAAGCGTAAATGCTGGCGTAAGGTCCGGTTTTGAATTTTTCCTGATATGGCTGTGCCAGATTCATGGCGGTGCTCTGAATCCCGGTCATGATGTAGCCGGGCTGGATGAGAATCGTGTGGATGCCGAAAGGATAGAGTTCGTGACGCAAGGCGTTGCTTAGCGCTTCGATGGCATGTTTTGAAGCGCTATACGCACCTTGCGTCGGCGGCGTCACGAAGCCGGAGACCGAGCTCATCATCAGGATGCGACCTTTCCGGCGTTCTCGCATGCGGGGGAGGACAGCTTGGGTCACGCGAATCACCCCGAAAAAGTTTGTTTCGAATTGCCGCCGCCAGTCTTCCAGGCGCAGATCCTCGACGCCACCGACTTGTACAAATCCCGCATTGTTGATCAGCACGTCGATCGCACCGACCCTTTGGTAGACGGAAGCCATAGCCTTTTGCACCGAGCCGTCGTCGCAGACGTCCATTTCTAGGGTTTCGAGCGGCAAATTCTTTTCTTTCGCCAAGGCATCGAGTTGCGTGCGTTTCTCCGCTGAACGGCCTGCCGCGAACACGCGGTAGCCCCGCCCGGCGAGCAAGAGCGCCGCGGCCTTTCCCAATCCATCGGTGGCACCGGTAATCAAGACCGTTTGAGCTCCGCGCGGTGCGTTCATTCCGCCCCCTTGTAGCGCTGGCTATCGTATCGCGAATTGAAACAGGCGGCGTTGGCGTGTCAGCGTCCCGTTTTCGGCACAGAAGGGGTAGCCGCCGCACTTCTGGCGGACCGGGATTGCTAGACTAATTGCATTTCCTGCGTTCTAATCGCAACGCTTTAGGTGAGCGTGCATGCCGGCCGAAGAAAACCTTTCCATACGTGTGACAGGAAAAAAGTGGCGGCTCGGCTTTTGGAGCCTGATTGCCACGCAATTCCAGGGCGCCTTCAATGAAAATGCGCTGAAATTTCTGGTCATCTACCTGATTCTTGCCGTCGAAAAAGACAAGGCGCAGCGCGATCAGATGGAGTTGCTTGTTGGCGTGCTGTTCGCCGCTCCCTTCATTCTTTTTTCGCTGATGGGCGGATATCTGGCGGATCGGTTCAGCAAGCGCGCAGTCACCATCTGGACAAAAGTATTTGAAGTGGGCGTCATGTTGTTCGCGACGGCGGCGCTCGTGGGGCCCAATCTGAAATTGGCGCTGGCGGCCATTTTTCTCGTCTGCACACAGGGAGCGTTTTTTGGGCCGTCCAAATACGGATTGTTGCCGGAACTGCTTCCGCAGGAAAGACTTTCTTGGGGCAACGGCATCTTGGAACTCGGGACTTTCCTTGCCATCATCATCGGAAGCGTGAGCGGCTCGTTCCTCGCCGAGGCATTCGGTGGGCGCGAAGTCTATTCAGGGGCCCTGCTGCTCGGCTTTACCATTGTCGGTTTGGCGTGGAGCTTTGGCATCAGCCGCGTGCCCGCTGCGGACCCCGCAAAGAAATTTCATTCCACTTCACTGATCGACGTCTGGTCGCCGGTGAAATTGATTCGCCGCGACCGTGTGCTTAGGCTGGCGGTGCTCGGCAACACCTACTTTTTTTTCGTTGCCGGACTGCTGCAATTCAACATTTTCATCTATGGGCAAGACGTGTTGCACATCCGTTCGACCGAAGGAGGTTTTCTGCAAGCGGCGATCGCGATCGGCATCGGCCTGGGCAGCGTTGCAGCGGGATACCTCTCGGGCGGAAAAATCGAGTATGGATTAATTCCTCTCGGCTCCATGGGCATGACGGTCCTCGGACTTTGCCTAGCAATTCCGCACGTGCCATTCAGAACCGTGTTGTTGCTGCTCGCGCAACTAGGCTTCTTCGGCGGATTCTTCATTGTGCCGATCAGCGCGCTGATCCAGCACCAGCCCGAGGAAGACAAGAAGGGCGTCGTTATCGGCACCGCGAATTGGCTTTCTTTTGTGGGCATCGGTGCGGCGTCCGGTGTGTATTACGCGGCGACACATTTTGCCCGTCTCAGCCCGGGCGGAATTTTCTTCTGGTCGGCGATTGCGACACTGGGGGCGACGGCCTATGTACTGTGGCTGCTGCCGGACTCGTTGCTGCGGCTGATACTTTGGATTGCCACGCACACGTTGTACCGGCTGGATGTGGAAGGGCGCGAAAACGTGCCGGCGCGTGGCGGAGCGTTGCTGACGCCCAATCATGTCTCCATGGCTGACGCCGTGCTGCTGATCGCATCAATCGATCGTCCCATCCGTTTTTTGATGTTCAAGGGGTCCTACGAGCACCCGCTCGTAAAACCATTCGCAAGAATCATGGGAGTGATTCCCATCGCGTCGGACCAAGGGCCGCGGGAAATGATTCATTCCTTGCGACTGGCAACTGACGCGCTGAAGAATGGCGAAATCGTTTGCATCTTCCCGGAAGGCCAGATGACGCGGATCGGCCAGATGCTGCCCTTCCGCCGCGGCATGGAACGCATCATCAAAGGCGTAGACGTTCCCATCATTCCCGTGAATCTGGACGGCGTGTGGGGCTCGATCTTCAGTTTTGCGGGCGGCAAATTTCTCTGGAAATTTCCGCGCCAGATTCCTTATCCCGTGCGAGTCACTTTTGGAAAGCCCCTGCCCCCGACGGCCACGGCGCAGGAAGTCCGCCTGGCCGTGCAGGATCTCGGCGCGGAAGCGTTCGCGCGCCGCAAGAAGCGCATGCACACACTTCCCGAATCATTTGTGTACTCAGCGCGCAGACATCCTTTCCGTTTCGCGATGGCCGATGGGCAAAGGCCGAAACTGAGCTGGTTTGCGGCGCTGGTGGGAGCTGTGGTGCTTGCGCGCCGATTGCGAAAGCGCTGGAAAGGACAGGAAATGATCGGCATCCTGCTGCCGCCGTCGGTTCCCGGCGCGCTCGTGAATTTCGCGGCCATGTTGATGGGCAAAGTGCCGGTAAATCTGAATTACACGGTTTCGAACGAAACGCTGTCCTCGTGCGCGCAGCAGTGCAACTTGAAAACGGTGGTGACCGCGCGAAAATTTCTGGAGAAGGTTAAGATCCAACCTCCCGGCGAAGTGATTTTTATCGAGGACGTCGCCAAGGACACCGGCTTCGGTGAACGCGTCGCTGCTGCACTAGCTGCCGGCCTTTTGCCGGCAAAGGCCCTCGCGAAATTCGCGGGCTGCGATCGCACTGCGTCTCTTGATGACATCGCCACAATTATATTTTCCAGCGGCTCGACCGGCGAGCCGAAGGGCGTGATCCTCACGCATTACAATATTGCTTCGAACGTGCAGCAGCTCAATCAGGTTTTCATGCTCCATGCGGAAGACCGCATCATGGGAATTCTTCCGTTCTTTCACTCGTTCGGATTTACGGGGACGCTTTGTCTGCCCGCGGCCACCGGCATCGGCGTCGTTTTTCATCCGAATCCCCTCGATTCGCGCGTCATCGGGGCGCTTGTCAACAAATACGCGGTCACCATGCTGCTCGCCACGCCGACGTTCCTGAATGCCTACACCCGCCGCTGCACCCCCGAGGATTTCGGAAGCTTGCGCTTCGTTATGGCCGGCGCCGAAAAACTGCCCGACCGCATTTCGCAAGCCTTCGAGGATCATTTTGGCATCCGTCCGCACGAAGGGTATGGCTGCACTGAATGTTCGCCGGCGGTCACCGTAAACACGATCGATTTTCGCGCGGCATCGTTCCGGCAGGTTGGGGCGAAGCGCGGCAGCATCGGTCATCCCCTACCAGGAATTTCGGTGAAAATTGTGGACCCGGAAACCTTACAGCCCCTTGGCGTGGATGAGCCGGGCCTGCTGCTGGTGCGCGGCCCAAATATCATGCGCGGCTATTTGAACAAGCCGGACAAAACCGCCGAGGTTCTCAGGGACGGCTGGTACAACACCGGAGACATCGCGAGAATGGATGAGGATGGATTTATTCGCATTACCGACCGCTTGAGCCGGTTCAGCAAAATTGGCGGGGAAATGGTACCGCATATCAAGGTCGAGGACATTCTGCAAGAGCTGGCGGGAGTTACGGAACAGTCTTTTGTGGTCACTGCCGTCCCCGATGAGAAGAAGGGTGAGCGCCTGGTGGTGCTGCACACGCTGGATGAGTCCAAGCTGGAAGATTGCCTCGAGAAATTGGGCCACAGTGACCTGCCTGCGCTTTGGCGGCCGCGGAAGGACCAGTTCGTGCGCGTCGAAAATCTTCCCTATCTAGGCACCGGAAAACTCGATCTGCGAAAAGCGCGGGGGTTAGCACTGGAGATGATGCAACGGACTGTCCGCGAATAGCTGAATTTGCATGGGGACAAAGAGCGGGCTATGACGCACGCCGAAAATAACGGCCCCTGGCGCAGTTTGCTCTTGCGGCTGTTGGTCACAGGAATTGTCCTCGCGCTGTGGTTTTGGACGCAATCACTCATCGGCGCGAGAACTACTCCTGGCCCCGGAATCCGCGATGGGCTGCACAACTTTACCGCAGGACTCAATTCGTATTTTTCGCAAAACGGCGGCGCAGCTAACGCGCTGCTGATCGCAAGCTCCGGTTTGATCGACGCGCTAGGGCTTTTTCTGCTGGGACGCTGGCTTTTCGGGGGAAGCGTCCGGCCCTTCCTTGGATTGTTCCTGCTTATGACTCTGCGCCAATTGATGCAGGCGCTTTGCGCGCTGCCTCCGCCGCCCAATATGATCTGGCACTATCCGGGTTTTCCTTCGCTCCTAGTGACTTATCATGTCGCGAACGATTTTTTCTTTTCCGGACATACGGCCATTGCGGTTTTTGCGGCAATTGAGTTATCCCGCCTCCGCCGGAATTGGCTGACAGCCGCCGCCATCCTGCTTGCTGTATTCGAGGTGGCCACCGTCCTGATCTTGCGCGCGCACTATACGATGGATGCTTTCACGGGAGTGGTAGCAGCCTTCTGGGTGGCAGATCTAAGCTCACGAATCTCTCCGCGTCTCGACCAGTTAATCACTGCCAAGCCGTGATTCCTGGATTCTTCCTCGTTCGGCTATGCCTACGGCATCGACGAATCCATGTCTGGATGATTGCCGCAAGCGCGCTTTTGCCATGCAACTTCGGCCTAGTGAAACCATTCGCTTTTATTTGGCCTTGACCTCGCCTCTTCCCTGTAAGACACTCCCGGCAACGAGTGGTCCACACCTAGACAGCAGGGACCAGGTTCAGCTTCAAATTGTTGGGAACGGCCCTGCGCGCAAATGGGGAATATTGTGCCCACTCTCCGGCGCATTCCGATGTCACTCTGGACATTCCTCATTCTGTCTCTGTTGTTTCCTGCTCAGGGAAGCAAAGCTGCCCAACGGACTGCCGCACAAGCACAGTCCGCAGGAGGGCAAGTTGCCGTCACCCGGCTAATCGTAACCGTTCGTGACGAGGGCGGGGGCACCTTCAGTGGCCTCGCGACCGTGACTTTGCAGCATCTGGACAGCCCGGTGTTCTCGACCGGAACGACGATGGGCGGCCAGACCATTTTTGACGGGCTGGGCCCCGGCGAGTACACGATCGTCGTTTCCGCACCCGGATATTTGACGGCCAGCGAGCGAGTGAACCTGACCCATGGGAGTGAGAGCGAGCAGGCGTACATCGCGCTGAAACGAGAGTCGAGCTCATCGACGGTCTCCGCGCCCCAGGGTCCGCCGGCACTCTCGCCGAAGTTGCAGAAGGAACTCGGCAAAGCCACCGCAGCGTTGCAAGCGAACCGGCTGGAGGAGGCCCAAAGACATCTCGACGAAGCGTACCGTCTGGCCCCGGGAAATCCTGAGGTGAATTACATCCGGGGTTTGCTGGCCGATCGCCAGGGGAAGCTGGCCGCCGCGCAAGCCAGTTGGGAAAAGACTCTATCGCTTGATCCCAAGCACGGACTGACCCTGCAGGCGCTTGCCACGATCATGGCGCGCAAAGGGGATTACCCCGCCGCCAAGGGCTACCTGGATCGCGCCCTTCAAGTGGATGCGAATTCATGGCGCGCTCATGAACTGCTGGCCATTGTTTGTTTTCGCCAGTCCGATTTTACGGAGGCGGTGAACCACGCGGAACGCAGCCTTGAACTAGGCAAGAATCTTGCGAATGGCGCACGGCTGCCGCTGGCGGAATCGCTGATTGCGCAAAACCAAACTGCGCCTGCGACGGAGGTCTTGCACGCATTTCTGGATGGGGGCCCCCCCAAGGAGCAGGCAGCGATCGCGAGCAAGCTGCTTCAAAAATTGAGCGTCCCGGAGCCGCTGCCGGCAGTGGAGCCCGGCATTGCTTGCCCGTTGCAAGAGATTCTCGACGGCGCGGCAGATCACGTTCGCGAGTTTATGAAGAGCGTTGACCGTATCACGGCTACCGAACATCTCAACCACCAGGTCGTGAATGAGTGGGGACTCGCAACCCGCGAAGAAAAGCGCTCCTTCAATTACGTGGTTTCCATTTCGGAATTGAGCCCGGGTTATCTCAGTGTCGAGGAGTACCGGAACGGGACTACCGACTTGAGCGTGTTTCCAGACGCGATTGCCACCACAGGTCTTCCCGCTGCGGTGCTGGTTTTTCATCCCTACTACCGCGACGACTATGACATGCGTTGCGAAGGATTGGGACAATGGAAGGACAGCCGAGCCTGGCAAATTCACTTTTCCCAAAAGCCCAAAAAGCCGAGCCGCCTGAGAGGTTACCGGGCCGCAGTCAATAGTCCGCTGACCCCCATTGCGTTCAAGGGCCGGGCGTGGATCCAGGAGAATACCCATCAGGTGGTGCGCATGGAGACCGATTTGCAGTCTGCCATGCCAGAGATCAAGCTTCTCGCCGAGCACATGGATATCGAATTCGGCCCGGTCACTTTCCGCAGCCAGAAGGAAAACATGTGGCTGCCTGCCAGCGCCGATATCTACTTTGATTTGCGGGGACGGCGCATACGGCGGAGGAACACCTTCACCAATTACCTGCTTTTCACGGTGAACGAAAAGCAGAGTATATCTGCACCGAAGGAATCGAAGTCTACGGACGAGTCCAGAACTTCTGTTCCAGGATCCGTTAGGCCTCTGGAAAACTGAAAAATTGAGCAGTAAACAAGGCTGAATCGCGGCGTTTTCGATCTGGAGAGCTGCCGGATTCGCGGCGCGTTTCTACACGCGTATTTGGACGCTTCAGGGAAATAGAGTCACCCGTTGACCCATCGGCACTGAACTACAGAACTGAACGTAACCGTTTGCCTTCCGCCTACAGCAATATGGTTGTGCCCGCATCACTACAGTGCTACTTTTCCGTCAATGTGCGGAGGTCTTCCGATGTCAACTCTCTCTCAGGTAGGACGAGTGTGTCCGCTTGTGCTGGCGCTCGCATTCCCCGGCCTTTTTCTGAATGCTCAGCAAAAAGCTCAACCCGCGAACGGCGTGAAGATTGGGTTTCTGATGGACTCGTTGAAAGTCGAACGCTGGCAGACGGACCTCGACAGATTCCAGAAACGCGCCGCGGAGTTGGGCGCGAATGTACTCGTGGAAACAGCCGAAGGCGACGATGAGTTACAGTTGCGACAGGCGCAGAAGCTGCTAGATTCCGGCGTGAAAGCCCTGGTTCTCGTGCCTCACGATGCGGACAAAGCCGTGCGCATCGTCAGCGCTGCGAAGGCCAGGCACGTCCCTCTGCTTTGTTACGAACGCTTGGTCCGCAACGCGGACGTCACATTCTTTATTGGAGTCGATGCTTCGGCGGTGGGCTACTTGCAAGCCTATTTTCTTTCACAGAGGGCGCCAAAAGGAAATTATGTCCTGATCGGTGGTTCTCCTTCCGATATCAACGCCAAGATTCTGCACGACGCGCAAATGGCAGTCCTGAAGCCATTCGTGGATCGGGGCGACATCAAGATTGTCTCGGACACCTGGACCAAGGACTGGGATCCCTCAGAGGCTTACGCGCACATGTCCGCGGCCATTGATTCCACCAAGGGAAACATTGTTGCGGTGGTCGCTTCGAATGACGGCACGGCGGGCGGCGCGATCCAGGCGCTGGAGGACCACAAACTGGCTGGAAAAATCCTTGTGTCGGGCCAGGACGCCGACCTGGCGGCTATCATTCGCATCCTCGATGGCACTCAGACCATGACGGTGTACAAGCCGCTAGGTTCACAAGCGACCCAGGCCGCTGAAGCGGCTATGGCTTGGGCTAAGGGAGAAACTGTCAAGACTACCACTGAGATTTCGATCGGAAGTAAAACGGTTCCCGCAACTCTCTTGAGGCCTGTCGCAGTGACGAAGGATAACGTCAAACAGACCGTCATTAAGGACGGTTTCCAGAATCTCGAAACAATTCAGAAGAGTCTGCCGAAGGAAAAATGGCCTAAGTAGATTCGCGCCAGAGTGGCGCGAAAGCAGTTATTTCAGGCCCCAGAACGAAGCGTCCGGCTGCACCAATTCGAATCCTGCATCCCAGGCTTCATGGCTGCGCCAGACAACTTCGGCGTCCGCCTTGCGGCCCGTGGCCGGATGAATCAGCCGTACGCGCTTGTGCAGCGGCAGGTCCGCTCCCACGACGGCCATACAGCCGGAGTGGCTCACGTCCACGGTGACGGCGTTGGCGCGTTCATGCGCTTCGCCTTGTTCCCATTCCACAAGTAACTTCACGCGGGAAATGGTGCGCTTATGGCTGCGAAGCCTCTCCCATCGTTCTTGTAAAGCGCTGGCTGCGGGGTTGGTGGCAATACTGGTAGTCATGAAGGACCTCACCGTGGGTATTTACCGGGCCCGGAGAGTAGGAGATGACTTTAATCCTCGGGATGGCCAAGGTCAATAGTACTTTTTCGACTGTGCCCCGCTGGCCATGAGGGCGCCAGATCAAGATAAGGACGGTTCTGTCGCACCAAAAAGGCGCAAAAAACAAGAGGCCGGCCCCGGTTAAACCGTGACCGGCCTTTTCAATTTAATCCCGGCAGCGACCTACGTTCCCACACAGTTGCCCGTGCAGTATCATCGGCCCGGCGAGGCTTAACTTCCGTGTTCGGGATGGGAACGGGTGTGACCCTC